>DASUTF010000283.1:0-14897 GCA_036374695.1 Pyrinomonadaceae bacterium
GGCCGGAACGCGAAGAGCTGATCAAGAGACATCTCGCCATGATGAATGTGCCCACCACTGAGCCCGTACGTTCGTTCAAGGTCGAGCGGCGTCAAGACTTGCCGGCCCACGATTAGCTCCTTCAGGTTCGGTGCGTACGCCGTCAGCGCGTTGACGATTACATCACCGAGCTCTTCCCGGCGAGAATCCCAGTCATTCGGTACGCATGCCTCCGGCATGCCAGCAGGCCGGCGGCCTGCGGACCGGAGTTCATAGGGCGCGAACTGCGCATGAATCGACATCACATGGGCGCCGGTCGGAGCTAAAGACGAATCGGTAAGCGTCGGAATCGTAATATCCATGTACGGCTGCGTTGAGAAGTCACCGTACTTCGCCGCGTCGAAAGCGCGCTCGAGATAGTCGATCTCCGGGCCGATGTGAATGCGGCCGGAGAGCTTCTCGTTAATCGCGGGTGTCGCATTAACCCGCTCGCTACCGCTCGCGGTTCTGTAACCATCGAATTTCGGCAGCGCCGTCAGCGCCAGATGTACCTTTGCGACTGTTCCCACCGCGCGATAGTTCTGAATCTTGCTTCGGAACGCTGGCTCCAACTCACCCAAGTCGATGAACTCCAGCAACGTCATTCCCGGATCATGCGACGACACGCACGTCCACGCCGGCAACTCTTCACCACTCGAGAGCACAACTTTCCATACTCGGCTGTCAGCGATTTCGATTCGCGCTACTTCCGTGTTCGTGCGAATTTCCGCTCCGGCGTCAGTGGCTGCCTTCGCGAGCCCCTGCGTCAAAGCGCCCATGCCACCTTTGACGAAAACTGACGGCGCGATTGCGCTGCCATCGTTCGCCGCCTGTAACAAGAGCTGGCCGCACGTTCCCGCTGACCAGGGACCGGCGAACGCGCCGAATATTCCGCGGGCGGCGACGATTGCTCTCAATGATTCAGTCTCGAACCATTCGGCAGCCAGATCGGCAACCGCCATTGGGCCGTAACGCAGCAGCCGATATTCATCTCTCTTTCCCAGCCCGCGAATTGCCCAGCCAAGTTTTCCAAGGTTCCACAACTCGCTCTTCGACGGCGCGTCGATGTTCGGCGGCGTCATCGTCAGCAAAGGCCTGAGGGCGCGACCGATGTGCTCAAATGCCGCGACGAATTCCGGATACTTCGCCCCATCGCGCGCCGACACCAACGCCAGCTCTTCGCTCGTGCGCCTGGCGTCTTCGTAAATGCTGATCGCCGGCCCGTTCAGATTTAATGCGCAGACTTTGGTGGCCGGTGTGATGAACTCGACGCCATATTTTTTTAGTTGGAGGTCGTTGACGATCTGCGGCAGAAGGGGGCCGGCGCTGCCGGCCAAAGTCGAACAGCGAAAGCCCGGCTGAAATTCTTCAGTAACGCAGGCGCCGCCGACAACTTCACGGCGCTCGAGCACCAAGGGCTTCAGTCCAGCCTTCGCCAGATAGTACGCGGTGACCAGCGCGTTGTGGCCCGAGCCGAGGATGATGATGCTTTTAGCCATGAGCATTCAGCCGCGGATTAAAGCCGATAGACGCGGATCAGGACAAAGCATGCAAGGGAATTGTCTTTTCATATCTGTGTTATCCGCGTTAATCTGCGGCTAATTCTTGTCTTTCAGAATCATCATCGCCGCGTTCCGCCCGTTCGCGCCCATGATGCCGCCGCCCGGATGCGTCGCCGAGCCGCACATGTAAAGGTTCTTGATTGGCGAACGATACTGCGCCCAACCCGGAGCCGGTCGGAGGAAGAAGAGCTGCTCCAAAGTTAGCTCTCCCTGGAAGATGTTTCCTTCCGACAACCCAAATTCGCGCTCGAGATCGAGCGGCGTTACCACCTGGCGGTGCAGAATGATGTCTCGAATGTTCGGCGCGTGCTCAGCAATGGTATTGATGACGGTGTCGCCGAACTCTTCGCGCTTTTCGTCCCAGTTCCCTTCCTTCAAATTGTATGGCGCGTACTGCACGAAGCATGACATGACATGCTTGCCGGGCGGCGCAACCGAAGGATCAGTAAGCGACGGAATCACCATGTCGATGTAGGGCCGGCGTGAAAATCGCCCGTATTTCGCATCGTCGTAGGCGCGCTCCATATATTCGACGCTCGGAGAAATTGAGACTGCGCCGCGCAGATGCGGCCCGGCGCCGGGCAACGATTTGAAATCCGGCAAAGCATCGAGCGCAAGATTCACCTTGCCGGACGAACCGCGAAACTTGTAGCGCTTGATGTCGTCGACGAAGTCTTCCGGTAAATGTTCCTCGCCAACCATCTTCATGAACGTCAGACGCGGATCGACGCTGGATGAGATGACGTCGGCGTAGAACTCATCGCCGTTTTCCAGCACTACGCCTTTCGCTTCGCCGTTCCGCAAAAGAATTTTCGCGATCGGCGTTTCGGTTCGAATCTCAGCGCCGGCTTCGCGCGCCGCCTCGGCAATCGCATTCGAAATCGCGCCGGTACCGCCGCGCGACAGCCCCCACGAGCGAAACGCGCCGTCGATTTCGCCCATGTAATGATGAAGCAGCACATATGCTGTTCCCGGCGAGCGCACGCCGAGAAACGTGCCGATGATTCCCGACGCGGACATCGTCGCTTTCAGCACGTCCGTCTCGAACCATTGATCGAGAAAATCGACGGCACTCATCGTCATCAACTGCACCTGGTTGTATTTGTCGTCCGGCGAAAGCTTCTGAAAACGGCGACCCATCGTCAGCAGGTCGAGCAACCCTTTCGGATTTAGCGAAGCCGGATCGGGCGGCGTCATGTTCATGACGGGCTTGACGAAGTGCGCCATCTCAACCATCGCCTTGCCGTATTCGTCGTACGCTTCGGCATCGAGCTTCGAATGCCGGGCGATCTCGCGCCGCGTCTTCGCATGATCGTTGACGCGCCACAAGTAATCGCCGTTCGGCATCGGCGTGAACGTGCCGTCGAGCGGCAAAATCTCCAGACCATGGCGCGGCAGATCCAGTTCGCGAATGATTTCCGGCCGCAGCAGCGACACGACGTACGAACAGACTGAGAATTTGAAGCCGGGAAAGACCTCTTCCGTTACTGCCGCGCCACCGAGCACGTATCGCCGTTCGAGTACGAGCACACGCTTGCCTGCGCGCGCCAAATACGCGGCGTTCACCAGGCCGTTGTGACCGCCTCCGATGACGATGACGTCGTATTTGTTATTCATTCGTGGATGATTAGCCGTTGGTCTCCTGCTTGCGTTTCTTTGCGACTTTGCGTCTTGGCGTGAGCAAAGTCCTAAAAGAAATTTCACGCAAAGACGCAGAGACGCAAAGTTCCGCAAAGATAAAATCCGACACCCTGCGGGAAACTCCTCGTGCTTGATGAAGACTGCGTAGGATACTTATAATCCCTCGCCCTTACAAAGAGCTGCATGGAGTTGAGGCCTACTACTCTGTGTCTCTGTGAAATTCTCTGTGACTCTGTGGTGAGATGTCATCCCGCGATGATTCACCACAGAGACACAAAGCTCCACTGAGACACAGAGGAACTGGAAATCACTTACCATCAAAGGAGATGAGTCATGTCAATCAGCAAATCGATTCTGCCCGAGTTTGATCATGAGATGGCGAGCACACGCAAGAGCCTCGAACGAGTGCCAGACGGCAAGTTCCACTGGAAGCCTCACGAGAAATCGATGACTCTCGGCGCTCTGTCTTCTCATGTTGCAAACATTCCCGGTTGGACCGCGTCAACCTTTGTGGGTGACGAATTGGACGTCCAGCCGGAGGGTGCCGAACCCTACAGCGAACCAGAAGCGAAGTCGACAAAAGAATTGCTGGCAGTGTTCGATAAGAATGTTGCTTCGGCGCGCGCCGCGCTGGAAGCGGCTACCGATGAGAACTGGCACGGCAAGTGGTCATTGAAGATGGCCGGCAAGACATTCTTCACTTTGCCACGCACGGCGGTGATACGGGGGTTCATTCTGAGCCACCTCATTCATCACCGCGCACAACTCGGCGTTTATCTGCGCCTGCTCGACATTCCTGTCCCGGCGATCTATGGCCCATCGGCAGATGAAAGTGGGTTCTAGTAAACTATTCCGTCTCGTACACTGCAAAAAACTTGCTTTGCAGCCCAAAGTGAGATAACTATTGCCCGCTTCGCTCAAGTAGCCTGGTTTTCTCGTTGTTGACCGCCCATCTTCGTTTCCGATCAGGCTTGCCGATTTTTTGAGCATTTGAAAGTGAGTCTCTCCCCGGAAGGGAGATCCTCCGGGGGACGAAACACTTTGTTTCGACCTGTCATTACCTTTAGGGGACAGGACAACTCCTAATTCTTCTTCGTGCCTTGTAGTCGGGTCACCACAGATGGGAAATAAGCTCTCCAGGCGGAAACAAATCAACATTCTGCTGGGAACTTTGTTCATCCTGGTAACACCGTTCTGCCTTTACTTCTTCTTTTATTACGATGGTCAGAAAGACTACTTCACGAATCGTAACTTTCGTTTGCTGGCCGTGCTGGGGCGTGGGGTCGAAAAGAAAGTCGACGCCATCGGAACCGCCTATTCCACGGCTGCGGAGAAAGTCGCGCGGTCTTACTACAAACCGGGTACGTGCGAGGCCCAAGACCCCAAGACAATCGAGAGTCAGAAAAAAGAATCGCTAAGCTCCGTGCTCGATGACCGGCAACTTCAAACTGTCACCATCAAAGAGGAACCTCAGAATGCGGCCCCAGAGGGGTTGACGCTCGAGATTAAGCGAGACGGCGGCACTCGTAAGCTCGCTTTTGATTACCTGGCCCGGCCGGGTTCCTCGTGCGACCCCGTACGAATTCACGTGGAAAGCAATCTAGACGATTTTCTTTCCGCCTTTTTTAATCGATTCGTAAATGGCAAAGATTTCAACAGCGTCTTTATTGCCGATGCCGATGGCAAGCTGTTGTACCAGTGGGCGCCCGACGAGGTGGGTCTAACCGACTTTAACGCTTTGTCGAGCAGGCACGAAGCCAAGATCGATTTTGCCCGATTCAAGCAAAACGGAAATGTTGCAGACGTAGTTGTGGCCGAAACCGATTACAAGTTTTTTGCCCAACCGATTGACCTATCGCTGGCGAAGACCAGTGCGCCGGATCGTCAACCTATCAAATGGGTCGCTGGCGGACTGGTACGCACGTCACATTTCAACTCACAGAGCAGAGCCATCTCGTACACGATCCTGATTGTTTTTACTTTTCTCCTCGTCCTGGTCGTGCTCGGGTTTCCGTTCTTGAAGCTGCTTTTTATGCGGCCCAAGGACGTAATGGGCGTCGCGGACATATACTTCCTGGCTTTTTCAACCCTTGTCGGCAGCGCGGTGCTTACGGCATTCCTGGCCTACGGCCTGATCTACATTGGTCTTCACTACCGGATGGATGACCAGCTGGTGGTTCTTTCGAATGAAATAGTGCGGAACTTTGAAGCTGAAGTGGACAGTGCGCGCGAACAACTGGCAGAGCTTAACGAGAGAAACAAACTGGTCGAAAAGCTAGCCGCCGCCGATCTAGCTGATGAGGACGGCAAAGCTGGCCCGCCAGAATCGCCAAACCCGCCCGATCTGAAACTCGATGAAGTCGAACAAAAAGATGAACTACCAAATGCGTGCCGAGATGCCAAAGACGCTAGCGGCCAAACCGGGAGGAAGAGATGCTTTGGCCGAACCAACCTGCTCAAAACAGAATTGCTCGATAAGTACCCTTACTTAACTACCGCATCCTGGGTCGATCCCAGTGGGCAGCAAAGGATCAAATGGACTACCAGAACGACTTCTCCCTCGTTCGTGTCCGTCTCAGACAGGGCGTACTTCCAGGATATTCGAGCCAAAAGAGCTTGGGACTGGAACGGATTGGACTACTACTTAGAACCGGTCTATTCCAGAGCTACCGGCAGCCAACAAGTCATTTTATCCATCCCCGTGCAGTCAGCTTCCAAGCGCGCGACGGAAGGTTCCATACCCGCCACGCAGGGTTCCACGCCCGCTAAGGAGGGTTGGGTCGCCACTCTTGATCTTGCCGCGTTGTCGCTAGTCCGCGTGGTGCTGCCCAGAGACTTGGGTTACGGATACTGCGTCATCAACAACGAAGGCGATGTGCTGTTTCATTCAGATGACACCAGGAATCAGGTGGAAAACTTTTTTCGCGAGACTGACAATGACAAGTATTTGCGTTCAGTGATCCTGGCTCGCGAGAGCAAAATTATGAATGCGCAGTACCTGGGCGTCGGGCATCGCATCTTTGTGCGTTCGATTCCTAACACGCCCTGGTCGCTGGTCACCTTCAGAGACAAACAGATAGCCCGTGCCGGGTGCCTTGAATTCATCGCCTACGCCATTTATCTCTTCTGCCTGTACGCGGCGGTGCTTCTGCTTTTTTGGGGAATGTATTACATCGGGAAACGTGAGGATCGGTCCTCTCTGCTTTGGCCCTACGAGAAGCGAGCGGTGAACTATTATCTGTCCATTGCCGTCAATCTGCTGTTGGCCTTGGTTTTCGCCATCGCCATTGCAAGTTTCAATCGTTGGTTGGTGGTTATCGTGCTTGTCCTGTTGCCCGCAATCGGTTTTCTGGTCCATCACTATAATCTGAAAGCTGATCTCGCCGATTGCGGCCAGTCGTTACAAACTTTTATCGAAAGCAAACCGTCGCTGGTTCGTTTTCGCGGTCACAATCTCAGAGAAGAGTTCGATAGCTTCGCCAAAAAGTTTAAGTCATTTGTCGAGAGACATACCCCGCTCAACTACAAGCACGGTTATGTGCTCACACTGGTTTCACTTCTTATGCTGGTGAGCGTCTTTCCCATGTTGGCATTCTTTAAGTTTGCTTACGATCGCGAGATGAAGCTTTTCGTTCGTTTGGGTCAGATTAATATCGCCCGCGGACTCGAGGAGCGGGCCGGAAGAATCCAGACTCAATATCTTTCGCCCTATAACGTGAACGACCCGATGCGCATTAAGGGCATGGAGATCGTGCGGAGACGTCTGAATCTGGAGCCCAATAAGCCGTACGATGTTTACGTCAACTTTTTCTTTAACAGCACCCTGAAGAATCTCCCCGAAAGCCGGCCATCTCCGCAGGCCTCGCCCGCGAACGAAAGTCTTGATGCTGCATTCGCGCCCGCGAACGAGAGTTTTGATGCCGCGTTCGAGTGGATTGTCCCGTTTGAAAACTCGTTGAGCCTCACCGTGCGCGGATTGACCAGGAGCGACGCGGGCCAAAATCCGGGCAGCCTCCTGCGGCCGAAGGCAAACCCACATCGACAGATACTTCAAACCAGGGAAACAGTCGATGCAGTTCCCGAACATACAATTCTGCGCGTCGAATCGGACTCTGCGTCGCTGGGTCGCGGAGAGGGGATCTTGTGGTGGGGTGGACTAATTCTGATCTTGTTAATAATTCCGACGTTTCTTGTTTCGCTGGTCAACTTCATCGGCCGAAGGATTTTTCTGCTCAATACTGATGAGCCGATTCTGTTGTACGGAGCAGAGATTGAGAAGTGTCCGCCCTCTCAAAACCTCCTGGTGCTGGCAGCATCATCATTGGCGAGCAAGAATAAATTTCTCGCGCGCGAGGAGTTTAAGGCTCTTGATTGGCGCACTATGAACGATGCCCGCTGGCGCGAGTTCGAAAAGCAACTTGAAGAGGGCGACATCAATACGATAGCGATTAATTACTTCGAAGATGGATGGACGGATTCCCGGAAAAACCTCCAAAAAGCAACCCTGGTCGAGTACTTGCTGGCGCGCAACAAGCGGGTCATTGTCGCTTCAACTGTGGACATAACCGCTTACAACTTCGGTGCGACCACCTCAACCGCTGCTGATGGAGTCAACTACAGTAACGACGAGCGGGATCGCAGCACTGCCGTTTTTAATTTTTTGCGCCGCTTTTATCTTGAGGATACTGTCAGCGACCCCAAGTGCTTTGTTAAAGAGGTCGAGGCATATGAAGCGCGACTAGAAATCGACACGTTACCCCCGCGATTGAGAAAACGGGTGAAGCGTGTAATCAAGACCCTCATACGCGAATGTAAATCGAGGGCGTATCTTCAACAGGTTGGTCGAAGTCTCCTGGGAATGGACGAGGATCACGAGACCCCGCCGTCGGAGAATTGTATGACTCTGCGCGAGCTTAAGAAGTTGAATACGGAAAGACTCTTCTCGCGGGTGCAGGACCGCTGCAACGCTTACTACTATGCGCTTTGGGAAACCTGTTCGAGGGAAGAGAAACTCACGCTCGTCCACTTGGCAACGCACCGCTTAGTCAGCTCTCGAAATCCCAGCTTGCGGCGACTCTTGCGCAGTGGCTTGGTTTCGAGAGAGCCGTTCCTGCGTCCGATGAATGAAACTTTTTCGAGGTTCGTGGCCTCACAGGCGACCGAGTTCAATCTTAAGGCCTGGAAAAGTGGGGAGGAAGGCGGCATCTGGGATGATCTGAAGGTTCCCTTCGCGATAATTCTGCTCGTGGCGGGTGGATTTCTCTTCGTATCACAGAGAGACCTTTACAATTCCACGCTCGCTTTTGTCTCAGCCTTCGCGGCCGTGATGCCCGCGCTTTTCAAAGTGCTCGGTATGTTCCCCGGGGCAAAGACCGGCGGGTCCTGAGGGCGCCAACTTAAAAGCCCGAATCAGTCAGCCGCGCGAGTGGTCCTAATCGCGTCGGCAATCTTCACCGCTTCATTCGCAGCCTTGACGTCATGAACCCTGACGATGTGCGTGCCATTCATCACGGCCGCGACAATGCTTGCTATAGTTCCGTAAAGACGCTGATCAGTCGGAGCATTCTCAAGTAACTTGCCGATAAACGATTTTCGCGACGTGCCGATCATCAGCGGCAGATCGGGGAACGCGCGCGCTAACTGATCCAACTTCGCGATCAACTCAACGTTCTGATCGGCTGTCTTGCCAAAACCGATTCCGGGATCGATAGCGATGCTTTCGCGTGGAACACCGTGCGCTTCGGCAATGGCGACGCTTTGACGCAAGCCGGTGATGACTTCGCTCACGATGTCTGCAACGGGTGGGAGTTGCTGCATGTCTTTCGGAGTGCCGCGCGAGTGCATCAGGACAAGGCCGGCCTTTGCCTTTGCGGCCTCATCAGCAATCGCCGGGTCGAAACGCAGGCCGGAGATGTCGTTGACGATCTCTGCGCCGGCTTGCAATGCCGCGCGCGCCACCGAAGGCTTCGTTGTATCTATTGAAATCGGAGTGGAAGATGACGAGGCGAGCCGCTCGATGAGCGGAATCACGCGGCGCGACTCCTCATCTTCAGAAACGAATTCAGAGCCCGGACGCGTCGACTCCCCGCCAACATCAATAATGTCGGCGCCTTCCGCAATCATTTGCGCGGCTTGCTCGATGGCCAGCTCGAACGAAAAGAACCGTCCGCCATCACTGAAACTGTCTGGCGTGACGTTCAGCACGCCCATCACGAGCGTCCGTTCGCCATATTCCAGCGACCGACATGCAAGCTTCCATTCACGCACTCGCATGAAAAACAAAGTAGTCGGCAAACATCGAACAGGCAAGCAGTGATCGCCCGGCCGCGCGCCACACTCACCCCTGTAAATAAAGTTGCAGGACGCTCAAAGCAAACCATTACTCCAACTTGGAGCGTGCAAAATCTCTGCTACGGCTAAGAAACTCATTGACTTCCCATCGCCAATCGAATAGTCTCCGCCCACTTTTTCGGTCTCGATTGTTAACCAACAGCGGCGGACTGTTGGGAAGACAGGGTCTTGCAAGGGCGAACTTCCGTCATATCAACTCGGAAAACCGTTCTCACCCTGAGCGATTTTTCCTGAGAACATTCGAAACTCGTAAATCGCTCGGCAGGAATCACCTGCTCCTGCTCTAACCCTTCGTCGCTGCAAGGTTGCCGATGAGCAACGGAACAATACCATTCGATACTAGTGGGATTGATCCCAACATAATCATGCTCGGGAAGCTTGCCGGGCTCATTACGATTAGTAATGAATTGGATACCGGTTGGTTTGCTGACGCGCGCGGAAAGATCGAAGAGATTCCCACGGCCCGAGGTGCGGACCTGGTCGCGCTCCTGCAGGGCCTTCTGGGTAGCCTCTCAGGAAGCGCGTTAAGTGCTGATAATGAACTCGGCAACCCGAACACGCCGCACCGATCCTGGTATCCGCTCCATAACCCAACCTCAGTTGCGAGCGGCGATGATGCTGTCCCGGCCGGGCTCTATCTGGTCGTCAACACTAACGACGCACAGTCACAGTTCATAATTGGAATCGGGCTGTTGCACACGTTTCACCCGGATGCCTTCACCCTGACCACGTATGCCTATTTTCCTCTGCTTGAATTGCCGGGTCCGAGTAACAGCAGTCCGTTTTTGTTGGGAGCCTCTACTGACTATCCCGTTGAACTCGGTTTTGAGCTGAGAGGCAACAGCGGCGCTTTCGGCAACCAGCAAGTTTCGTTTGACGGATTGAAGGTCGGGACCAGTTTCTCGTTCGGCGACGCCGGCACGCCTTCAATAGATTATGAAATCGTTCTGTTGAATCTACTGCTCCCCGGCGAATCAACCGCTTCAAATCGCTCGCTGCATCAACTGGAGGCAATCAACGCCAACGAATGGATTTCCACAGCGATTTCGCTCTTCGCCGCACAGATCGTCAATCGAATCCCGCCGGGCCAATCCAATTTAGCCGGCGAAACCGGCAACCTGATTCACAACCTTTTAGACCTGCTGGGTTTGGCCGGAGACATAGAGTCTTTCGATTGGCAGCAGTTGGTTTCCGCCGGCAATGTTGAAGCGCTCTTGAGTGAGTGGCTTGGTCCTATTGCGAGTTCGCCGGCCACTCTAAGGAATTGGCTCAACGTTTGGCACTGCTTACGCAACGGCCTGTTGCCCGCCACGGACGGGTCTGACATTCCCGACCATGTTAAGGGATCAGGGACCCGCGCGGATCCATGGGCTATTACGATCTTCGAGGCGCCCGGGGCCACGCCCTTCACTTTCAATTTCACGATCGCGACCGAGGTGGATGCAGGGGACCTCCACGTTTTTCCCGGCGTGAGGATGAACTTCACCCAAGCCGTGCCAAACATCCCTCAGCTCGGCATGCGTGGCGAGGCCGCGGTCGAACTCATCGAATTGATATATCCGGCGTCAGCCGGCACCACCATTGCGGCGCTTGAGCAAAGGATATTCCCGTCCTTTGAATTAATGGCCGTGGCTTTCAACGCCGCGGATGAGACGAAGCCACTCCTTAGCGTGGCCGATCCGTCAGGAAACAACGGGACGCTTTTCAGTATCGGCACGATACAAGCGGGCCTGAGCTACCGCGAGAACGGTGCGGGCAATGGCCGCACGCTCTCTCCAACCTTCCGGCTCACCGCAGTCACGACCAAGAGTGGCGCGTGGCCCGAGATCTCTCTAACCAATTTCGACCAGGACATAAAACTTCTCGAGGATGCTATTGGGCCAATCGTCCAGTCTGCCATCAAAGACTTCCTGCGTGTCGGCAAGAGCGACGCGAATAACCTCGCGGCCGGTCTGGCCGCGACGCTGGGAGTTATTCCACCTGAGGGCGCCGGCTCATCGTGGAATGTTCCCCTCGTGATCGATGACGTCGATGCCCTGGTTGCGAATCCCGTGGGCGCGCTCGGCAGCTATTTCACCCGCTGCCTTAACACACCGGACAGCAACAGCCAGCCGCTCGTCCAACACCTGCTGCCCGAATTCGCGCGCGTCCTCGGTACTTCGACTGGCACTGTGTCAACACAGTCCGGCTCTGGAACTCCAAATGATCCGTGGCAGATTCAACTGGCCAATATTCCCGGAAGCAACCCAGACGCAAACCTGGTTGCTTATCTGCAACTCTGGCAGCCGACACCAAACAACAACGACCTACGGTTCGCAATCAAGCTGACATCGCCGTTGCCTCTCTCTGAAGTGACTGCGAACCTCGAGGTTCTCGTTGAGTTGCTTCATCTCACTTTGCCTGGCGTGGATGGATCAGGCGCGTTCGGGGCCGATTGGTTGCGCGGTGTCTCAGCTCGTTTGCGGGTGAGGGGCCCATCCGCCGATCAATACAAACTCAAAACTGCGCCGGTGGCAGGCGTAAGCATTGGACTGGACGACCTTTTACTGTCGGCGGGTTGGGATAAGCAGAAACAATTCTATTGGGCTGCGAACATCGACAATATCGCGCTCAACGCGTCGAACCAGTCTCCAGTCGTAATCGGGAACCTGAACTTCGGATCCGGGACAACCGCGTGGGAACAACACGACCTCGATACATTTACTCAACTCGTCATTAGCGCGGCCGGCATGTGGTTGTTTGAGCATGGCGGCAAGTTCGGCACGCTATTGACCACAGGGTTGGGACTGCTTCCTTCGTTGCCGGCGGCGATCCAGTCACAGGGAATTACGCTTCCGAATGATTGGCCGGTCTTTAATCTGGCCACGCTTGACCCGCAGTTGACGAACCCCTCCGCGTTTTTCACCAGTCCCGGTTCTGTGCTGCGGCCTTATCTCGCCCAACTGTTCTCAAAAGGCGAATACGCTGAGCCGTTGATGCAGATGATTGGCTGGGCAATCGACGGCGCCGTCCCGCCACAGCCCGCAACAGCGCGCAAGGGAACGATCGACGATCCATGGTCCGTCAAGCTGAAAAATGCCTGGGGGTTGGAGTTGTTGTTCTGGACAGAAAGTGATGCGGGGCAAACCGTTCCGGACTATCTCGGGTTTGGTCTGCGCAAGTCACTTAATGAACAGTCCGTGCAGGATGTAGCACTGCAGGCGCTGCTGACTGTCTACGCAGTGCGACTGATTTTAAAAAACGGAACCGCAGCGGCCACGCCCATCCCGAGCTGTTCGTTAAGTTGTCTCATCAACAACTCCGACACCACCAAGCCGCTCTTTACCGAGCCCACTACTAATCTGGGGATCGAGTCCGCTTACCTTGGCGTTAACGTCGATGCCACGGGCGTCAAACCAACGGTTCGCTTCACCGGGACAGCCGGCAAGGTCATCGAGCTGGTGCAGGATGTTCAATCCAAAGCCTTCGTCGCCAACGAGAGCATGCAGGTGATGGAAAGCGCTTTGCACGCTCTGCTGACGAAACTAACGGCCGCGAACCAATCTTTTCCGTTGCTTCAATCGGTGCTCGATATCCTGGCGGACGTCGAGGTGGTCCAGGTACCCGCTCAAAACAATTTGCAGTCATACGGAATCAACATTGGCTCCTGGAATGGATTCCTGGCTGATCCGATGACGTTTCTCACGTCGCAGCTTGGCAGCGTGTTGCAAGACCCGGATGCGAGCCGGAAATTCTCGCAACACCTGGGCGCACTCACGGGCTTCAATCTCTCGTTACCCGACCGGCTCCAGGGCTTGCCACAGTTTCTTGCCGCACTCGGATTAATGAAGTCTACCGCGGACGGCTACACCATCTCTCCGTCAGCATGGTTAGACTTTATTGAGAGTCCGATTAGCTATCTCGAGACGAATGGCAAACGACTGCTCAACGATCCGGAGGTACGACAGCAGTTACTCACGGCGCTCAAAACACTGCCTTCTTCGACGGGCGCGGCCGACGCGACGCGGCGCAGCTTCAGTGTTGAATCAGCCACACAGCTCCCGTCGCGGTTTAACTTTAAAGTTTCCTCCGGCACGCAGATTACCATCGAGATTCCATCCAGCAATCCGCTGACTATTGGTCCGGAGGTATCCGCTTTCGGAACGCTGGTCGTGGATCTCAAGTCCCTTCAACTGACCGCCGATCTATCGCTTGCTTCTCCCACAGTTGGTTCAGCGTTGGCCGTTAACTTTGCTCTGGATGCTGCGAACAACACGGCGGCCGAATGGTCGCTCGGGCTGGAGGGCGCGCCGAGCAATCTGCCACCGGCTTTTGAGCGTTTGGTGATTTATCCCATCCCGGACGTTTCCGCCTATCTCGAGCGCATCGGTACAGAGGTTCCACTCTTTGTCCTCTCAGGCTTTGCGACGAAAGTGCTCAACCAATACGTGTTGCCTAAGTCTCCTTTGGCCGCCCGGATCTTCAACGCTTACGCCGTGACCGACGGCAACGGTGATCACGCAAAGATTGAATCGCTTCTCAGTCTCTTTTTACATCCCGTCGACTGGGCGTTAAGTGCCGACGTCTTCGGCGATGGGACCGGGAAAATTAGTCCGCCGCGGATCGCCGACAAAATAGGAGTGATACTTGGCTCCAACGGCTTCTCGATTCCCGCAGGCATCTCGCTGGTGCCGGGCCAAAGCGGAAAGGGCATGGTCTTGCGCGGTCTGCCTTATGGCGCGGTGCTTTCTCTGGCGGCTGATGTGACAGACGGAGTCACGGTCGCAGTCGAAATTAGTCCTACGCTGCCGGCGCCTGCTCCTTCAATCCCCGCGCCAACTTTGCAGTTGTCTGCCGGACTTTCATTCGGAGTCAACGCGTTGGCCGTCAGCGGCGGCGCATCTTTGTCGTGTAATCTCGGGCCCGATGCGCCGGCCACGAAGCTCGTCATCGACAGTTCTTACGGTAAAGGATCGTTCCAATTGGACATAACTGCCGGCGGGACCGAAGTTGCACTCGTTCCGTTCGGCGGCTTGAACCAGTTTATCTCTGCCGCTTCGACCAATGCGCTGCTCAACTATGTCGGGACAGAGCTTAGTCAGATTTACGCGAAGTACCGCGTCGCGCCCTCGCACAATGCTCAGATCGTTACCTTCGTGGACGAGGTGACGCAGTTCGCCGCGGTCCTGAACATCCACAGCCTCGACGATTTGGTTAGGCCACAGACCGGCGCACTCGCGCAGATCAAGAGTGACTCCGTGACCTGGCTTTCACAGTGGTTCAGCTCCGATAAAGCTGCGGCAACGTTACAGCAACTCGAAACACTTCTGACTACGACGCTCTTTC
>DASUTF010000284.1:0-20887 GCA_036374695.1 Pyrinomonadaceae bacterium
AATCAATGAGCCACATACAATGGTGGTAAAGCCTGAGCATGTGATCGACGTGATTTCGCAGGAATCGCGAATTCCGCGGGACATGATCTTTCGCGATACCAGTGATCGGTTCGCGTTGATCGAAGCGCAACTGGCGCAGCGAGTCATCGGACAAAAGGAAGCCATCAAAGCTGTCGCGCAACGTCTGCGTTTGAACAAAGGACCGCTGAAAGAATCGCATTACAAACCTGACGGCGTGTTGCTGTTCCTCGGTCCCACCGGTGTCGGTAAGACAGAATTGGCCAAAGCCGTCGCCGAATTCATGTTCGGAGACGAGCAGAAGATGATTCGCCTGGACATGTCGGAATATAGTGACGGCACCATCGGCATCGAGAAACTGATCGGCATGCCGCGCGGCATTGTGGGTTCAGAACGTGGTGGAATTCTGACTGAGCAATTGCGCGAGAATCCATACACGGTGCTGCTGCTCGACGAGGTCGAAAAAGCCAATCCGTACCTCATGAATCTGTTCCTGCAGGCTTTCGACGAAGGCTGGCTGACGGATGGTCGTGGCCGGCGCGTTTATTTGTCGGACGCCATCGTCATCATGACGTCGAACCTCGGCTCGGACAGTTTCAAGAAATTCGAAAAACCGCTCGGCTTTGGCACCAAGACCAGCAACGACTTTCGTCAGGTGAAGAAAGATGTGATGAAAGCTGCCGAGGCCCGCTTCTCGCCTGAGTTCCGCAACCGCATCGACGAGATTGTTGTCTTCTCGCCGTTGACGATGGACGAGGTGAAGCAAATCGCGCAACTTTATCTCGATAAGACGCGCCGCCAGATGAAACGGCAGGGCAAGTTATTCGAGGTCACGGAAGCAGCGGTCGAGCACGTCACGGAAAAAGGCTACAGCACGCAATACGGCGCGCGGTTCCTGAAGCGCTTCATCGACGAACGCGTTAAGCTGCCAATTACAAACATGTGGAAGCAGTCGGCGCGTTTCGTGGTCGATGTCGAGGACGGTGAAATCGTCGCGCGCGCAGAAGACGGCTCAGGCGTTCAATCAAATGGCGACTAGGCCTTCCTGAAACGGAAGAAAGAGAGCCTCAACCTCTACGTTGAGGCTCTTTTCATTTTGTGCTGTAATCCCCGCACCAGACTGATGGGGCCAACTTCACACTTCATGTCATACCGAAAAGTTACCTTCGCACTAGCAGCAATACTCGTTTCCGTCATTTCGTGTCTGGCGCAATCCGACGCAGCGACTAAGACAAGCGACGAGAAAGCCGAACAGATTGTTCAGAAGGCTATTCAAGCCATCGGCGGCGACGCCTACTTGAACGTCAGGACGGTCATCGGCCGAGGCTTCTACACCGACTATCACGATGGAGTTTCGGGCGTGCCACTTCGCTTCGTCGATTACATCGCTTATCCCGATCGCGAGCGCACTGAATTCAGCGGCAACGGCAACCGAATTATTCAGACAAATTACCAGAACGAAGGATGGATGTTCGATGCGGCCGGGAAATCCCTGAAAGACCAGACCGCGAAACAGGTCGAGGACTTCCGGACCGCGATGCGTACAAGCATGGAGAATCTTTTGCGCGGCTGGTGGCGCAAAGAAGGCGCCACGTTAAGCTACGTCGGCCGGCGCGAAGCCAGCCTGGGTCGCCGTAACGAAGCGGTGAAACTGACTTATCCGGATGGCTTTTGGATCGAATACGAGTTTGCGGCCGCCGCAGGCACGCCCGCGAAAGCCATTTACAAGCGCAAACAGAAAAATCCCGACACCGACGAGATGTTCGAAACCACCGAGGAGGATCGGTTTTTTAAACCCGTCACGGTCGCAGGCGTAAGTGCGCCGTTCGTGATCGATCATTTTCGCAACGGCGTCCAAACCAGTCGCATCAATTACGAATCCATTGAATTCAACAAACCACTGGCTGATTCATTGTTCGCGAAGCCGGCGAACATCAAGGCAGTCAAATAGCGGTTTGTGATCTCACCCGCGCTTCTCGTTCAGCGAGGAACGCAACCAAAAAGGAGACTACCCATGCCCCGTACGAATTGGCTTCGGATGATCATCGGGATTCTGATAGCCACGCTCATCATGTTTTTTGGCGATGGGTTCTTTCACGAACGAATCGTGGTCGCCGACTGGATCGCGGTTTATACCGCGCTCGGAATTCGCCCGCCTGAACATAGCACGGCCAACCTTTTGTACTTCTTTACCTTTGAGCTGGGGCGCGGCATTTTGGCGATGTCGCTCTACGTGATGTTGCGAGTGTGCTGGAAACCCGGTCCGGCGGCCGCGGCGCTGGCAGGAATCGTCATGTGGATTGCTTTCTCAGTCACCGGCCCGGCACAGTTTATTCCGCTCGGGTTCTTTTCGCATGCGTTGTGGGTGAAGGTCGGTGCGTTTCACCTGGTCACGTCAATTATTGCGACCATCGCGGGTGCGGCGATTTATAAAGAGGGCAAGTGATCAGTTGTTTGGTTCGCGTTCGTCGAGGACCCGGGCAATAGTTCCCGCCAGCTTATCGACGGCTTCGGTCTTGCGCAGAAATGCGTCAACGCCGGCACGCCAGGCTTCTTTCTCAACATCGTCGGCCGACAGCATGATGATTGCCAGATTGCGTCGATGGACGATGCTGCGAACGCGCAGGATTAGCTCAAGTCCGCTCAACCCCGGCAAATTGTTATCGACTATCAGCACATCGCAGCGTGCCCCGGTCTTTAAGATTTCCCAGGCTGCCAGCCCGTCAGAGCACGATTGGACGTGATATCCACCGTTAGTCAGCCTCTCGTTTACGCGTCGCGCCAGCGGTCTGTTGTCTTCGACGTGCAGGATCGCGAGCTGATTAGCAGCGATTTCGGGCTGCGTGGTTGTGCTGCTTTGTTTAGCCCGCGCGGGTTGCGAAAACAGATGACGTCGCCGCTTGCGCACCGCCGTACGGTGCCCGATCAGATCTTTATGCCGGTTGTTGAGCAGCGACACGAGACTCTGGTGATGCTTGAAACCCAGCAATTGCGAGGCTTTCGTCACCGACCCTGAGGCATCACGAAGCGAGCGCTCGATCAGGTTTCTTTCGATCTTCTTGATTTCCCGCCGCAGGGAGAATCCCTCCCACGAATCGGGCTTCGGCATAAAACCACCGCCCGGCGTCTCCACCAGTAGTGCTTTATTAACTTTTCGCGCGCAGGAAATCAGCCGCTTGTGGGTTGCCGGATCCTGAGAATGTTCGAGCAGATCTACCGCCGACTGGTAGATTTCGACGAGTTGCCTGACTCCTGTTTGACTGCCGAGTTCTTCGACAATGGTCAGGTGCGCGCGGCCTGAACCCTCGCGATCGCCGACTGTTTCCGCGATCACGATCGCGCGTTGTAGAAGCAAGGCGGCGCGCGCCTGGTTGCCCATGCGGGCCGCGATAATTCCCTGGGTAGTGAGCGCCTCAGCCAGGACCGCCTGTTGCCCACCCTTCTCGAGGACTCTGACCGCCGACTTGATCGTCCGTTCGGCGTTCTTTAGGCTGCCCTCGGCCAGAAGAGTACGCGCGCGCGTCTCGTCAACCTGCGCGGCAGTTCCAACATCCTTCAGTTGCAGGAAGAGATCCCGCGCACGATCCAGATGGTAGTGAGCATCTTTGTACTGCCCGATGGTGAAGTAAAGAAAGCCGAGATTGTTTTCAACACGGGCTAGGTAACGAAAATTGCCGGCCTTCTCATGATAGAAGCTGGCCGCAGCGTTTTCGATTAGGGCTTGGTCAAAAAATTCCCGACGAGACTCAGATACGGCAAGTCTCCTAAAGAGCAGCGCGAATCCCATGTGGAAAGAACCCTTGAGAGGGTCATTCGCACTTGTTTCAACAATCGGTTGAGCTTCATTGAAAAGCCGGAACGCTTCATTCAACCGATTTGAGTCCATCTCAACGATACCAGCGCGAATTAGAAGAATTGCCTCCAACTCCGCATCCACGTCACCCAATAGGTCTCGGGCAGTTGCGAGGGCGATGCGCGCCTCGTCGTAGGCCCCTTCTCTCCAATAACAAAGCGCCAACTCTCCACGTCCCTCGGCAACTCGCCGGACGTCACCGAGGATTTCAAAGATTTCGACGCTCCTAGTGATTAAGTTCTTTGCAGTCTCCTGGCTATCGTCTGTTAAATCTGCACTACCTAAGCACCCCGCTAACGCGCCCATCCGAAGCAATAGTCTTGCTCTTATGGCGTCGTCCAAGCTCTCAAGTTTGGGCGGAGACGCACGGTCCGGCCAAAATTCGCGAACAGCTTCATATGCTCCTTCGTATTCGCCGGCTTTCTCGAGTTTCTTGGCCAGTCTGCAGGCAAGTTCGGCTCGCTTATTAAGGGGAAGATCCCGACTTTCTTTTCGGAGGGCGGTTAGTTCGGACGTTAAGTTCATGTGAGGCGGGCCTTTCTAGATGGATGATAAGATTATTGCGCCGATAACCATGTGCGTTCTGCCTTGATTGGAATCATTTCAGTCAAACGGCTAAACATGCTGCGGCTACGCTTTAGAGAAACCCAGACATTCACAAAAAAGTTAAGGAGAAAACATGAAGTACGCTAAAACGCTAACTCTCGCGTTCACGTTAATATTTGTTCTCGCGACGGCTGCGTTCGCAGGCGAAACAAGTTGTCCGCCCACACCGCCTGGTGAAACTCAAGGCCCCCCCTGCGCTGCTCAATCGATGAATGACAACTCCGCAGGTCTTCGTGAGACCCTAGCTCCACCGCCTGCGCCCGCGGTTGATGTCACCGACATCGCCGAGACTCTGGTGTTGGCGCTGCTGCTGTTCTAAGCCAGCGTTACTGACATTTCGCATTCTTAAATCATCTCGATTGCCACTGATGCTCTCACTGGCGACCCGTCGGTAGTTTGTCTTGCTCACTTGGTTTTGCCTGATAGCCAGATCCGGCGCAACAGGTTGAGAGCGGAGGCAGAATAATCCCAGGTTCAAGTTAAAGCAACTTAATGGCAAAGAATTTCAGACAAGTGATTGGCCCATAGCGGATTACGGGCTGTCGCAATTTTCGGCGCAGCGTTTCTGGGGCGATTCCAACCGGTCTTAAGCTGAAGCCGAGCGGCTGAAGGCGCGCTGCTCCGTCTCCTCGGCGTGGGTTTGGGACGATTGCAGTTCGGGTGGCGACTGTCCAGCCATGCGCGCAAACAACTTTTCATAGCGGTCCACGACGTATTCCCAATCATACTTCTGCTGCACACGCGCCTGAGCGCGGTTGCGGTAAGCGTGCACCAGCGAGCCGTCGCGCAGCACACGTTGCAACTTCTCGGCTAAATCCGACTCGTCAGTGTATGGAATCCCCGCGTCGCCGATCGCTTCCACATTCTCCGGGGCGGCGAGCGTGAGCACGCAATTGCCAAAGCCCATCGCTTCCAGAAGCGCGGGATGCGTGCCTCCAACTTCAGTCGCGTGCACGTAGCAGTAGGCGTTTTGCTGCAAAGTACGGTAGTCGCGCCCGAACACAAACCCGGCGAAGAGTATTCGTTTATCACCCCGCGCGCGGCGCTTCAGCTCAGCGATGTATTGATGAGCGTAAGGCGCGTCACCGACGATCAAAAGCTTATGTGCCGTGCGGACCCGCTTGAAGGCTTCAATCACGAGGTGGGCGTTGTTTTCAGGCTCGAGTCTTGAGACATAAAGCACATAGCGGTTTGGTTCGACTCGCCAACGACGAACAAGCGGATCGGGCCGGCGCTCTACGTCGGCGCCGTAGGCAATCATCGTTGAGTCGGCGCCGTAACGGGTCCGGTAATAGTCCTGAATCACGCGCGCGTCCGTCACTGTCTCGTTCGGCAAAATCGTCGCGAGTCGTTCCGCAAGCAGGTAGTACGTGCGTCCAATGAAGTTCCACTTCTTCCGCTTGTGCTCCAGGCCGTCAACGTTGATTGCCACCGGCGTTCGCGTCCACCGCAGAATGGGGGTGAATGGCGCGTTCGCGGCATTACAGATCAAGGCGGCATCGTAGCGTTGCGGCGCCGCATGCAGCGCCGACAGAAACGTGTGGACGACGGTATCCAGATACTTGTGTCGAATCGTCGGCAGGACCTGCAGCCGCACCCCCTGGAATTCGAGTTGGCGAGGACTGGTATAGTGCGACCGGCAGTAAACCGTTACCTCATGCCCGCGCGCGACGAGGCGCGTGGAGAGGTGCTCAGCAAACGTTTCGAAGCCGCCATAGCTGGCGGGAATTCCGCGCGTTCCGAGAATCGCAAGACGCATAGATCAGATCCAGGGCGAGGGGTGCTAGATCAAATCACAGAACCGGCGAGGAAGTCGAGAACAATCCCTTCCCTCGTCATTCAGTGATGCCAATCCGTGGACAAATCACATTATCTCTTTAATCGTCCGCGCTCATAAACCTGCAAAGTCAATCTCGCGGTCTGTTGCCAACTAAATCGCTTCGCTCTTTCGATGCCTTTCACGCGCAAATCATCGCGGCGGTCCGGGTTTTCGATAAGGCTTCTCAACGCATCTGCGATGACGGTTTCATCGAATGGATCAACCAACAGCGCGGCATCGCCGGCAACTTCCGGCAAACTCGTTCGATTACCCGCGATCACGGGCGTGCCGCACTGCATTGCCTCGAGAACCGGCAAGCCAAAGCCTTCAAAATAAGACGGGTAGGCAAAACACATTGCGCCACTGAAGAGCTCCGGCAGATCCGCCTCGGCCACGTAGCCGATGAAGCGAATGTCACGTGCGGCGGCGCTCAGTTCAGCCGCGCGCATCGTTTCGCCTTCCAGCCAGCCACGCTTACCAGCGATAACAAGTTGCGGCATCGCGGGATTCTGCAGCTCCTTCCCCAGAGACGAATACGCGTTGATGAGCCGCACTAAATTCTTGCGTGGCTGGATCGATCCGAGCGCCAAAATGTATTCGCGATCAATCCCGTAAGTCGCTCGAATCCGTCGCAGATTTGTTCCATTTGCCACCGGCCGGAAGTGTGCGGGCGCGGCCGCGGGCGTAACCGTGACGCGATCCGGATCAATCCCGTAAGTTTCGATAACGTCATGCCGAGAAAATTCCGAGAGCGTGAGAATCTGTGCCGCGTTGCGCGCGGTGCGCCGCACCGTCAAGCGGAGTTGAGCCCGACTGCGGCGATTGAAAGTTTCCGGCAAGTGCTCGAAAGACAAATCGTGAATCGTCGCGACCACGGCGCAGGGCGCAAGCGGCGGCGCAGTATATTGCACGTGAAGCACGTCTACGGGATGTCGACGCAGAGCGGCCGAAAGTATCAGCGGAATCCGCACGAGCGGCGTGTGCGGCAGTGTGCGTTTTACCTCGAAATTAGGCCAGCGGTTCTGGAACCGATCGGCCGCCGACTGTTTCGTAACATAGAGCGTGTACTGATTGGATTGATCGATCTCGGCGAGGGCCTCGATCAAATTGACGGCGTAGGTTTCATTGCCGGCGAGCTGGGCTCCGACGGAATGCGCGTCAATAGCGATGTGCACGAGCGGAGTAGCGCAAGTTGTTAACTTGCGGCTTGCGTTAGGGCGCAAGTTATCAACTTGCGCTACATCCTATTCCTTGCTTTCGGCCGCGCCGCCGCGCGCGGTAGCGGCTCCGGCGACCGCGGTTTGACGCGTGTCACGTTCACGAATACGAGCCGCCTTGCCGCGCAGATTTCGCAGATAGTAAAGCTTGGCGCGACGCACGTGACCCTTTTTCACCACGTCGATGTGATCGATGATGGTCGCGTGCAGAGGAAAGATTCTTTCAACCCCAACACCAAAGCTCGTCTTGCGGACGGTAATCGTCTCGCGCGCGCCGCCGTGCTTGCGCGCAATGCAAACGCCTTCAAACGCCTGCAAGCGCTCTTTCGTTTCTGATTCTTTGATCCGAACGTGAACGCGGACAGTATCGCCCGGCTGAAAATCCGGGATGTTACTTCGCAGCTGGGTGTTCTCGATTGTATCTAAGCGGTTCATGATTAAACTCCAATTCGTGTCAGAAGCCCGCGCGTCAGCAAGGGCAATTTTCGCTATCATGCCCTCCCTTACGGTCGGGCTTCTGACACATTATTTCTTTAAAAGATCAGGCCGGTTCCTTTTCGTCTTTTCTTCAGCAGCTCCCTGGCGCCAACGCTCGATCTCAGCATGATGGCCGGTCAACAACACTTCCGGCGCGCGCAGGCCTTCGAACTCCGGCGGCCGCGTGTAATGCGGATAGTCGAGCAGGCCATCCGAGAACGACTCAGTCGCGGCCGACGTTTCGCTTCCCAATGCGCCGGGTATCAATCGAACGACCGCATCAACAACCACCAGCGCCGCCGGCTCTCCGCCGGACAAGACGTAATCGCCAATTGAAACTTCATCGGTAACGAGCGCATCCGCCACGCGTTCATCGACGCCTTCATAACGCCCGCAGATCAAAACCAGTTGCTCTAATTGCGCGAATTCCGCGGCCATCGACTGTGTAAACGGCTTGCCTTGCGGCGAAAGCAGCACCACCCGTTTGCCACCGGGCACATCTGGGCGGCGTCGTGCACCGGTCAACGATTCAACTGCTGCAAAGATCGGTTCCGGCTTCAGCACCATGCCGTCGCCGCCGCCGAAGGGCCGGTCGTCAACGACTTTGTGTTTGTCCGAGGTCCACGACCTTAGATCGTGTGCCTTGATTTCAACTAAGTTCGCCGCACCAGCGCGGCGAATAATTCCGTACTCGAACACTTCGCGAAAATAATCCGGGAAGATCGTGATGATATCGACGCGAAGCATCTTGATTGATTCATTGAACCATTCTTCATTGATTCAAAGGATCGATGAGCCAATGAATCAATCCTAAAGTTCCAGCAGGCCTTCCGGAGGATCAACCCGCACCAGCTTCTTCTCTTTGTCAATCTCGACGACGATATCGCTGGCCATCGGAATCAACCGGTCACGCCCGGTGTGATCAACTACCTTCAGGATCTCGACGCCACCGGTACGCATCACCCCGGCAATTTCCCCGAGTTGCTCGCCGCCAACTGTTTCTACGCGACAGCCGATTAACTCCCATTCGTAGAAGGTGTCTTCCGGCAGTTCGATGCGATCTTCCGCCGGAACTGCCAGGTTGTAATTGACGAGTTCCTTCGCTGCGTCAACCGTATCGAAGCCGGCGAACTTCAGCACCAGTCGATTGCCGTGGAACCACTGCTCTTCAATTTGCAAAGATCTTCTGATTTCGTCAGGCGAAAGCCCGATCAACGACTTCAGATTTTCAAACCGATCCGGAAAATCCGTCAGCAGGTCCGCGACGACCTCCCCGCGCAAGCCACGCGTTTTCACGATGCGCGCGACGACAATAACGTCTTCCGAATCATTCATTCGCGACGCAAGCTGGAAACTTGCGTTATTCAACCACGTCCAGGACGTATCGCCGGTTCTGCTTCAAGCCGGCCGCGTAAACCAGCGAGCGCAGCGCGCGCACTGTCCGGCCCTGCTTACCAATGACCTTGCCCATATCTGGCGGCGCGACGCGCACCTCGATCCTGGTGGTTCCGTTGCGGTCAATCTCGCGCACGTCAACCGCGTCGCTGTCATCGACGAGAGCCTTGACTACTACTTCGATCGTGTCGCGCATCGTAATTTGTGGCACAGACTTTAGTCTGCGACGCTCATCGAACGAAACCACAGACTGAAGTCTGTGCCACCAATCTAAGCAGCCTCGGCCTGCGACTCGCCCGCGCTCGCCTGGTTCTTCGCCGCCTGCTTAATCAGGCGCCGCACCGTGTCAGTCGGCTGCGCGCCTTTACTGATCCAGTACTGCACGCGGTCGCTTTTGAGATTGATCTCGGCGGGCTCGCGCGTCGGATTGTACGTACCCAGATTCTCGAGGTACGCCCCGTCACGCTTCGACTGCTGTTCTTTGACTACGATGCGATAGCTGGGACGCTTCTTGGCCCCCATTCGCATTAATCTGATTGCTAACAAATTGACCTCTCCTTCAATTAACCGGCGGGCCTGCCCACCTTCAAACTTAACTGCGGCTTAACGCCGCTTCTTTTTCTTTTTCTTCTTCTTGCGCGACGGGGCCGCTGGTAAACCGGCCATCATCGGATCGCCGCCTCCCATATCCATGCCCGGCATCCCGGCCATGCGACGCATCATCTTGCCGCCCACGCCACCGCCGCCAAACATTCCCGAACTCGAAAGCTGCTGCATCATCCGGCGCATTTCGGTGTACTGCTTAATCAGCGAGTTCACCTGCTGCACCGTTGTTCCCGATCCGCGGGCGATGCGCCGGCGCCGGTTCGCGTTCAGGATCATGTGATTCGTGCGCTCCTCGCCGGTCATCGAATCAATGATCGCCTCAGTGCGACGCATCTCTTTTTCCATCAGCGCCGACTGCTCGTCGGTCAAGTCCGGCATGCCGACGCCGCCCAGCAGTTGATCCGGCAGCAGCTTCAGAATCTTTGAGAAAGAACCGAGCTTCTTTACCTGCCTGAGTTGCGAACGAAAATCGTCGAGCGTGAATTGGTTCTTCTGGAGCTTCTTAAGCTGCGCCTCAGCGTCATCCTGATCGATCTTGTCCTGGACCTGTTCGATCAGCGACAAGACGTCGCCCATCCCGAGGATGCGTTGCGCCACCCGATCGGGATAGAAGGGCTCAAGCGCGTCGTACTTCTCGCCGACGCCCACGAACTTAACCGGCTGGCCGATGACTTGCTTGATCGAGAGCGCCGCGCCGCCGCGTGCGTCTCCATCCATCTTCGTCAACACGACGCCCGTAATTCCGATGCGCGCGTGAAACTCTTCCGCTGATCGCACAGCGTCCTGGCCGGTCATGGCGTCGGCCACGAAGAGAATTTCGACCGGGTGCGTTTCATTCTTGATGTTGACCAACTCCTCCATCAACTCATCGTCGATATGGAGTCGTCCGGCCGTGTCGATCAAGAGCGTGTCATAACCAGTGTCGCGCGCGTGCTTCAAAGCCTCGCGCGTCAACTCCAGCGGATCGTTGGTCTCAGGCTTTTCAAAGATCGATTGGCCAGTCGCCTTCGCGATGACCCTCAACTGTTCGCGCGCCGCGGGCCGGTAAACGTCGGTCGAAAGGAGCAGCGGCTTGCGCTGTTGATTCGCCGCCAGCCATCGCGCAATCTTTCCGGTCGAAGTCGTCTTGCCCGAACCCTGCAGGCCGACGATCATTACCGTATTCGGCGCCGTTTTTGTGAAAACCAGCCGCGATGATTGCCCGCCCAGCAGTTCAACCAGTTCATCAAAAACAATCTTGACGACTTGTTCGGATGGCTTTAATTCGAGCCAAACCTGCTGTCCTTCGGCCTTTTCCTTGACCGAGGCGATGAAATCCTTGGCGACCTTGTAATTTACGTCGGCTTCGAGCAGCGCCAGACGGATTTCGCGCAGCGCTGCGTCAACGTGTTCTTTCGTGAGGACGCCTTCGCCGCGCAGGTTCTTCAGCGTCCGCTTGAGTTTGTCGGAAAGCGACTCGAACATACATCAGACAACAATCCCGGCAGACGCGGAAACAAGCATGATAAGTGGCGCTCTGAGGGGTGTCAAGGAATCGTCAGACTATCGGTCCTGGCCCGTGCTTGCGACCACTGTTGAGCGGGTGAATTTCGTGACGCCTGACGAAACTCGTGCTATTTTCAGGGCGTCTTGCGGCAACGGTGGGTGACTCTCTCAGCACCTGCATAAACCTGCCCCTTGGGTTCGAACGTGAAAAGTGCAAGTCATTCCGTCTTTATTGCTACTTTCAGCAACATAAATCCGTGGCTACTTGCGGCCGGAAGGTTCCCCTTTTGAGTGACTTCAGAGAAAAGAATGCCGTAGTTGACCTCGAGCGAGCACGCGCGCATCTGCGTTCGCGCGGGAAAGCATCGGCTGAAGAGCTGTACGCTGAGTTGGAGTCAATTCGCGAATTGCTCGATCGCGGAATGTCGTCTGAGGCTCGCACGCGGCTGAACTCGCTCACGGCCCGCGCCGGCAACCAGCCGGCGGTGCTGGCCGAAGCGCGTTGCGTTCTTTCAATCGCACTTGAAATGCTGGGCCAGTACCGCGATTCGTTCGCGGCGGTCAGCATGTACGAATCCACGGAAGCGCGCGCCAAGCTGGACCCGTCACTGGGGACAAAAATCACCGTTCAGATCGCTCTGGCACACACCAATAACGGCGACCATCCCAAGGCAATTGGGCTGCTGAATAACGCTTTGCGGTCCCTGCCTGAAGAGGGGGCCGAAGTCGGCTCAGTTTACACCGCCCTCGCCCGCACTTACCGGAAGATTGCTGAATACAACATCGCCCGGGATTACTCGCGACGCGCGTTGGAGAGCTACCGCCTGACCGGCGACTGGAGAGGGCTGACAGAAGCTTACTTTGGTTTGGGGCTCGCCGATCTTCATGAGGGGCACTACGAAAGCGCACTTGAGAATCTGGAGCAAGCCGCCAAATTAGTGGGCGATCGCCAGGCCAGTTATGTGCTCGGCCGCATTTACGTAAACACGGCGGGCGCTTGCTGGTTCCTGAAACGGCCCCACGACGGAATTCAATATCTCGAAAAAGGTATCAGCTACTTCGAGCGCACCGAGCATAAGGCAAGCGCGGCCGAAGGCTACAACAATCTGGGCATCAACCTGATTTTGATCGGCCAATGGGAACGCGGACAGGAAGCGCTTGATCGAGCGCTGGCCCTGGCGACCGAGGTTGATGAGAACTACGGGCGGATTCCGATGATTCTGGATTCGCTCGGCGAGCTGCGCATGTTGCGCGGTGACCTCGACGAAGCCAAGGGTTATCTCGATCGCGCGGTCGAATTAGCCAAGCAACATGCCAATAAGTGGTACGAAGGCCAGGCCCTGCGGACGTTGAGCAAGTGTTATCTCGCGATGGGGCAAACCACAAACGCTTTAGCGAGCGGCAAAAGCGCGCTCGAAATTGCGAAGCATATTGCTGACCGTAATGCCGTCTGCGAGTCACAGTTAATAGTGGCGGAAGCAGCTCTCGCGCTGGGTGATCTTGAGACGTGCAGTGCCAACCTCAAAGAAGTCGCCGAACAGATCACCGATTCGACGGCGGACTTGTTACTGATGGGTGAAGCGCAAAGGCTTCACGGCCTGGAAGAGATGTCGCGGAACGATCCCGAAATGGCGGCGCAGCATTTCGGCCGCAGCGTTTCGATCTTCGACTTATTGGGAGATCGTTATCGCGCCGCGCGCGCCCACTACGAACTCGGCAGAGCATACACGTTGAGCCAGTCAGACCGCGCCGCGGAACAGTTAGCGCGCGCGGTTAACACATTTCGCGAACTTGGCGCTCGGCTTGATCTGGATAGGGCCGAAACTGCTACGCGCGAACTGGAATCGCGACTTGTGGGGACGCCGGCTGCCCGCCATGAACATTCGGCTCTGTCACAACTGCTGACGCTGCGTCTCACTGAGGCGGTTGCCTCGCGTGCATTGTTGCTGCGCGAGCTGGCGGCGGTCATCCACCAGGAAACCAACGCGAAGCGAATTCTCATCCTCGACCCCGAGGAAGAAGGCCGCCAGCGGGTCGTAGTCGCGCATGGGCTTGAGAACAATGCGGCGACTGCGCTGGCTGATGAATACGCGTCGGCTGAGACGGATGCCGCGAAAGCCGCGTTTGTGAAGAAGCACGACGTCGCGGTGATCACGCTGAATTCGAACGATGCCTTGCCGGCAACGCTCTTAATTTCGCCTGCGAATCGCGCGGAACTTCCCAACGGCGTATCGCTCGACCCACTTCTGCGCGTAGTTGAATTGGGAATGGATGTCTGCGCTTTACGCTCACGAACTTCGCTGAGCCAACGCTCGGACGATGGCAACACCTTAAGCGGGGCAAGCCTCATGCCCGGTTTCATTCATTCAAGCCCAGCCATGACGCGCCTGGTCGAAGAAGTACACAAGATTCGCTCGTCAGACGTGACAGTGCTGGTAACGGGGGAATCGGGCACCGGCAAAGAGTTGGTCGCCAGGGCGATTCACGCGCTCTCTTCGCGCCGTGACAAAATCTTCGTGCCGTTCAATTGCACGGCGGTCCCGAAAGAACTTTCAGAAGGATATCTGTTCGGCTATCGGCGGGGCGCGTTCACCGGCGCCGTCAAAGACTCTGACGGCGTGATTCGCACGGCCGCAGGCGGAACGCTGTTCCTTGATGAGATTGGCGACTTGCCGCTCGACGTGCAGCCTAAACTTCTCCGGTTTTTGCAGGAAGGTGAGATTCAGCCCCTTGGCGAACAGCGGCCCTGCAAGGTCGACGTCCGGATCATCGCCGCGACGAATACGGATCTCGAAGAGATGGTTGCGGACGGGCGCTTTCGTGAAGACCTTTACTACCGGCTGAATGTCATTCGGCTGCGCGTGCCGCCCTTGCGCGAAAGGCGCTCCGAGATTCCGACCATTGTCAATTACTACGTCAACCATTATTCAGCGAAGTTCGGCCGGCGCGACATTCACATCGCTCCTCAAGCTGTCGATCTGCTGATGGTCGCGGATTGGCCCGGCAATGTTCGTCAATTGTGTAACGAAGTGCAGCGCGTCGTGGCCCGGTCAGAAGACGGAACCTTGATAACCGCAGAACAGCTCTCGCCTGAACTTCGCCGCATGCGGACCGTTGCGACGCCGGCGGGCGCGGCTTCGTTTGGCCAGGATTCCTCAGTAACTGTTCCGGCCAATGCGACGCTCAACGAAGCTCTCGCCGAAGTCGAGCGCAAGATGATTCGCGAAGCTCTCGACAAACACCGTGGCAACATTTCTCGCGCAGCTCGCGAACTTGGGCTGACCCGCCGAGGCCTCTATTTAAAGATCGACCGTCTTCGGATGACGGCAAGTGCCTAATCCTGAGTCCTTCCCCGTCGAAAAAGGGTGAATACCAAGTAGCCAGCGGATATCTGATATCCAGCTGCTCACGATCTTCCGATTCACTAGGCTTTCCACTGATTTTCGCCGATTTGCAGCGAAGAACGTGAGAGTTGGATACTTGCTTGCCAACTTTCGCTCTCCGAACGCCTTTCTTGCGGACGAATCGAACTGTGGGCTATCTCTTTAGATAGCTTCAGTTACAGCGCGAGCGAAAATGCGCTCCGGAGTGGCACGGGCATTGAGATAGGACGGGGCATGACCCAGTCGATTTCAAGTAAAGCAGTTGCCCGGAGGCCAGTCATGAAAACCCGCCTTGCTATCGTCATCATTATTAGCATCGTCGCCACGTCCGTCGCGCCACTTGCCACTTTTGCCGCCCCGAAAAACGGCAAAGGGCAGACCGAGAAGCGTCGCAAGCTCTCTGCTGAGCTCGTCTCCGCTACGAATTCATCGACGGTTAAGCGCGTAATTATCCAGACCAAGGGCGCTCCGTCAGCCGCGCATGACGATGCGATTCAATCAAAGGGTGGCCGGCGACGCAGTTCGTTCGAGAGTTTCCAACTGGTGGTCGCCGACATCCCGGGCACTTCACTGACAGAACTCGCCTCCCGCGATGACATCCGCTACATCTCGGACGATAAACCGGTTCGGGCGCAGGCAGCATTGGTGACGGAATCGACCGGAGCCGCTCAAGTCCAGGCGGGCGCGCCGGGCGCACCGGCAGTTGATGGCAAAGGCGTGACGATTGCCATTCTCGATTCAGGTATTAGCGCGAATCATCCTGACTTTGTTGCGAACAACAAATCGCGGGTCGTCGCATCAGTCGATTTCACTGGCAGCACAGCATCGGGCGATACCTATGGTCATGGTACCGGCGTAGCAGGAATGGCGGCCGGGAACGGCGCGGCTTCAACCGGCTATGAAGGCAACTACGTTGGTTCGGCTCCCGCAGCAAATCTCGTCGATGTTCGCGTGCTGGATAGCGCCGGCATCGGCCGAATCAGCAACGTTATCGCGGGCCTGAACTGGGTCATTCAAAACCGTAATCGCCTCAACATTCGCGTCGTGAATATGAGCTTGGGCGCCGCGCCGGAAGAATCGTTTCACCTCGATCCGCTTTGCAAAGCAGTTGAAGCCGCGGTTTTGGCGAACCTGGTGGTCGTAGTCAGCGCCGGTAATCGCGGACGCACAGAAGAGATCGTGGGCCAGAATGCGGACGGCTCGCCTGTTTATCGGTTGGCCTTTGGCGGCATCAACAGTCCCGGCAACAGTCCGTACGCGATCACCGTAGGGGCCACCGATACGAATGGAACGGTCAAGCGTTCTGACGACACGGTCGCCTCGTTCTCCTCCAAGGGACCGACGGCTTTTGACCGTCAGGTCAAGCCGGACATCGTTGCCCCCGGCCGTCGCGTCATCGCGCCGATGTCGCAGGAATGGAACGCAGCGCTGCCGATTCAGTTTCCGGAGAAGATCGTCCAGCGGACCTCCAGTAGCGCGCCTGCCAATGCTTATTTCACTTATTCGGGAACGTCGTTCGCCGCGCCAGTCATCTCCGGCACTGTCGCACTGATGCTGGAGGCCAACAAGTCTCTGACGCCCGCAATGGTGAAAGCGATTCTTACGCGAACCGCCCAGCAACTGTCCGGCTATCCAAACAAGCCGCAATCGGTATTCAGCCAGGGCGCGGGCTTGGTGAATGCGGCGGCGGCGGTGGAAATGAGCCGCGCGTTTGTGCCTAATGCTCGCCAGCTCAAAGCCGGCGACCAGGTATTCAGCGGTAATACCAACCTCAGCTCGCTGAAGCGGTCATGGACCATCGGTGGCGAGCGCGTCGGTTCAAGCGATCGAGTTCTCTACGCGAATGGTGTTCTCTTTTCAGAACGGCCAATGCTGACGAATGGTGTCGCGCTCGGCGACAGTGTTTACCTTGCTGACGGCGTCATCTACGCGGACGGAATCATCATTGGTGACGGCGTGGCGCTCGGTGATGGGCACCTGCTAAGCGACGGCGTGGCGCTCGGTGACGGCGTAGCCCTTGGTGATTCAATCGTGCACGGCGCGGGCATCATTATCGCCGACGCCTGGTTCCTGAGTCAGACGCTTAGCCTCGCCAATGGTAAGGGAGTCGTCCTTGGTGATGGCGATCTGCTTAGTGACGGCCTGCTGCTCGGTGATGGTCACCTGCTAAGCGACGGTGTAGCGCTGGGCGATGGCATCATCCTTAGCGACGGTCACCTACTTAGTGATGGCGTCGCCCTCGGCGATGGTCACTTGCTGAGTGATGGCGTCGCCCTTGGTGATGGTCATTTGCTTAGTGACGGCGTGGCGCTCGGCGACGGTGTCGTTCTTGGCAAAGGCGTTGCACTCGGTGACGGCGTTGCGCTGGGCGACGGCGTTGCACTCGGTGACGGCGTGGCGCTGGGCGACGGCATCCTCCTTGGCGACTAACAACACGCAAAACGCAATTTAGATTATGCGGCCTCGTTCAGATTCTCGGCGAGGCCGCTTTTTCGACGCGTTTTTCAGAACGCCCATGTTTCAGGTGAGCCCGCCGCACTATTTCTGAACTTCTCGGGTTGAAGGTCGTGTAAATGTACGCCGAAGCGCGGTGACAAAGCTCTGGTGATCTCCGGCATGAGTTTGCGCCGCTTTGGCAGCGGCGGTATCCTTTTCGTGAAAGTTTGTTGTGATTACTAAGCTAAATCTCTCGAGTACGCCTTTTCGCAATCGCGCGTTGCCGTGGACGGTGACCGCGATCGTGACGCTCTTCTCAGTCATCGCGCTGGTGTTCGTCGCCAAATGGACTTTCGACACCAACGCCCAGGCCCAGGCCGCCGGGCGTGATGTTGCAAAGTTGGGCCAGGACGCCGATGCACTAAACAAACGTGCTGAAGAGATCAGGAGCACGCTCACTCCGGAGCAGAAGCAGGCGCTGAAGTCGGCACACACGCTCGTGGACCGAAAGCAGTTCTCATGGTCGCGTCTGTTTGCGGATCTCGAAAGCGCCCTGCCCGGGAGCGTGCGCGTCACGCGCATTACGGTGAAGGGAGTGCGCACTCAGGACGCTCGCAGCGTCACCAATCTTGAGCTGGTCGTAGCGAGCAAGAACGCCGCGACGGTCACTCAGATGATTGAAGACATGGAGCGCCAGGGCATCTTTCATGCGGTACTCGTTTCGCAGAATTCCGAGCGTGGCCGAGGCGAATCAGGGCAGGAATACGAGATGGATGTTTTCTACACTCCGCGCGCGGGTGTCACCATTACGCCGAGCGATCAAAACAAACGCGCCGTTGACACTGCCGGCGAAGGAGCCGGCGCGCGATGAGCCAGGAGCAACCACTGCACAATCCGGCACTGGCCACCCGCCGGCCGCGCCAAATCAGCATCGCTAAGCTAAGGACGGCGCCGGGACTGAGCCTGATCGGGCTGCCCGAGCTGATTGGGCTGGCGGGCGCGGCACTGATCGCCATCCTGACAATCTTTGCTTACTTCTATTTCTACTTGCCGGCGCAATCGCGTCTGGCGTCGCTGAATACTGAACGCGCTCAATTGCAGGCATTCCTGCGCACATCGCAGGGCAGTCTTCAGCAGACCACGACGGTGCGCCAGCAAGTTGACAAGATCACCGGCAGCATGGCCGACTTTGAAAGGAATTGGCTCGCCAATCCGTCGTCGGGTCGCATGTCGCTGTACGTGACCCTGAACAATCTGATTAAGAGTAACGGATTGCGAAATACCGCCGGCCCAACCTACACCCCGCTTGAGCCGATCGGCTCGAAGGGACAGGTCCAGCCGACTACCAGTGCGGAAAAGCAGAGCAACGCAAAGTGGCAAACGATCTATCCCGGCATTGCCGTCAGCGTTACGGTTGAGGGCCCGTACCAGCGCGTACGTCGCTTTGTCCGGGAGATCGAAAGCAGCCGGCAATTTTTGATTATTAATGAGGTCGAACTTGAAAGCGTGACGCAATCGGGAATTGCCAACGACCCCTCGACGGCAGGTGGTGTGACCGGAGGCCGCGCGACTTTAGTCAGCCTGCGACTGGAGATGGCCACGTACTTTCACCGGCCAGAGGTAGTTAACGCGCAATAACCGCCCGTGAACAATCAGCAAGATGCAGCTCTTCGATCCAAATAATCCGAACGAGAAGAAGAAAATGATCGCCGCGGCGGTGCTCGGCCTGCTGGCGATCCTCGTGCTCGGCTATCTGTTGTTAGGCGGCGGAGGCGGATCGACCAAGCCGACGAATCGCGCGACCGCTACTTCGACGCCGACCCCGTCGCGCGGGCCGGGTAAACCGCCGCCGGAGGAGGATATTTCTGATTACAAAGAAATCACTTTCACGGGCACCGTAGTCGGGGCGCCGGAAGCCGATCGGAACATTTTTGCTTATTACGTAGCGCCACCTCCTCCGATAAAGCAGCCGCCCACGCCGACGCCTACGCCGCCGCCGCCGCTTACCGTTTCGAACGTATCGCCCGCAAGCGTTTTCGCCCGCACCGGGGATTTCAGTCTGCAGGTCGTCGGCGACAAATTTGTGGCGGGCGTAAGAATTGTCATTGATGGGCGAGCAATGGCCACGCGCATCATCAGCGCGCAACAGGTCGCCACGACCGTGCCCGCCGATATGATCGCCAACCCAGGCAATCGCCGGATCGAAGTGCGCACCGCCGACGGCAAGTTGTATTCAAACGTTGTGAGCCTCAACGTCACGGCTCCACCAGTGCCTAACTTCACTTACATTGGTCTGATCGGCAAACCACGCGCAAACGACATTGCTGTACTTCAGGACAAGAACAACAAAGAGCTCGTGAATGTGCAACGAGGCGATCTGGTGGGCGGCCGATTCCGACTCATCAGCATCTCTGACAAAGAATTGAAGCTTGTCGACGTTAACCTGAAGATCCCGCACACACTCGCTTTCGCACCTGACACGAACACGGGCGGCCGGCCTCCGGTGCGACGCCCAATCGTTAACGACGAGCCGTAGTTGTTGTTATGCGAACTGTTAGAGCACTTAAGCGCTGTCACGACCGCCAACGTGGTTACGCTCTCGTCTCGCTGCTGGCGTTTATGTCATTGCTTGCGTTGTTCGCGCTCGCTGTCGCTCCGCGCGTGCAACAACAAACGCAGCGCGAGTGGGAGAAGGAAGCTTTGTTCCGCGGCGATCAGGTGGCCGAAGCAATCCGTGTTTACTATCGCTCGCGCGGCGCGCAGGGCGTCAATGCGCTTCCGACGTCGATGGATCAATTGCTTGAAGGTGTGCAGATTCCCGGTCGCACCAAGCGCCTGCAAATCCTGCGTCAGTCAGCCGCCCGGGATCCCCTTTCTCCAGACGGCGAATGGCGGCTGATCGGCCCAACTTCTCAGGATTTTCGGGGATTTGTGCAGTCTTTGACGCTCTACTCGGGCGGTGCCCAACCAGTCCCCCGTCAGGAGTTTAGCGGGCTCGCCAGCCTCATCCCGCGGATGAGTAATGTGTTGGATGTGGCACCAGCGCCCACTTCCGGTGGCGCCAGTTCTCTTGACGCGTCAGGTCCCTTCATCGGTGTGGCGAGTGGTAGTCAAAGAGACTCTGTGATCTCTTTCTTCGGCATTGAGCGACACGATCAATGGATCTTCACACCAATGTTCCGCTGATCTCAACTCACGTCAATTCATCCAAACCTCACGCGAGAATTTTCTTTCGCTGTGCTTCACATACACCGCCACCTCGTCTCACTCGCGAGGTGATCTGCACCTCTTCTTAGCAGTTGTCCGCCGCGTACAATGCGCGCGCTTATGCCGTGAGCGCCGCAAAATAATTTTCTGGGCTTGTAATAAATTGTTGACAAGCATGCGAATTAAGTTTATATAGCAAGATGTTGTGCGCCGTTTTCTCTAGACCACAAGACTTACAGCAACACAGCATCTTGTGGTCACAACCTGAAAACTAAGAAGGAGAAACGACAATATGGCAACTAAGAAGAAGGCCGCGAAAAAAGCCGGCAAGAAAAAAGGCGCCAAGAAGGCCGCCAAGAAGAGATAGTTCGTTCACTCAGGAAAC
>DASUTF010000285.1:0-28062 GCA_036374695.1 Pyrinomonadaceae bacterium
CGATACAGCACTTATGAAATTCGGTGTCATAGTTTTTCCCGGCTCAAATTGCGATCACGACGCTTACCACGTCATCTCGAAACACGTCGGCCAGCCCGTCGATTTCATCTGGCATCGCGAGACTGATCTTTCTTCCTACGATGCGCTGATCATTCCCGGCGGCTTTTCTTACGGCGACTACCTGCGGGCCGGCGCGCTCGCGAGTTTCTCGCCGGTCATGGCCTCGGTGAAAGAATTCGCGGCGCAGGACAAACTGGTACTGGGAATCTGCAACGGTTTTCAGATTCTGTGCGAAGCCGGGCTGCTGCCGGGCGCTTTGATTCGGAATCGCGAGCTGCATTTTGTCTGTGAGCACGTGAACGTGCGCGTTGAAAATACCGACACGCCGTTTACGCACGAACTGAGGCGCGGACAAGTGCTGAAGATGCCCGTGGCGCACGCCGAGGGCAACTATGTCTGTGACGACGCCACGTTTGAAGAGTTGCGGCGCGACAATCGAGTTATCTTTCGCTACTGCGATCGGCAGGGCCGCGTTTCGGATGAAGCAAACATCAACGGCTCGCGTGATAACATTGCCGGCATCTGTAGTCGCGGACGAAATGTCATGGGATTGATGCCGCATCCTGAGCGGGCATGTGAAGACGCGCTCGGCTCGAGCGACGGGCGGGCAATTTTCCATTCGCTGGTCGGCGCGGTCACCGCGGTCGCCGCTTAAACAAACATCCCTTCGTGACTAAAGCGAAGAAAGGGGCTTTTGAAATGAAACGTTATTCTGTTTGGCTCGCCCTCGGCCTGCTTCTTTCCGTGGTGCTGGCCTGCAATCTCTCGAAGAACAAGAACGGCAACACCAACATCAATGTAAATAGCGGCTCGAACCGGCCCGCCAACGCCGAGGTCTATACGGAGGAAGTGTACGCCGCCAAATCGGAAGACGGCTCGGCAACTTCAACTTTTTCCCCGTCGGACCGCACCGTGCACGTCATCATCAATCTCAACAAAGCGAAAGCCGGCACTGACGTAAGGGTGGTTTGGTTCGCCGACGAAGTCGAGGGCGCGACCAATAAAGAGTTAAAGACCCTCGAATACACCACGAAAGCCTTCGACAAGAAGATTCCCGGTTACTTGCGTTGGTCACAGGATTGGCCGAAGGGCAGTTACCGGGTCGCGGTCTACATTAACGGCAACCTTGACCGGACAATCTTTTACGAGGTGCAGTAAGTCGCTCTGGCAATCGCGAGCGATGGCTTGAATCTTCTTCCAATGAAACGAGTCGTCCCTTTCCTACTTATCGGAGCAGTCCTCGTCGGAGGATTACTGGCTGTGTGGCGTCTGTCACGACCCGCGCCGCCGTCCGGCCCTTCAAGTGGTCCGACGCCCGCGCCGGGATCTCTGCCTGAAGGCGCAAAGCCGGCGCACATCCGCGGCAACCCGAATGCGCCGGTAACGCTCGAAGAGTTCGCCGATTTTCAGTGCGGAGCGTGCGGCGCCTACCATCACGAACTAAAAAAAATCGAAGCCGAATTCGGCGAACGATTACGGGTCATCTTTCGCGAGCACCCGCTTTACCCGAACCACCAGTATTCGATCGTGGCGGCCCAGGCCGCCGAAGCCGCGGGTCTGCACGGCGAGAATTATTTCTGGCTGATGCACGACAAGCTTTTCGAAAACCAGAAGGCGTGGTCGGAAGCGAAGGACAAAGATGCTGCCGTGGCGATGTTCGTGGGTTACGCGAAGCAGATCGGCATTGATGCGGATCGTTTCATGCGTGACTTGAATGGTGAAGCCGTGGCACAGCGTCTGTTTCAGGATGGCAAGCGCGGCCACGCGCTCGGCGTAGAAGGAACTCCTACTTTCTTCGTCAACGGGAAAGAGGCCAAGGGCGAGTCATGGAAGCCTGATGGCCTGCGCGCGATGATTAACGAGGCACTGGCGGGACGATAGTCATCTGGAGTGCGCCGGCAGAACGAAGCGCCGACGGCGCTTTGGATCAAACCCGAAAGATTCATCCCCAGCGCGGTCGCGCTGCGCTTGCCAGCGCACCCCAAATAGTTGAAGCCCGTTTCCCCAACCTCTTCTTCCGAGGGAAGATCGCGTAAATCCATGAATCAGACGACCGAAAAGCCGAAAACCCCCTGGACGTACATTCTAGCGGCACTTCTGGCGCTCGTCGGGCTGGGTGATTCCATTTATCTCACGGTCCAGCACATCACCGGCGCAAGCCTGCGCTGCACAATCATCTCAGGTTGTTCCGAAGTTCTAAGCAGCTCGTATGCTCAGGTTGGACCGGTTCCGTTAGCGGCAATCGGCGCCGCCGCCTATTTCACTGTTTTTAGCCTGGCAACGCTGGCCGCCTTCGGCTATCGATTCGCGCTTCCCTTGCTGAAAATTCTCGTCGCGGCGATGTTTCTGATGACGCTCTGGCTGCTTTACCTGCAGGCCTTCGTCATCCGGCATTTCTGTCAGTATTGCCTGCTATCCGCGGCGGTTACGACGGCCCTCACGGCTATCGTTTTTCTCCCGTCGTTGCTGAAAAAACGAGCACGCGCTGCAAACTAATTGGCCGCTTGCCACGTCTAACTCCCGCTGTTAATCTCTGAGGTTCAATTCACACGTCCAAAAGGAGTTCCCATGAAGAAGCATTTCACGGTTTATCTCATCTTCGCTTCTCTTCTGGTTATTGTTCTCGCGGCCGTTTCCAGCATCGGCCGGCCGGTTACCGACCTGCCGGCAGCACCGGCGATTGGGACCGTCATTGACGATTTCAAACTGGCGGATGCGAACGGCAAAGAGCATTCGCTCAAGTCGCTCATGGGTGCAAAAGGCACCGTAATTCTGTTCGTCGCGACGAAATGTCCCGTGTCGAACAACTACAACGAGCGGATGGAAAAGCTCGCGCAGGATTACAAAGCCAAAGGCATCAACGTCATCGGCATCAATTCCAATAACACAGAACCCGCCGGCGAAGTTAAGTCGCACGCGGCTGAACGCGGCCTGACCTTTACGATCCTCAAGGACGAAGGCAACAAGATCGCCGACCGGTTCGGAGCAACCAAGACGCCGGAAGCCTACGTACTCGATGGCAGCATGAAGCTCGTCTATCACGGGCGCATCGACAACTCGCAGAGGATCGAAGGCATCACTTCCAACGATCTGCGCGACGCGCTCGAAGAGCTGGCCGCCGGTAAAGCGATCACAAAGACGGGCGCGGCGGCGTTCGGCTGCACGATTAAGCGAGTCGCGTAAGAGTGCGGGTATCGCAAGTTGCCAACTTGCGATCATTTGTCTCAACCGAGCCGGGCAAAGTTCACCATTTGCGATACACGGATGCGTCTTTTAAAACTGCTTATCATCGCGCTGGCGCTGTGGATTCTGCCCACGTACGGGCAGACACTCACAGCGCCGTCGTCCGTCGGCCTCCCGCAAAAGCGCGCCGCGTACGATCTGCCAATCCCCAGATTCGCCGACCCGACAGTCTGGAGCGAACCGTGTTTTTGTGCAGAGTCTGAACCACAATGCGCTCAGTACTACCGGGGGAAATATCGTGGCTCGTTAGGGTTGCCAAACTACAAGTCGCAGGTCGCCCCGGCCGAGATTCAAGTCATCGATCTCGAAGGGCTGAAGAAGCTGCTGCAACCCGATGCGAAGGACGCGCGGCCTTTGCTCGTCAACTTCTGGGCAACCTGGTGTGACCCCTGCCGTGAAGAGTTTCCCGATCTGGTTAAGATTGACGCGGACTACCGCGCCAGGAACCTGAACTTCGTCACCGTGTCGCTCGATGATGTATCGGAGATCAAGACTGAGGTGCCGAAGTTCCTGAAAGAGATGAAGGCAACGATGCCGACTGTTTTGCTCAACGTCAACGATCCCGAGCCGGCCATCAAAGCAGTGGACGCCGGATGGGACGGCCAGTTGCCGGCGACGTTTCTCTTCGACAAAGACGGCAAGGTTGTCTTCCGTCACTTTGGCAAGATCAAGCCGGACGAATTGCGGGCGGCCATCGACAAACAAATAAACACAAAACCATAGTGATGAGTGATGAGCAATGAGTGATGAGTAACACCGTCTCTGCGCCGCTCATCACTCATTACTCATCACGCATCACTTAACAATGATAACTCCAGAAATTCTTTCCACGCACAATCTAACTCCCGAAGAATTCACTCGCATAAAAGACCTGCTCGGACGCGAGCCGAACCTGGTCGAGCTCGGCATCTTTTCGGTCATGTGGTCTGAGCATTGTTCGTACAAGTCTTCGCGCGTCCACCTCAAGCGTTTGCCGACGCAAGGCGAGCGCGTCATCGTTCCGCCCGGCGAAAATGCCGGCGTGGTCGATGTCGGCGATGGCTGGTGCGCCGCGTTCAAGATCGAATCGCACAATCACCCTTCGTTTATCGAGCCGTTTCAGGGGGCCGCCACCGGCGTCGGCGGCATCTTGCGCGACATCTTCACCATGGGCGCGCGGCCGATCGCCGCCCTTAACAGTCTGCGGTTTGGATCGCTGGATGATCCGAAGAATGGTCAACGTAATCGATCCCTTCTTGCCGGCGTGGTGGCGGGCATCGCGCATTACGGCAACGCTTTCGGCGTCCCGACCATTGGCGGTGAGGTCGCTTTCGACGATGCTTATGCGCTGAACCCGCTGGTGAATGCGTTCGCGCTGGGCCTGGTGCGGAAAGACCAGATCTTCTTCGGCAAAGCCTCCGGCGTCGGCAATCCAGTTCTTTACGTCGGCGCGAAAACCGGCCGCGACGGCATTCACGGCGCGACCATGGCGTCCGCGGAGTTCGATGAAGAGGCTTTGGAGAAACGTCCGACTGTTCAGGTTGGCGATCCCTTTCTGGAAAAGCTTCTGCTCGAAGCCTGTCTCGAAGCGATGCGCAGCGGCGCGATTGCCGGCATTCAGGACATGGGCGCGGCGGGCCTGACCTGTTCGACGTGCGAGATGGCCGCGCGGGCAGGCACCGGCATCGAGATAGATTTGTCCTTAGTACCACAACGCGAAACCGGCATGACCGCCTACGAGATGCTCCTGTCTGAATCGCAGGAGCGCATGCTGATCGTTGCTCACAAAGGCCGTGCAAAAGAGGTGGTCGAGATTTTCGCGAAGTGGGACCTTGATGCGGTCGTCATCGGTCACGTGCACAACGATGGCCGCATGCGCGTCAAGCATGAAGGGGAAATTGTTTGTGATGTGCCGGTGATGGCTTTGACGGATGAAGCGCCGATCTACGAGCGCGCAATGCGCGCTCCAGACCCCGTAATCCAAGGCAGTCCTGATCCTCTCGTGCAAGCAATCCTTTCAAAACTGAAGGAATCAGACGGTGATTCAAGCGTTCTCCAGGATTTGGGCGGAGAGCCTTCTCCTAGCGGCGTGCTCTGGGCATTCTCGCCTCACGGAGTTCTTGACCCGAATAATGAACCTCCACCCAAGAATTTTGATGACTCTCTGATTCGATTACTCGCCTCGCCCAACCTCGCTTCCAAAGAATGGGTTTATCGCCAGTACGATCACATGGTGCGGACTAATACGGTCGTGCTTCCCGGAGCGGATGCAGCCGTAGTGCGGATCAAAGAAACGCGTAAGGCTCTGGCCATTGCCCTCGACGGAAACGGCCGTTACTGCAACGCGAATCCGCGCGAGGGGGCGAAACTAGCGGTCGCCGAAGCAGCGCGCAACGTCGTTTGCGTCGGCGCAAGACCGATTGCGATCACTAACTGTCTCAACTTCGCATCGCCGGAACGGCCCGAAGTGATGTGGTCGTTTTCCGAAGTCATCGATGGGATCGCCGAAGCGTGTCGAGCTTTTGACACGCCCGTCGTGTCCGGCAACGTGTCGTTCTATAACGAAACTGAAGGTCGCGGCGTTCTGCCAACGCCGGTTATCGGAATGCTTGGGCTGCTCGAAGACGTGAAGCGCGTGATTCAACCCGGCTTCAAGCAAGCGGGCGATGTCATCGCGCTGCTCGGTGTGACAGAGGATGAGGGTCTTGTGCCCACTCTTGATCTGCAGCGCGAGCTCGCAGTGCAAGCCGCTTGCCTGCGCGCCGCCGAGGCCGGCCTGCTTCGTTCCGCCCATGATTGTTCCGAAGGCGGACTGGCCGTCGCGCTCGCCGAATCCTGCTTTGCCTCTCTAAATCGAGATGCAGTTGGCGCTCAGATTAGTCTTGAGTCTGGTGGGAGCGCGGACCTTCTGCCCGCATCTTTGTTGTTCAGCGAATCTCCTTCACGCATCATCATCAGCTTTGACGAGTCAGTGCGCAGTGAAATTGAGGCCATGGCGAAGAACGCTGGTGCTCCCATCACACTTCTCGGCACTGTCGGCGGAGATCTTCTGCGAATTAAGATTGGCGAGCAGGAAGTCGTGGACTTGCGCGTGGCTGAGATGGAAGCCGTCTGGCGCTCCTCACTCAAGCTGAAATTACAGGCCGAAGCAATGGCAGCGGGCGCGGAGTAACCCGCCCGCCTACTTTTTCGCCAGAACCACCGGCGATTGTTCGGCAGCGCGAATCTTCTCGAAGAAAGTACGGACGGCCGCGTACTGCTCGACGGGAATGGTTCCCGCTTTCTGCACCAGCTTGCGCGTGAACAGCAAATGTCCATCTTTCACTTCATAAGTCGTGGCGTACGATCCAAACGAGGCTTCCAACTTGACCGCATCCGGCATCTCGTCCACGTCGAAACCGGCCGGCAGTCTTAGGTTCAAAGTTTCGGAATAGGCATTCGAAGTAAGCACCACCGGGTGCTTGCGTTTAGCATCGGTCAGAGGAACTGAGTGCCGACGCGAGACGATCGCGGGCTTGAAGATCAGCAGACGCTCCTGCATCACCTGTCCGTAAGAGGGCGCGGTAAAGTCGATGTTTAAATCGAAGTTACCCGCCGTCGTGTCATCGCGCGGTTCAACTTTGTTCACCTTGGCCGCGGTCGCGCCGGCGCTAATCCATCCCTCGATTATTTTCTGATAGTCGGCTCGGGAAGACTGGCGAAAGGCGCCACGATAACCTGAGGCCCAGCGCCCATTCGCTTTTTCCTTAATCACCGCCTCCAAAGAACCATCGGCAGACAGATTTGCTTCTATGCGCCTCTCGAGGAGATTGCTTTCGACCGGTGTTACGGGCATTCGCAACAGCGAACCTGACTCGCCGGCAACGATTAGCGCCCAACTTCCCTGTTCATGATCGGGAAGATCGCCGACCAGCGTAACTTCATCGGTAGCATCGAAGACGAGCAGCCGCCCGAGCGTCGGGTGGGTGACGACGGTCGCGACCTGCGTTTCGTCGCCCACCTTGATCGCAATGATGCAGTGATTGAACTGATTCGGCGACGCCCACTCGTCACGGACATAATCCGGGTCGCCGGAGTAAATGCCGACCGGGTACGAAGTGATGTTCAGCACCTTCAGCATCGCGCGCATCAAATTGGCCTTGTCTTTGCAGTCGCCGTAGCCTTTGGCGAACACTTCGGCCGCCGTGCGCGGTTTCATGCCGCCGCCGCGATTCACGCCGATCGCGATCGCTATATAGCGAATGCTCTGCACGTACGAAGCGATAGCGCGAATCTTTTCCAGCTCAGTCTGCGCGTTGGCCGTCAGTTGACGAGTTTTTTCGGCGATCGCTTCATTGGGTTGTGATTGCGGATCGTGGAGTTCACTTAGCCAATAAGAGACTTGAGACCAACTGGAGATCGTCCTGAAGTTTGGAGACGGTTTGTCTGCGGGTGAATAAAAGCTGACCGCTAGCCACGGTGCCAGGCTCGAGACGCGCGGGCTGCTCGGCTCAGGAGCGATCGGCGTCAGGTTGCTAAGCTCCCAGGCGTATGTCGAGCCGCTTACTGTGGGAGTAATTGTCGGGTGATTGAAAGTCAGGCTCTTGGCTGCCCAGCCCTGCGGCAGCGTGAGCACGTACCTCGACAAGAGCACCGGCAGTCGATATTGAGGCCGCCAAACCTCCTGCGAAAAGATCGTGCGCTCTTCGGTCGTTGATTGATACCCAAAGATCGCGCCCACGTCGGCATCGGCTGACGCGCTGATCATCTTGAGGCGCGACTGGTTGTAGATATCGTTGGGATCTTCGACGGCGTCGACCGTCTCGTCCTTGCCGTATTTCTTAACGGTGCCGGCCGCCCGAATCAACCAGGCTTTTAATTCCTTAACCTTGCCTGCGTCGTTCTGATAGAACTCGAAAGCTGCGGCGTGCTCGCGCCCCTCACGCAGCAAAATGCGCACGGCGTACGTGCTCACCGTGGTAACGCGGCCGTCTTCGCTGACTGTGACCCGCCGTTCATCGTGCAAAACCACGGCGGGCACACCTTTTTCATAGGTCGGCGCCGGTAGTTTTGCGGCCTGTTGCAGCCAGGGTGGCGCTTCATCAGCGGCACCGTGCGCGGTGGCCGCGATGCTGACGAGCAGCATGAACAGGAGAAGGAGTTTCCAGCGCATCGTGTTTATCCTCACCGATCTTTTAGTTCGCACCTATCTGTTTGAGCGTAATAGTGTGGTCGTTCGCCTTAGCCACTACGTCGAAGAGTTGTCTAATTCCGGGATAGCTGGAGACGGGAAAGAGAATGTTGCCGCCCCCTCCGAAGAAAAAATCACGCTCGTAGCGCAACATCCGGCCGTCAGCGGTGACGCCAATCTTAATTCGCTGCCCGGACACCTGCTTCGTCATTTCCGGAGTGATCGACGGCGGCGTATCGGCATTATCAAGCGCGAAACCTTCCGGCAGATCGATTGTGATTAGTTCGTGTTCTGACCAGGGGTAGTTGAAATAAACATCGTGTTTGCGGCTGGCGCTGGTAAAGAGCGAGCCGGCGCCGTGACTGAAATATCCCGGCTGGAAGAACATCCGCTTGCCCGTGCGCTGTGCGTAGCCCGGTACGCGCACGTGATACGAGTAGGTGAAGGGCTTTACGGGATCAGTCACGTTTTCGACCTTGATGTCTGTGACCTCGGCGGTACTCATGCGCGCTTTGATCATGCGCCGCAGAATCTCTTCGCGTTCGGCCGGCGACTCATCGTCGTTGTATTCCTTCTTGTCGAAACCCAGATGCCCGGTGTACTCGACCCGAATGTCGCCTTCCAACGTTCCGTCATCGAGCAAGCGCAACTTACCGGTGCGTTTCTCGAGGGACTTCTCGGGCGCGGAGATCGCCGTGGCAAACCAGGAGGGTTCTTTGGCGTCGGTAATCAGAGCGTCCTGGCCTTCCTCCGGCCAGCCCAGCATGCCAAAAGACGTGTACATTTCTGCCGGACTGAAAAACTGCCAGCCTTCGCCGACGCGCACGGCGATGAACGACGAGGCGAGTAGGCGTTCACTGGCGACTGCGGGATCGAAGAAAAAGTCGGCGCGACTCCCTGACACTGCCAGGCGGGCGTCAAATCCGGCGGCTTTGGCCAGCGCCCCGAACAAATAATCAATATTCGTGCTGGTGCCGCCGCCCTTCTTCAACGTGTCCGCGGGTGATTTGTTGCCCCGGAACTTCTTCTTTTCCTCGTCTGAAAGCGTTGAAGCATCGTCACTGATGTTCTTGATCTTGGTGCGACAGAAATCGTAGATGCGCTCTAGTTTTTGCTCGGGAGTCGAAGCGTCGCCAATTATCTGCGCCGCCGCTGCCTTGACCTCGTCATTGGCTTTCATCTCGTCCTTGGTCACTTCGAAGAAAGCGCGACCCACGTCTTTCCAAAACTTAGCGACGTCAATCTTTGTCTCGCGTGTGTAGTTGAGAAAGACCCAGGCGCGAACCTGATCCTCCGGCGGCATGCGTGGTTCTTCGCGATAAGCCGGCATGTTGGTCTTGGTCATCTTGAAGAAGTTGTCCTTGTCCTTAACGAACTTGGCTTCTTCCATGTGAAACGAGTTGTAGATCAGGCCCTGGTATGGCTTGAGGTAATAAGTGATTTCGCGCGCGGGGATGTCGCGTTGAAAATGCAGCCGCAAACCGCTGGCACTGCCGCCGGGATAAACCTCTTGCCAGCGATACTCGATGATGGCGCCGGCCTCGATGCCGGGCAGGGCGAACGACTTCGCCTTAACTTTCAGCCCGCTGGCTTTGACGATCGTTCGATCAAAAATGTCTTCCTTCTTCAAACCTACGATCGTTCCATCAGCCTTGATGACCCGTGCCGCAATATCTTTAATCTTCGCGGAACCGGCGTAGGGCAAATCGACTTTGCTTTGCGATTCTTTGCCGCGGTCGGTAAAAACCTTGATCCGGACATAGTTCTTCAGCACCAGCTCTTCGACGCTGCTGTCATCGATACGCACCTCCCAAAACAAGACCTCCGCATCAGCGTCTTTCTCGACCACGCCTGTTTTCAAAGTAAGTTCAGCGGAATCGACGAGGCGCCATTCGTCGCCTGGGATACCCAGCGCTGGAGTGACACAAAGTGAACACACGAATGCCAACAGGAGAGCTAAAAAGTAAGGGGACTTCATCTGTGGTATTACCTCTCTAGAATTGGTACTTGGTTCGGGCCTTAGAAACCCTGGTCAGTAACAAGTCTGACCGGGACTTGCTGGTCATCTAGTCGGGAATTTCAGCGCGGATTGTAACTTACGCCCGGTAGGGGGGCAAGCTTTTTTGCAAGCTTTTCCGATGCTCGCCTCTTCACGTCGGTTGGCTGCTTTTAGCCTGCATGGCCACCGACCACACATCACTAACACTCACGTTATGTTCCCCGGCGCGAGCCACGCAGTCTTCATGTTCTGGAGATGCTTTTACCGAGCCATCCGGCAGCCGGGCCACTTTCATTCTAATGGCGCCGTATACGGTCTGAACGGTTTCCACGTGCCGGGGCAGACTGTGACGGGTAACCACAGTCTCTCGCACCCCCAGAGTCGTGCTGTGACTCAGCAATATGTGACGGACTGGGCTGGCCTTTTCGGGCGAGCAGAGCACCTCGACAACCACAGCCGGACGATTCTTTTTCATTTGCACGGGCGTCAACCACACATCGAGCGCCCCGGTGTCGTTGAGCTGTTTCATCAGCGGCTCGTACCACTGCGGATTCATGTCGTCGATGTTGCATGAAAGGACGACCAGTTGCTCGATTTGAAGTCCCGTCGCGTCCTCGGCGCTTTCCCCAATTGTCAGCCGCAAAACGTTAGGGCGATCCGGCCAGTCGCGTTGACCCGCGCCGTAGCCCACACGTTCAACCCGCATCGCAGGCATCGTGCCGAATTGGTTCGCGAGTGTCCGTGCGAGCGTGGCGCCGGTCGGCGTGACTGTTTCGCCGTCGATATCTGCGCCGGCAACGGGCACGTCGCGCAACAACAAAGCGACGGCCGGCGGAGGCACGGGAAGAATTCCGTGTTCGGTTTTAACTGTGCCGCGCGACCACGGCAGTGCGCTGCAATGAACTGACCTGATGCTCAACTCCTCGAACCCGACCAGCGCGCCGACGATGTCGACAATCGTGTCAACTGCGCCGACTTCGTGAAAGTGAATTTGGTCGACCGGCACGCCGTGCACCTGGCTTTCGGCTTCCGCCAGTAATCGGAGCGCAGAAATTGCCCGCTGTTGAATCGCGCCGGGCAATTCCGCCTGCATCACAATTGAAGAAAGATCTTGCAGGCCTCTGTGCGGTTGATGCGGCGAAGAAAGAACGTTTACCTGCGTCGCAGCGATGCCCCGCTTACTGACGCGATCGACTTTTAGCTGGACGTCGCCCAGCCTTAGCTTCGAGATTAACTGGCGCAGGCTCTGCTCCGGCCACCCAACATCAATCAGCGCGCCGAGTAACATGTCGCCGCTAATGCCAGCGGCACAGTCGAGATAAGCGATGCGCGTCACCGCCCGACCACCTCTTCTTCATTTCCCCTCTCCGCAAGCGGAGAGGGGTTGGGGGAGAGGTTGCCGCGGCTCGGCCCCACCCCTATCCCCTCCCCGCTCGCGGGAAGGGGTTCACGCAAAGATCCTCTTCTTGCGCGCTTCTGTTCCAACGATCGAATACGCGTCAGTAGACGGTGCGCCGCTGTCGCCGCGCCCAAACCATTGTCGATGTTGACGACCGTCACGCCCGTCGCGCAGCTATTCAACATTCCCAGCAGCGCCGCGAGCCCCTGGAAACTCGCGCCGTATCCGACGCTGGTCGGCACCGCGATCACCGGGCTATCGATTAGCCCGCCGACAACGCTGGGCAGCGCGCCTTCCATGCCGGCAACGACAATCACCACGTCAGCTTCCTGCAAATAGTTTGCGTGCTCCAGCAAACGATGAATTCCAGCAACTCCAACGTCGTACAGCGTTTGGGTTGAGTCACCCAGGAACGCCAGGACTTCGGCAGCTTCTTCCGCGACCGGCACATCGGACGTGCCTGCCGCGATCACCAACGCCTGGCCTGCCTTCGACTTCGGCAAACTTTTGACTGCGATGAGGCGCGCTTTCGGGTGATGCACAGCGTCCGGCAGCACCCTCTGCACGGCTTCGAAGTGCGCGGGCGTAACGCGCGTCGCCAGCGCCCTGCCCGTCCGCGCAACCATCGCTCCCATAATCGCGGCGACCTGTTCCGGCGACTTGCCTTCACCGTAAACAAACTCAGGCATGCTTTGCCGCAGGGCGCGATGATGATCCAGCCGCGCAAAGTCGCCGATCGGCTCGACCGGCTGCCAGCGCAGTTTTTCCAGCGCTTCAGCGGGCGACAATTTGCCGCTCGCGACTTCCGCCAGCAGATTCGAAACAGTATCTCTATCCATGCTTAACGAATCCTTCGTTCATGCTGCCGTGTCGCAGCCCTTCCAGATCGATGGTCACGTGGGTGTAGCCCGCGGCCCGGACCGCAGCGACGATCTCGTCGCGCTGCGCCAGGGCACGCGGAATCATCTGCGGTTCGACTTCAACGCGCGCGAGTTTGTCGTGATGCCGGACTCGCAGCTCGGCAAACCCAAGCCGACGTAAAGCCATCTCGGCACGATCGACTTGAGACAAAATCTTCGGTGTGATCGTGATTCCGTATTCGATGCGGCTCGAGAGACAAGCCATCTGCGGCTTGTCCCAGTTGCTCAGGCCCAGATGCCGGGCCAGCGCGCGAATTTCATCTTTGTTCAGCCCCACTTCGCAGAGTGGACTGCGCACGCCAAGTTCGCGGCCGGCCTTCCGTCCCGGGCGAAAGTCGCTCGTGTCTTCCGCGTTAAAGCCATCAACGACAGTTTCAAATCCGTGCTGCCGGGCTGTGTCGATCAATGCGGCGTAAACATGCTCTTTGCAAAAGTAACAACGGTTGATTGGATTCGCGGCGTAACGCGGGTCCTCAACTTCGCTCGTTTCGATCTGGACGTGCGAAATTCCAATCTCATCGAAAAGGTGAAGTGCGTCACGCTGTTCGTCCTGACCCAGGCTAGGCGAAATCGCGATTGCGGCAAGCACGTTGTCACGACCTAAGACATTAACCGCCGATTTCGCCACGAGCGTGCTGTCCACACCGCCTGAGAACGCGACAAGCACGCGCTCGAAACCGGCGAGGATTTCCTTCAATCGCTCAAATTTGACTTGTAATTGGACCGGCAGCGACTCATTCTCGCGCCGCTTGGCAAGGCTCAGGTTGTTCATGATTCGTTTCGGCCGCCAGTTTACCATTAACCTCGCGTGGTGGGTCAGTTTGAGGTGCACGCGCATCTTGCGCGTGATTTCACGGGCGGGACGCCCGTGCCACTCTTTCAAACCGGCCCTCTACTTACCTCGCGCGTGTTCATTTCCGCTCGTTCCAGGTGATATAATTCGCGCCACTCGCAATAATCCAACTTAGTCCGGCGCGACAGACGCCCGTAACTGGAGGAACAGGTATGGCCACAGAAATGAAACGATCCACGGGAACAATCGATCGAATTGAAGAACTGCTCGGGGCTGATGCAAGAACGCTGCTCGACTTCAAATCGACGGTGATCCCAAAAGACCAGTTGCACCTGCCCGGACCGGATTACGTTGACCGCGTCGTGTCCGAAAGCGATCGTTCTCCGGCCGTGCTTCGTTCGCTGCAAACGTTAATCAGCCATGGACGGCTGGCCAACACGGGTTACGTTTCGATTCTGCCGGTTGATCAAGGCATTGAGCACTCCGGCGGCGCCTCATTCGCGCCCAACCCGCAGTATTTCGATCCCGAAAACATTGTGAAGCTCGCCATCGAAGGCGGTTGCAATGCGGTCGCTTCGACCTATGGCGTACTCGGCAGCGTGGCCCGGAAGTACGCGCACAAGATTCCATTTATCGTAAAGATCAATCACAACGAACTGCTTACGCTGCCAAACAAATTCGATCAGGTTATGTTCGGCACCATCAAGGAGGCACGGAACCTGGGCGCGGTGGCGGTTGGCGCGACGATCTATTTCGGTTCGGACGAATCGACGCGACAGATCGTCGAGGTCTCAGATGCATTCGCGGAGGCGCACGAACTTGGCATGGCGTGCATTCTCTGGTGCTACCTGCGCAACTCAAAATTCAAAACTCCCGAAGGCGACATGCACTCATCGGCAGATCTCACCGGCCAGGCGAACCATCTCGGCGTAACGATTCAGGCGGACATTGTTAAGCAGAAACTGCCCGAGCGTAACCGCGGCTACCTGGCCGTCGAGAAAGAGCTCGGCAAATCGTATGGTAAGACGAGCAAGCTCATTTACGAGAAACTCACCACTGACAATCCAATCGATCTGGTGCGCTATCAGGTCGCAAACGGCTACATGGGCCGCGTCGGTCTGATCAATTCCGGCGGCGAATCAAAAGGCGCGAGCGACATGGCCGAAGCCGTGCGCACTGCGGTCATCAATAAACGCGGCGGCGGCATGGGCCTGATTTCCGGACGCAAAGCATTTCAACGCCCGATGAATGAAGGCGTGCAACTGCTGAATGCGATTCAGGACGTCTATCTGTCGAAAGAAATAACGATCGCCTAAACATCGAAGCAAAACAATCCCTTCGCATTGCGAAAGTGAGAGCGGCTACTTATAATCCGCTCGCTTTCCCCAAGCCGCATGCCAACTTCAATTCGCTGGAAACACGATCGCCCGGTACGGCGCGCAGTCAAAACGCACCCGCGTGCGCTGAGCACGCTCAAATCTGTGCTTGCGCAAGCAGCCAAACATGCGCTCACAGAGCCGTTTATGCTTTCGATCGAGCGGCAGGAGATTTTTCTGAAGCGCCTGCCGCCAAAGCTGGACGGACTCCGCATCGTTCATCTTTCTGATTTTCACTACGGACCGCTCGTTAACCCGCAGCATCTGGAGCGCGCCGTCAAAGCCGCCAACGACCTGCGGCCGGATCTGATTGCGCTAACCGGTGATTACATTTCGCAGGATCGAATGTATGCGGAGCCTTGCGCGGAAGTCGTGGGAAAACTGCGCGCGCGCTATGGCGTGTACGCGGTGCTGGGAAATCACGATCACTGGACCGACGCCACGTTGATAGCGGATCTGTTCCGCGCCGAAGGCGTTCGCGTCTTGATAAATGAAGGCACGCGCATGGACCTCCGCGGCGAGAGTTTTTGGCTGGCCGGCGTCGACGACACGATGGTCGGGTTGGAAGATCTCTCGCTGGCTCTGGCCGGTTCAAGCGACGACGAATTCAAGCTGTTGCTGGCACACAATCCAATCATCTTGCGAAGAGCCGCACGCGTTTCTGTCGACCTCGTGCTCAGTGGTCATACACACGGCGGCCAAGTCACCTGGCGATCGGAAAAAAGCCGTTCAGGTCGCCCGCGACGAAGGATGCGGCGGGGGCTGGGTCGTCGCGGCCACACGCAAATTTACGTGACCCGCGGCTTGGGAACCGTCGTGCTGCCGATTCGCTATGGTTGCCCACCTGAGGTTTCCGTGCTCGAGTTACGCAGCGCAGGTTAGTTCAGGTTCAGGAATACAATTCATGCTGCGTTCACCGCTATTCCGCAATTGGAAATTTCGCAATCCGAAATTTGAAATTTGAAATTCCACTGTGTCCTCACGCATCGTCACCGTACCAAATTTGCTGACCGTGTTCCGGATGGCTTTGACTCCGGTCTTCGTATCGCTGCTCTTCTATCAAAAGTTCCTGCTGGCCCTGGGCGCCTTCGTCCTCGCGGGCATAACTGACGGCCTGGATGGACTGCTCGCACGCCGGTTTGACCAACAATCGCCGCTGGGGCGGATTCTGGATCCCATCGCCGACAAGCTGATGCTGGTAGCGTCGTTCATCGTTCTCTCGATGAAGGGCGTGTATCCGACCCCCATTCCCAGTCACTTGCCCATTCCCTTTTGGGTCACCATCACGGTCATCAGCCGCGACGTCTTTATCCTGATTGGCGCCGCCGCAATCAACATGGTGACGGGTTTTCGCTCGTTCGAGCCTTCACTGCTGGGAAAGATCAGCACGGTCGTACAAATCGTCGCCGTGGCCGTAGTCATGCTCTCCGCACAAACTCACGTTGGCACCGGCTACTATCTCCCGACCGTCTATGCCGCGGTGTTCGCGTTGGCACTGCTGTCCGGCATCCACTACATCTTCTTTGTTTCCCGTCGCCTGAACGAGCGACCTTAACGCCCCTGCTGGAGCCGGCACCGCGAATTCCGGCTAATTCCCTTCTTTTCAGGCTTTGACACCTGCGACTCGAACCGCCGACGCAAGGTTGACAACAACGCACTCAGATATTATATTGGGCGCGTATTTAACCCCGTGTCTCAGTGAGCGGAAATAATTTTTTGGAGCGTCTAAAATGAGCAAGATCATAGGAATTGACTTAGGAACGACTAACTCGGTCGTCGCGGTCATGGAAGGCGGCGAGCCGACCGTCATCACTAACTCTGAGGGGGGTCGAACGACTCCTTCAGTCGTGGCTTTTGCCAAAGATGGCAACCGATTGGTCGGCCAGGTCGCCAAGCGTCAAGCCGTGACCAACCCGGAAAACACGATTTATTCAATCAAAAGGTTCATGGGTCGCAAATTCAACGAGGTGACCGAAGAAATCAAGCAGGTTCCTTACAAAGTTCAAGGGACGGGGACGGCCGGTGACGTGCGCATTGGCGCCGGCGGAAAGGAATGGAGTCCACCGGAAATTTCCGCGATGATTCTTCAGAAAATGAAGCAGTCTGCCGAAGATTACCTCGGCCAGAAGGTCGAGAAAGCGGTCATTACGGTTCCGGCGTATTTCAACGACGCGCAGCGCCAGGCGACCAAGGATGCAGGCAAGATTGCCGGACTGGAAGTGATGCGCATCGTTAACGAGCCCACCGCGGCGGCGCTTGCCTACGGTCTCGACAAGAAGAAAGACGAAACGATCGCCGTATTCGACTTTGGCGGCGGCACCTTCGACATTTCGATTCTCGAGGTTGGCGAAGGCGTCGTGGAGGTAAAGTCAACGAACGGCGACACGCACCTGGGTGGCGACGACATTGATGAAGCGCTGGTCGAGTGGATCATCGACGAGTTCAAGAAGGACCAGGGCATCGACTTGTCCAAAGACAAGATGGCTTTGCAGCGTCTGAAAGAAACGGCCGAAAAGGCCAAGATTGAGCTGTCGCACACAATGGAGACGGAAATTAATCTCCCTTTCATCACTGCGGATCAATCCGGACCGAAACATTTAGTGATGAAACTGACGCGGGCGCGGTTCGAGCAACTGGGCGAACCACTCTTCAAGCGTCTGATGCCTCCGGTTGAGCAGGCGTTGAAAGATGCGGGGGTCGATGCCACGAAAATCGATGAAGTGGTCCTGGTCGGCGGCTCGACACGTATTCCAAAAGTCTCAGAGTTGGTGAAGAACTTCTTCGGCAAAGAGCCGAATCGAAGTGTGAACCCCGATGAAGTGGTCGCCGTGGGCGCAGCGGTGCAAGCCGGGGTACTGTCGGGCGAGAAGACCGACATCCTCCTGCTCGACGTGACGCCGCTCAGCCTCGGCATCGAAACACTCGGCGGCGTGGCCACGAAACTCATTGAGCGCAACACGACAATTCCGACGCGCAAATCGGAAATTTTCTCGACGGCTTCTGACAACCAGACGTCGGTCGAAGTTCACGTGTTGCAGGGCGAACGCCCGATGGCGACGGACAATCGCACGCTCGGCAAGTTCCACCTGGTCGGCATTCCACCAGCGCCGCGCGGCATGCCACAAATCGAAGTGGCCTTCGACATTGATGCGAACGGCATTGTGAACGTCTCAGCAAAAGACATGGGCACCGGCCGCGAACAGAAGATCACGATCACTGCTTCGTCCGGTCTGAGTAAGGATGAAATCGACAAGATGATGCGCGACGCCGAATCACACTCGGCCGAGGACGCGACCAAGCGTGAAGAGATCGAAGCGCGCAACCGTCTCGATGGTTTGATTTATCAGATGGAGAAAACGCTGAACGAGAACCGCGAGAAGGTTAGCGCGGTCGCCGGCGAAGTTGAAGCTGGCATTGCCGACGCGAAGAAGGCGGTCGAAGAAGGCGGCGTTGAGCGGATGAACAACGCGTTCAATGCGCTGCAGACGGTCTCGCACAAAATGGCCGAAGCCCTCTATCAGCAAACGTCCTCGACACCGGAAGGTGAAACGACTGAGCAGTCATCGGCCGCAGGCGCATCGTCAACCGGTCAAACCGGCGGCGAAGACAATGTGATCGACGCGGAGTACGTGGACGTAGACGAAGACAAGAAGTAGGCACACATTGCCAATTGCCGATTTTTGATTGCCGATTGGTCCTGTCTTCAGTCGCAGATTGCGACACTAACGACAGAGATCAATCGGCATTCGGCAATTGGCAATCGGCAATGAATTGTGGCCAAAGCGGATTATTACAAGACCCTGGGCGTTAAGCGCGACGCCAAGCCGGACGAAATCAAGAAGGCGTACCGGCGGCTGGCGCGCAAGTACCACCCTGACGTCAACCCGGGCGACAAAGCCGCCGAGGACAGCTTCAAGCAGATGAGTGAGGCGTTTGACGTTCTCTCTGATCCCAAGAAGAGGGCTGTTTACGATCGCTTCGGTCAGTACTCCGACAATCTGGCCGATGCGGCTGCGCGCGGCGCCACTCCCGGCGCGGCCTACACGCGCGGCGCTCCTCCTTTTGACTTCTCCGGTTTTGACTTTGGCTCGACGGCCAGCGGGGCAGGCGGCACGGGCAGCAGCTTCCGCGACATCTTTGCGGATCTTTTCGGCGGCGCGAAAGCGGAACGCGAGCCACCCCGGCCACAGCCCCAGCGTGGCGCCGACATCGAGATGCCGCTCTCGCTCAGTTTTGAAGAAGCCATCACCGGCCTTACGACCAATCTTACGGTCAATCGATCGGACCAGTGTTCGCGCTGTCATGGCGCGGGCGACACGGGCGGCGCGGTAACCACTTGTGCGACGTGCAAAGGCGCCGGGCAGGTGCAACGTGCCGGCGGTCGTCTGCGCTTCACGCAAGAGTGTCCGGATTGCGGCGGCACCGGGAAAGGCCGTCCGCCGTGCGCGCTCTGCAAAGGCAGAGGCACTCTGCCGAAGGCTGAAACGGTGAAAGTACGCATTCCCGCGGGCGTTGACACCGGTTCGCGCGTGCGCGTGCCTGGCAAAGGTGCAGGCGGCCGGCTGGGTGCACCGCCGGGCGATCTATTCATCATCACGAACGTCGGCCGGCACCAACATTTCACCCGAAAGGGCGACAACATCTATGTAACGGTTCCGATTACCGTGCCGGAGGCCGCGCTCGGTGCCAAGATCGAAGTGCCCACCGTCCTGGGCAAAGCGCAACTCCGCATTCCACCAGGAACGCAATCAGGCCAAAAGTTTCGCCTGCGGCACCGGGGCGCGCCATCTCTGCGCGACCCCAACGCGCACGGCGATCAATTCATTGAAGTACAGCTCGTGTTGCCAAAAGTGATTTCAGAAGAAACGAAAGAGTTGCTGCGCAAGTACGAGAAGATGAATAGCGAAAACCCCAGAGTGGCGATGGGACTCGAATAAAAACGTGCTTTGTACCTGGTGCTTTGTTCTTGATTTTTGACGGATGGTTGGCGGAGTTTAGCGGCAACTGCGGACAAGCATCAAAGGACAAGTAGGAAGCACAGCTTTTATGAAACGCAGAGCCAAAACCTACACCATCAGCGCCGTCGCGGAGCAATTCGAACTCCACCCGCAGACGCTGCGTCTGTACGAGCGTGAAGGGCTGCTGAAGCCTTCCCGGTCTGAGGGCAACACGCGGCTCTACACCGACACCGATCTCGAACGACTCGAAGTGATTCTGTCTTTGACGCGCGATCTCGGGGTGAATCTCGCCGGCGTCGAAATCATTCTGAACATGCGCGAGAAGATGGATGCGATGCAGCGCGAGTTCGAACGCTTCTTTGAATACCTGCAAAGTCATGCCGAAGAGTTCTCGCATTTCACTGAGGCGCCTCCTCCGGAAGCCGGCGCTCTTGTTCCGATCAGCCGCCTAAAACGTCCCGTGCCAGCCAAACGAACCGCCGCCAGGCGTTAGATCTGATTTAGTGCGTAACTCAGCATGGCGAGCTAAATCCAGCAATCGCCACGAATCTGGCAATCCGCCCGCAGCAATTTGCGCTGTCATGCCCAAGGCGTGATATAAGCGGCAGCCCTGAGGCAGTAGCGCGGTTCTCGCGACTGAGCAGCGCCGTTGTTTTCAGCAACAAAGGAGTTCCCGATGCGCACCCCACGCACATCCCGACAGTTCGCCTCCCACACTGCGATCGCGGCGTTGTTTTTTCTCGCCGCGATCGCTTTTCCAGTAACTGCGCAAAAGAAGCGCGTTCCGCCAGGTGGCAATATTGCGGTTATTGCTGACGAACGACTCGCGGCTTTGCGAGTCGCGCCGAGCCTCTCGGCGCGCCTGATTCGCAGGCTCGGCCGGGGGAAATTCGTGTCGGTCCGCATCACGCGCCGTAACCATGAAGGCATTTCTTTCTCTCAGGTTGTCGTCACGCGCCGAACATCCGGCTGGGTGCAAAGCGAGGCGTTAGTGATGTCGAATCGCCACGGCGACGATCGACGGCTGGCCCACTTGATTGGTGGCACAGACGAATTCGATCGCATCGCGCGAAGCCGCATCTTTCTGGATCACTTCCCACGTTCATCTTTGCGACCGAAAGTCCTGCTCGCGCTCGGCAACGCTGCTGAAGAAGCCGCTGCGCAACTCTCGCGCGAGGCAACGCGACGATTTGAACGGCGCGAGATTCCCACGGACGGCGCGCCTGAGCACTCGTACTACATGAATTACAACGGACTCGATCGTTACAACCGCCAGGGCGTCATCTTCACCTTCGACCCGGGAACTAAACAGTTTCATTACCAAGGCGCCGCCTGGCGCGAGATCGTGCGGAAATATCCGAACAGCCCCGAGGCTGCGGAAGCCAGGAAGCGGATTGAGAAGTTAGTAACTCACGGTCGCTAGCCAAGGCTGCGATCTTGTCCTTGCAGGCAGATGAGAATGTGAAGGCAATGGGACTAACTCCCGTCACTGTCAGATTGAGGGATTTCGCTCAGATCCGCAGCCAAGGATGCCTCGCACCTCGAAATTAGTTTCCTTAATCCTCGCCTCGCTGCTCTTCGTCTTTGGTGCATCTTCAACGGCGCAGGATCTGGATAACGTGACCATCTCCGGCCGCGTCATGGACCAGAATGGCGCGGTGATCCCCGGCGCTTCAGTAACGGCGACGCTCATTAAAACCAAAACGGAACGCAGGGTCGGGACCGATGACGAGGGACGTTACAAGATCATCCAGCTTGAGCCCGGTGTGTATACCGTCAAGGCGTCGTTCGCGAACTTTGCCACGGAAGAAAAAACAGATCTCGCCACGATTGCCGGGCAGAATGTGCAGCTCGATTTCACCCTGAAGCCGGCCGGCGTCACCGCCGAAACGGTGGTGGTCACGCAAGCGAGTGTGCCGCAAGTTGACACGACGCGCACGGTTGTCGGTGGCACCATCATCACGCAGGAAGTTGAATCGCTGCCCAACGCTTCGCGCTCGCCACTGGATCTGATTTTCACTCTGGGTGGCGTCAGTGAAGAGGCGCTCTCGACGCGCGAACTCGCTGAAGATCGCACCAGCGCGCGCACGACGCCCGAAGAGTCGGGGAACTTCTCACTGTCCGGCGGGCCAGCGTACTCAAACAACATCACGATTGACGGCCTGGACAACAACGATGACCGGGCGGCGCGCGAGCGCTTCACGCCGTCATTGGAAGCTGTCGAGGAAGTTCAAGTCATTCGTAACCAGTTCGCGGCCGAATATGGGCGCGCGTCCGGTGGGCGCATCAACCTGCGCACGCGGGGCGGCTCAAACAAATTCCACGGACGCGTTTACTGGTTCTATCGGAACGACATCTTCAACGCGAACACTTTCAATAACAAGCGGCTCGGCTTCGTGCGGCCGCCGTACGAAGAACACAATCCAGGCGGAACGTTGAGCGGCCCCGTTGCGCTGCCGTTTATCAACGGCCGCAACCGCACCCACTTTTTCTCGTCGTACGAATACAACACGATTCTCGATTCGACGACGATCGACACACTCGTACCCATCGATCAGAATCCGCTGTTCCCTTTGCCACCACCGACAAATCCCGGCTCGCGTCGAGCTGAAAATCCTTCGGCGCCCGCACTCATTGCAGCGAACGGAATTGCGCCGTTCATCGAAGGCGTAAGCACGCCGCAGCGCACGCACATCTTCACCACGCGCGTCGATCACAAGTTCACCGACATGCACAACGGTCAGATCAACTTCCAGCTTGGCCGGTCCAGGAATTTGCGCCAGTTCGCCGGCGGCAGTCGCCTGGCTGAATCGTTGCAAGCGCGCACCCGAAATACCGACTCGCTCGCCTACCTCGACAATTACGTCGTTTCTTCGAAGGCTGTCGCCCAGACTCGTCTTCAATGGTCTGGTCTTACGCCCGCACTCGCCGCCCGAGGCGGCGCGAGCCCCGTCGTGCTCATCGACATTAACGATTCGCAGAGCCTGGTGACCGGGACCCTGGTCGCGGGCAGCTCAACCACCGGCGCGACTGATCGAAGTGAGACTCGCTGGCAAGGCCAGGAAATCTTCGCCTATCTCGCCGGCGCACATTCGCTTAAGTTCGGCGGCGATGTGCAATGGATCAAATCAACTTTCATCGATCTGTCGGACGCGTCGGGTACTTTTGATTTCGATAGCTTCGGAGATTTCCTGGCGAACCGGCCCAGCCGCTTCCGACAGAACTTTCTCACCACCTCAACGCAGAGGAATACTTACATTGGAGTTTTCGCGCAGGACGATTGGCGGCTGTTTCCAAATCTGCTGATTAGCTACGGCCTGCGCTGGGAGAACGAGAGCATCCTTCGCGACCGGAACAACTTCGGACCTCGGTTCGCCTTCGCTTATGACCCGTTCAAGTCAGGCAAGACCGTCCTCCGGGGCGGCGCCGGAATTTTCTACAACCGGGCACTGTTGCGGACGATTGATGACTTCACGTTAGGAGCGCAGCAACTGTTTCTCGACACGGACGACATTCCGGTCGCGCAACGTGCCGCGGCGCTTGCTCAGATCACTTTTCCGCAGCCGTTGACTGAGACCTCGCCGTTGGTCAGGCAGTTCGGCAGATTGAATGCGGGGTTCTCGCGCCGTCTCGATCCGACGTTGCGCATCCCGGAGAGCTATCAGGCCAATGCGGGCTTTGAGCGAGAGCTGCCGAAGCGTTGGTTGGCGGAAGCGAATTACACTTACAACCGCGGCATTCATCTCTGGCGAGAATTCAACGTTAACGCGCCGCGACTGCCGGCGGGATTCAGCAGCTTCACTCAATATCTTTCGACGCGCGACTTTCCGAACTTACTGAGCGGCCCCGGCGGCACCCGGCCAATTCTGAATACGACTACAGCCGGGGACATCGTCCGATTTGTTCTCAATCCACCTAATCCGGCCGATCCAAACGCGACGGTGCGAATTTTCGAACTCGGCGTGCCGGTTTCCCTGATCAATCTCAACGGGTTCACTTCCACTACCCAGGTGAATGCGGCACTCGCGGCACTTAATTCTCTGCGCCCTGACCCGGCGCGCACAGAAGTCGAGCAATTAATTTCCGTCGGCGACAGTTTTTATCACGGCTTGACGCTCGAAGTGCGGAATCGCTGGCGGCAGAAAGCCAGCGGCGTCGGCTTCTCTTTTCGCGCCGTTTACACGCTGTCGTTTTTGAAGGATGACGGCATCCTAAACACTTCCGACGCGCTGGTTCCCGGTGATTTCAACCGCGAATTCTCGCGCAGCTTGCTCGATCGGCGCCATCGTTTCGCCTTCTCAGGAACTTTCGACACGCCGCGAATCCTTGGTCATTTGCGTATTTCACCGATCGTGCGCCTCGCGTCCGGCGCGCCTTTCAACCTCAGCCTGGGCAGCGTTGATCGAAACCTCGACGACGTCAGGAACGACCGGCCGAATTTCACCGGCGACGCGAGTCTTCTGCAATGGCGACGCCCTGGTGAACCAATCGATCCTTCGCTCCTCAATTTCTTTTCGCTGCCCACGATCGGTCAATCAGGAAATCTTCCGCGAAATGCCGGCACTGGGCCGGGTCAATTCATTTTCGATTTGAATGTCTCGCGCGAGTTCCGTTTGCACAGCAAGATGCGGATGCGATGGAGCGTGGAATTCGACAACGTGCTTAACACAACGGTTTTCAGCTTCGGCAGCGAGTTCATCAATTTCAACGCGTTTGGCCCGACCGCGACCCCGGCACAGAGACAAGCTTTCCTCGATCAGTTCCTCGTCACCACCCGCACGATGCGACCGAGACAAGTGCGCCTGGGCGTGCGCTTGGATTTTTGATTTGACCGCTTTTGAGCCCTCCCTCACGGTCAGGCTACTGACCCCGTGATTCACACAGAACTCACCGGCCGAGCAGGACACTCACACTGCGGCTTTCCAGATTGCTCGTGGCGAGATCGGGTTTACCGTCAGCGTTCAGATCTGCTACGACGAACCGCCAGACTCCCCGTCCGGTCAGCACGGGCGAACCGGGCGCAGGTCGAAAGCGGCCGCGGCCGTCTCCCAACATTACGTGAACACCGTCTCCAACCGCGGCCAAAGCATCCAGCCGGCCGTCGCGATTCGCGTCCGCGACCAGAAGTTGGAAAACGTTGCGACCAAAGTCAAAAGGCGAAGCCGCGCCTTCGGAAAAACGGCCGGTGCCATCACCAATCATGACAGTCAGCTTACTTTGGTCGTGATGACTCGCCACCGCATCTGTCTTGCCATCGCCGTTCACATCACCCAGAGCCGCGAACCAGGGTTGGCCTGTGCGCACCGGAAGGTCGCTCCGGCGAAAGCCGCCCCGGCCGTCGTTCAACAGCAGCGTTAACGCGAAACTCGAGCGTAATTGTTGGGCGCGCTGAGGACCCGTGGCAGAGGCGGTCGCGACGATGTCTGAACGCCCGTCGTTATTTACATCTCCCAAAGCGAACGGATACGGGCTCGGCCCCACGCCGAAGGTTGTCGGAGCGCGCGTGAAACCGCCGCGACCGTCGCCAAACGCGATTGAAATGTCATTGTCCGCATTGTTCGCGGTGATGAGATCCAGCTTCCGATCGCCGTTCATATCAGTAAGACCCAATCCGTGAGTGTGCGGCTGTTGCCCTTCCTTCATCACGATCGGAGAATTCGGCGCAACGGCCAGACTGCCTTTGCCATCACCGAGCATTAGAATCACGCCGTAACTATCGTGGCTGTCGATGGCGGCGTCCGGATTGCCATCGCCGTTCACATCGCCAAGCACGATGTTGCCTGGTGCGTCAGGAAGCGAAATCGGATCGGAAACGCGAAACGCTCCGCCTCCGGTGCTTAATAACACGGTCAACGTGCGAGTCTGTTCACACCCGACGATTAGATCGGGCTTGCCGTCTTTGTTCAGATCGCCGACCGTGATGATGCCGGGCCCGCAGTTAATCGCAAAAGGAGAACCGCTAGCCGGCGCAAACATCGACTGTTGCGGGCTTCCGCCACCGCGGGCGCACCCAGTTGACAGCAGCATGAGCAGCAAAGTAGCCACGGTAACCGCGCCGCAATTTTCTTGATTCTTCATGTTGCTCCCTTAACGTGGCGCCTGCCACACAATGGAGTACCTCCAAAAGAGGTGCTTGCGAATTCTCGCACCCGGGAGGACTTCGGCGCAGAGCCGTTTCACCTCAGCCACCGTCAGGTACGAATCGTGCCGTCCGTGTTCTTCCCACGCTGCCTGCACCTCGGGCGAAGGTTTCAATCGGCCGTTATGAAGCAGCCTTAGCGCGCCACTCACACCGACGGCTACCACGTTTGTCAGCGAATCTCTCAAACCAAATGGTTCATAGAGATCGAGAACCAGGAGTACGCCACCCGGCGTCAACGCCACTTTCGCCTTCGAGAGCACTTCTCGTAGCTTCGTATGATGAAGCGTGGCAATCGCGGCAATGCAGTCGAAATGTCTTTTGGGGAAATCCCAGTTGTTAACGTCGGCTAGCTGAAAGCGAATATTCGAGATGTCTGACGATTGCGAACGTGCGACGCGAATCATTTCCGGCGACAGATCAAGAGCCGTGACGTGCTCGGCCCGTTCGGCAAGCCGGCGCGCAAAGGCACCTGTTCCGCAACCAATCTCCAGAGCTTTACGGCACTGCGCGGGAACGCGCCGGAGCAAGAAACTGTGGTAGTGGTTGTTGTGCGTCCAACCTTCGTCGTCGAGCAGGGCAAGTCGATCGAAGTCCTTCTCAACAACGCACATCTTGACGGGCAGTATAACAGCCAGCCTGAGCGTCGCGCAGTTCCGGCTAACTTCTCCCGGACAAAGAAAAAGCCCCTGCCGAAATCCGCAGGGGCCTTTCTTTTCAAATGTTCGAATATGCTACTTGAATTCGAGGACGAGATTCTTTTCGCAAAAATCGAATTCGACCGGCTCGGACTCTTCGCCGTCGGCGAAAACTGCTTTGAAGATCCATTCGCAGTTTCCGTTGTCGGTCGATTTGTCCCAAACAAGTTCTTCCATCTCGCCGGCATCAATGCCTGAGCCAATATCAAAATAGCCCCACTTCTTTCCGTCTTCAGACACAAGAATCTTCTTGATCTTCTGAGCGGTATTGTTGTGGACTTTGAATTTATAATCCGCCACCTGAGCAAAACTTGCGTTAAAGCTCGCGAGCGTCAAGACCATTGCAAACACAACGGCCTTAGCTACTTTCGAATAAACGTACATTCATTTTCTCCAGTTGATTTATTACTGCCGAGGGTTAAGCCGGCGGATGCCGGTATAAGAGATCCGGCTGACTGATAATACGGAACCAAGTCAGGTTTGCCAAGCCAACAAACCTTTTGGCGCTGGTTCGGTTTAGAAAAGTGGCATGGGCGTCCCGCCCGTGAATCCACGCGCAACATGCGCGTGCCGCCTCGAACTGAACCAGCGCAAACCTTTTACGTCATCCCGACCCGCTGAATTCACGCCTTAAGATCAATGGCTGGCAGGCTTACGCCAAAACCTGCGTGTGCTAAACTTCGCCGGGTTTGTCGCCTGCGAATGATGGCTAACGATCAAAAAGAGGCCGTGGGTGAAGTCGAGACTGCGTTGCTCGACGCTGAGTTGTTTCTCAAGTATGGCTCGGCGGATCGAGCCATGAAACGCTTGAAGACGGCGCTCGAACGCGCGCCGCGATCGATTAGCCTGCGCGAGCGCATGCGAGAAATCGCGGCGGCACACAAGCATCCTGAAGAAGCTGCTCGTCACTGCCTGGCGCTCGCCAGCCTTTACATCGAACGTGATAATTTTGACGCCGCGCACGATCGTTTGCTGGAAGCGAAGCAACTGGACAACCGCATTTCGATCGCTTCAGGTCTGGAAGCTATTCGCCGCGCGCGCCATCCGGAAATAAAAACTGAAACCGCCGCGCCCCGAAGCACGCCGTTCACGCGAAAGACGAGCGTTACGTTTGCCGGCGACTTGTCAGTAATCAGTGTCTTCGATGCGATTCAGGCGATCGAGAATTCGCGACAGACGGGCGTGCTGACCCTGCAGAACAGCACGCAAAACGGCAAAGTTTTGTTTAACGACGGGCAAATCGTTGGCGCCGAATGCGGCCGCCTCCTGGCGCACGAAGCCTTTCGCCAGATTGTCGAAATCACCGGCGGCACATTCGACTTTGAGAA
>DASUTF010000286.1:0-11227 GCA_036374695.1 Pyrinomonadaceae bacterium
ACATCCTCTTGATCCACGAACACTCCGTAAATGTGATCCGACCGGAGCGCGCCACCCGTGCCGACAAACGTGAACCGCTCGATTATTTTGCCGTCGCGCAGATGAAACGCGCCGCGGCCGTCGGTCGCGACCCAGATGTCGTCGGAGGGCCCGCGCGTGATTGCCGTGACTGGTCCCGTCGGCGCATTCGCGCGCACCGGTTTGAGCGGGTCGCTTTGATCGAAGATGGCGCTTTCTTCTTTCCCGCCGCGCGCGCCGACCCATAGACGTCCCTTCGCATCCGTTTCCAGCGCGTTAATGAAAAAGCTGCGCGGCCGGCTCACCACTTCCTTTACATCGCCGTTTTCGATCACCAGCACCCCGCGACTGTGCGTGCCCACGTACAGCTTGTCGCCAACCATCGCGAGGCTGGTGATTTTCAGTGGCCCGGGCTGATCTTTGTCGGCACTTTGGAGTGGTTCAGAGGGAATTGCCTGCACGTTAAAACTGACCTGGGGGACTCCCTCGCCGGCCCGCATCTCGCTCACCGCACCAAGCTGTACCCGGCAGTCAAAAATCTGGCCATTCTCGCTCGCCATTAAGACATGGTCGCGGTCGCGCGTGACGATGGTCGTGATCGCATTGCCCGACGTTTCTTTAATCGGGTGGGTCTTTCCATTCGCCATCCAGGCGGCGCCGGTGTCCGTGCCAATCCAAATCGCTCCGGAATCATCAATCTTCAGTGCCAGCACGCGGCCCTTCGGCAGACCTTCCGCAATTACCGCATGCGTGCGGCGGCCATTGAACATTGCCAGACCGCCATCGGTCGCAAACCAGGTTACGCCCGACTTTTCCTGCGCGATTGCCCGCGCTCGATCCGAAGGCAATCCATGAAACGAAGTCAGCGCTCCCCACTGATGCAAATTCGGCGGCGGTGTTGGTGACGGAGAAGGCGTCGGCGTTGGCGAAGGCGTGGGCGACGGTTGTGGCTGCGCCGCCGGCGGCTGATTTTGCGAAAACACCCGGGGCAGGAGCCCGACCGTTAGCGGGGGCGTTTCACTGAGCAGAGCGCCGCAAATAGTGAACAGCAGGATGGCGAACGCTAAGCGTGAGACGGCACCGGCGCTATTGATCAAGTTCAAGCGTAGCTTTCTCAACGTACAACCTCATGATCCAAAGCGTCGACTTGTTTGGGTTGAGTTGGTATCCCCTGAACAGTCCGCGCACGGCGCCATACTTATCTTTGTGTTTCCCGGCGTCGAATGGTTTCTCCAGCTCCGCGTATTCGAACGCGTGAATGTAAGTTCCGGCTCTGTTGGTCGCCGACCCGGAAGCCTTCGTCTCACGAACGCAAAGCGCTCCGAGGCGGCCCGGGCCGCCTTCACAGGGATCAATGCGCCGAAACGGCGTCATGATGTCCTTGCCCAACAAATCCGTCAGCACCTTGTCCAATTCGGGATACGTCATCTGGCGCTGCGTTACTTTGCCGGCCGAAGCGAAAATCAAAATGTATCTCAACCGCGCGAGTGAATGATCCTTGTCCTCTTCCTTTAGTTGCTTCAGATACTTCGTTGCCGCATCAGCCGCCGTAACCCATTGGTCTTCATCAAGTGCGGCGAATAAGTCGTTCCAGTTTTTCTCGGTCAACTCATTTTGATTCGAGGCTTCCTGGGCAAGAGCAGACGTGGCGAGGAGAAACAGGAAAACGCCAACGAGCAGTATTCTGTACATATATAACCTCAAATGGTTATCTCTTGGGCTTACCTAATTCTCGCTTCTGCTCTTCGGAAAATTTCTTCCGATCACGGTCAATCCACCCTTCGAGATCCACCGCGGCCTTTTCCAACTCGTCGCTGTTCAGGAGTCCCCGACGCAACGCTTCAAAGAACGCACGCGTGCGCACGTTGTAGGCGAGCTTCTCGTAAGCTTCGTAGTCTGTGCCTTCAGGAATTGAGACGAATAGTTTTTCGTAGAGCGTCGCCAGACGGCTTTCCACACCACGCAGGCTCAGGCTGCATTTACGCGCGATCGCCCAGTTAGAAAGTCCGAGCGCGAGATAATAAAGCGCCTCAGCTTCGAACTCCGTCAGCAAAGGCCGCTTGAAGGAATCCTTGAACGCGGGATCGATCATGTCGGCGCCGTCTTCCAGGACCGCGGCCACAAACCGCAGGAAGCGCGACTCCGGATTGTTCTTGTGAATGAAGCCGTAGGCCGGCGGCGGATCCACGGACTTAACGATCTTGCGAATCTCGTTGATGTAGATCTCGTGCGGGAATTGCGTCCAGAAAATGATGCGGGCTTCAGGATAGTCGCGCCAGATCGCGCGCGCGGCTTTGACGCCCGAAAGCTTCGGCATCTGGATGTCGAGGATGCAGACTTCGGGCTTTTGCGCGAGCGCCAGCTTCACCGTCTCTTCGCCGTCACCGGCTTCAATCACCGGACTATGCGAAGGAAAGTCGCGCTCGAGTATCTCGCGCAGGTAAGCGCGCTGCGCTACGTTGTCTTCGGCAATCAGAATGGACATGGACGGCATCATCGCCTCTTTCCTGGGTGCTTGTAAATGAACCTGTAAACCGGTTGTCTGCGCAAGATCGATTTGACCCGCCTTCTGATTTCTTCGCGATCATCCAAAGCGTAAGTTCGATCAAAGAATCTCCAACCCTCTCTTCGACGACCGATATAAATGTAAGTTAATAGTTTTTTTAAGACCGCCGACTTCTGCGCAAAAGGATCGCTACTGTTCAAACGCGAATCAATCGATTCCAAGTCTTGTAGCAAGTAAGTCCGAAACCGACGATTGGCCGGTAAATAGGTCCTCTTCACACGGTGGTATCGAAAGATAATCGACGGCAGCGGTATTTGAGACATCGGCATTTTGTCATGCAGTTGATAAAAGTCGGTTATCGGAACCGAAATCTCGTAAACGTCGTCACCATCAAGGTCGCCAAGGCCCAGATCGTCGCCCTCTCGGCCAACTGACCAGATTCGTCCATCGAAGATGATTCGCGGATGCCGTGAAAGTGTGACGATCCATTGGGCTCCGCCACGATACACATCCTGAGAGATGATTGCTTGTTTATGGTTACCGAGGATTGAAACTAAGCCAAAGCGCGTGGCGTTGCCCAATCCGAAATAGACGTCGGCATCAAACTTCATCAGGCGTTTACCCTTGCGGTTGAGTACCGCGTAAGAAACGTCTATTGGCTTCAAAGCGATTTCAGGATCAACAACACTTCGGTGCCGTTTTGTAAGCACGTAGCCTCTGTACTCGATCAGATCACCGTCGCCGAGAACATCACCCAACCAAATCTCTTTTGGCTCATTCTTGCTCTGCACAATCGCCGTTGCGAATGTTGAATTGCCGATGGTTAGCGCACATGCCAACAAAAACTCGAGGCGTTTGAAGCTTATTATTAACGCGCTACTCATTAGACATTACTAGTCTAGGCGTGGTGCAGGCTCAATGTGGCTCGCCACAGATGCGCACGCGGCTGTGCCGCCCGAGGTTGCGGAAGGTAATTAGTCGCTAGTGGTGATAGCGCGAAACGCTCCGTATTCGTAAACATACGACGTCCCACCCATGCCTATGCCGGAAAAGATAGAATCTCTCGGGTAAGTAAACTCGCGCTGCTTCTCGTAGTCGTAATCTGTTTCGCCTTTGCGCATCAGCATCACGCAAGAGCCGCCCTCAGACGTGACCTGGTGCATTTTGTATCCATTACCCTTGCGGAAAAACGCTACCAGATCGAGTCTGAGCGGCTTAACGATGCCTTTGTCAGTCGCGAGCGCGCCCGTTTGAATTAGGACGGCGTAGTCCATGCTACCGTCATCGTTGAAGTCCCCGTTGATCACTTGCGCATACGCCTCCGGGCCTCCATTTTCTCTAATCGAATAACAGTCGTCAGCGCTAACCTCCGGAAATTCCCATCCGGGAAAGTAGCGATTGAGCAGAACGTCGATTGGAAGCGGCAGGTCCGGAGTTTTGTCGCATCGATAAACCGGTTCTGAAGCTGTGCGTGCATCTTCGGGCGGACCGAAACTCATTGGCGTCTTCGAATCACGAGAAACCATTACGACCGCGGCACTCGCAGCAAACGTCAGCAGTACGGAGGCGAGCCTGAGGAGAAGTTTGCGCACGCATCAGTCTTGATCCGTTCTAGAGTCTCGGTAATGTGGCTCGCCACACTTTTGCGCGCGGCTGTGCCGCCTGATGTGCGGAAGGCCTCAGGTTTGGCTCCGCCAGGAGCCGGATGTCCATAGAAAGTGTCGCCAAACTTTTTCGCCCACCTCCTTTAGGGGCGGAGTGTTGATCGATGATTTCGCTCCTAAAGGAGCTCGGGCTCTTGATAGCGTTGGCGCTGCCTATAAACAACTCGCTCCTGACGGAGCGAAGGGCTCCTTCTGAATTCATCCACGCTTGTGATAAATCTCTACGCCATGAAAAGAGCGCTTACGACCGCACTGACTTCAATTCTGCTTCTTTGCTCTATCTCAATACCGGCTGGCGGACAATCGGCGCCCAAGACTGCGCCAACTGAAGCGCCCAAGCTTTCGCCACGTGATGCGGCGCTCTGGCGGCGCGCGCTCGCCATTCATCGCAGCGCAATCGTCGTCGATACCCACAACGACGTCCTGTCGTTTATGACTGACGACAACTACGATCTCGGGACATCGTCGGTCGGCAAGTACCACACCGATCTCGCACGCATGAAGCAGGGCGGCCTGACGGCTGAGTTCTTTTCCGTGTACGTCGATCGCAAATACGCGACCGAAGGCGGTTCGGCGCGGCGCGCCCTCGACATGATTGACTACGTCTATCGCGCGGTCGAGCGGCACCCGCGCGAGTTGATGTTTGCCACCTCAACTGCCGACATCCGCCGCGCAAAAGCCCAGGGCAAGATCGCCTCGCTGATGGGGATCGAAGGCGGCCACGCGATCGAAGACTCTTTGATGGCGCTGCGTGATTTTCATCGGCTGGGCGTGCGCTACATGACTTTGACGCACAACAACACGAACAACTGGGCCGATGCCTGCTGCGACGCGGCGAAACACAACGGCTTGTCAGACTTTGGCAAAGAAGTAATTCGCGAGATGAATCGCATTGGCATGTTGGTCGATGTGTCGCACGTTTCAGACAAGACGATGAGCGACGTGCTGGACATAAGCACGGCGCCGGTCATTGCCTCGCATTCGTCGGCGCGCGCGCTCGGCGACCGGCCGCGAAATATTCCTGATGAGCTTTTGCGTCGCTTTGCGAAGAACGGCGGCGTCGTGATGATCAACTTCTTTCCCGCTTTCATCGACAAGAATGTGATCGAGGCATCAAAGGCCCGCGCTGAACGTTTGAAACCGCAGCTAGAGGAACTCGCTAAACAATACAAAGACGATCCGAAGCGGCTGGAAGAAGAACGCGACAAGCTGTTCGCCGCGAATCCTCTGCCGCCAACGCCGCTTTCGGTTTTGATCGATCATTTCGATCACATCGCCAAAGTCGCGGGCGTGGATCACGTGGGCATCGGATCGGATTTCGACGGGGTCTCGAGCCTACCGGTGGGCATGGAAGACATCTCGAAGCTGCCGAGTATTACTTTCGAGTTACTGAAGCGCGGCTACAGTGAACGTGACGTGCGGAAGATTCTTGGCGGAAATTTCATGCGCGCGTTTGCGCAGGCCGAACGGGTCGCGCGCAGAAGTCGAAGTCTGAGCGGAGATGGCAGCGTGCGGCGAATAAACAAATAACTGCCACAGATATACACCGATCGGCACAGACAGGATTTGCCTGATTGGTCTTTGCTTTATCTGTGAGAATCTGTGTGCATCTGTGGCCAAATGCGACAAGGCCCACGAGTGACTTTATTCAATGTCACGCGTGGGCCCTGGGGTGTGGACAGCTCGTTTAATTACCGTTTGCTTTGTTCGTTCTGGCCGCCTTCTTTATAGCTGCCGCCGTCACCGCCTACGCTCGGATCGAAGCCGCCGCGCTGGCTCGCTTGCTTATCTTCCTGGGCGCCCTGTCCGGGTTCCTGACTGCCTTGTTGGCGGCCCTTGTCGCCCCGCTCACCGGCGGTGCGATCATCTTCCGGATTCCGACCCGGCGCCTGATGTCCGGTGTTACCGGTTCCTTGTTTCATTCCCTGTTCTCTTTCTCTGTCGTCTGCCATTTCATTCCTCCCCTTGATGTTCCTCGAATTGAATTGTCAGGCCGTCAAACTGCGGCCTCGCAGAGTTTTTGTTTTCAACCGCTATGCCAAACGCGAAAGTGCGTATACATCGAGTTTGTATTGAAAGTTTTTTCAAGTGTCAGCACTCAAACGGTACAGTGCGCAAAACAAAACAGAACAGGAATTACAGAAGGCAGTGGGCAGGAGGCAGGAAAGCAGGTTTGGGGTCTAACCTGGAACCTCTGCGCTTTGCGTTCTCTGCGGCTCTGCGGCTCGGCGGTGGGTGTGTTTGAACCATGATTCACCGCGAGCGACGCCGAGGTCGTTGATAAGGCCCAGAGAAAACTGAAATTACGACTACCAAAATTAAGTGCTTGCTTGAATGAGTCTGCGTAATCTGCGTAATCTGTGGACGCACGATGAACGCCGGGATTTACATTCACACGCCATTCTGTCGCTCGCGCTGTTCGTATTGCGATTTTGCGACAGGCATGTTCGAGAGCGACACGGCTGATCGTTACGTGCGCGCTGTCGTCGCCGAAATTTCCCGCTGGCGCGAAGTTGAGCCACCCGCGGCAATCGACACGATTTACTTCGGCGGCGGCACACCTTCATTGCTGGCCGTCGAGCAGCTCGAAAGCATTCTGAACGCTGTTCGCGGGACGGTAGGCACGCCGCTGGCGCGCAGCACGGAGGCATGCCAACCGAAGTTCGATGTGGCTGCGAAGCCCGAAATTACTCTTGAGATAAATCCCGGAGACGGCGGGGCCAGCGTGGAAGCGCGCCACGAAACGATGCGCCAGTGGCGACGTCTCGGAATCAATCGTGCCAGTTTCGGAGCACAAACGTTCGACGATCGGGAATTGAAGATGCTCGGACGAACGCACGATTCGGGCGACATCAGCAGAACGTTTCAGCACCTGCGTGACGCAGGATTCGACAACATCAACTTCGATCTGATTGCCGCGTTACCGGGGCAAACAAAGGAAGGCTGGCAGCGGAACCTCGACGAAGCTCTGCAACTGCGGCCGGAACATTTGTCGCTGTACCTGCTCGACGTGCACGAAGGCACGCCTTTGCACGATCAAATCAATCGCGGCATGCGCCCGCAGCCTGACGAGGATCTCGCGGCTGAGATGTATGGGCTCATGGTCGAGCGAGCCCGCGCCGCCGGCTACGAGCATTACGAGATTTCCAACTTCTGTCTGCCGGGGTTCGAGTCACGTCACAACACGAAGTATTGGAGCGGCGCGCCGTATTACGGGTTTGGCAACTCAGCCCATTCCTACAATGGCAATGCTGCGAGGGTGGCGAGAGCAAGGCGATGGGCCAACGAGCGAGACGTGGCAAAGTACATCGAGCTGGTAGAGAAAGGCCAATCGCCTATCGTTGAACGCACCGAATTGACTGAAGAAGACGTCCGATCGGAAGCGATCTTTCTCGGATTACGTCTGATGCGTGGAATCGATCTGAACCGCTACCGCGCGCGCTTTGGCACGAATTTGCGCGAGCAATTCAATGGCGAGCTGGATCGGTTAAAGACCGCGGGGTTGGTTACGCTGGATGAAGAACGCCTGAAGCTGACCACTCGCGGGGCTTTGTTATCGAATGAAGTTTTTGCGGCGCTGGCGTGAATGTCAGAAGCCCGACCGGCAGGGAGGGCAGTCTCACCGTTTTCCAATCGAGTTTTTAGAGCACCATTCATCGTGTGCGCTTCCAAAGCGACCAAGCCGCGCACGCAATCACTAGAAACGAAACGCCCAAAGAGGAAAACGGCCAAATATCAATGTCTCGTAAATAGGCGAACCCATTCTTGATATGAATGCCACTAAATGATGGCACCTCGGCCCGGTCGGAATACATCCAGAATTCGTAAAGCAACGAGTTCGGTAAATAACTGCTGAAAACAAGAGCGGCGACGTCACCCCACGCCGTATTCGTCAAAAGCAGAATCGACGCCGCTAGCACCCACGTTGCGAGAAATATGTTTCTATGGAAGAGCCACGGTTGTGAACGAAAGCAGAGCCACGCGAAACCCACTGCGGCCAGGAGAAAAATGATAAGCCGTGGATTCACAACGTAGGAGAGGATCCGGTTTTTCATGGGAAGCACACGACATTTGACAACGTTTAAGCGAGGGCTGTTCCAGGAAACGTGCGCAACGACTTGGCTTGCCCTCCCTAACGGGCGGGCTTCTGACACGCTAGATCTCGTGAATCAAGAGTCCATCACGGAGCTTGGGCTCGAACCAGGTTGATTTCGGCGGCATGATCTGGCCGGCATCTGAGACGCGCAGCAGGTCCTCGATCGTCGTTGGATAGAGCGAGAACGCGACCGCGGCTTTCCCTTCGGCAACCAACTTCTCCAGTTCTTCAGTGCCACGAATCCCGCCTACGAAATCGATTCGTTTATCCGTACGCACATCTTTGATTCCGAGAATCGGATCGAGCAAACGCTCCTGCAAGATGCTTACGTCCAGTGAATCGACGACACCTTCAGGACGCGATGCACCGTCCGGCAAAGCGAGTCCGTACCAGCGGCCGTCGAGGTACATGCTCCATCGGCCACGCTCTTTCGGTGACGGCGTGGCATTGTCCGTAACGGTGAAGACTTCGCGGACGCGCGCCAACAAATCCGGCGGCGACATGCCGTTCAGATCGCGCACGATGCGGTTGTAAGGAAGAATCTGCAATTGGTTATCGGGAAAGATCACGCACTGAAAGAAGTTGTATTCTTCGGTCCCGATAAAGCCGAAGCCGTGCTCTTTCAGCTGCGCGCGCGTGCGACTGGCGCTGGCAGCGCGGTGATGGCCATCGGCGATGTAAAGGTTAGGCACACCCGCAAACGCTTCAACGAATGCGCCGGGGCTTGGAATTCGCCAGATCGTGTGACGGATATCATCATTGGCAACGAAATCGTAGAGCGGCTCGTTCTGCTGCAAGGCCGCGTCAACCAGTGAATCGATGCCCGGCTGCGCGCGATAAGTCAGCAGCACCGGCCCCGTCTGCGCGCGCAGCACCATGATGTGCCGGGTGCGATCATCTTCCTTTTCGCGCCGGGTGCGTTCGTGTTTGCGAATGACGTCGCTGTCGTATTCATCGACCGAGCAACAGGCAACGACGCCAATCTGCTCGTGATTGCCCATAATCAAGCGATAGAGATAGAGGCTGGCTTCAACTTCAGGTTCCAGCGGACACGTCTTCTTCAGCGTGTCGAAATTCGCGACGGCCTTTGCGTAAACTTCATCGCCGTAGATGGGCGTGCCGTCGGGCAGGTCGATTTCGGGGCGCGACACGTGCAGAAAACTCCAGGGATTTCCCGACGCCAGCGCGCGGGCCTCCTCAGTGTTCACCACGTCGTAAGGGACCGCGGCCACACGCGGCGCGCATTCAACCGCGGGGCGAAGCGCATTGAAAGGACGAATGACTGCCATCCGTATTCCTCACTTGAACTTTAAATCTTGAATTCGTTTCACCAAGACTAACCGCCGTATGACGAGTTTGCCAAGCAGGCCTTGGCGTCTTTGCGCCTTGGCGTGAGAAGGGTTCACGCAAAGACGCTAAGTCGCAAAGGAACGCAAAGATGCTCACACCGGCGTTCGCCCAAACTCGCGCAACAACGGTTTCAGGCTGTCGATCACCAACTCGTGCACGACGCCGTTCGTCGCGACGACGCCGTTGCGATTGTCGATGCGCGCCGCATTGTAACGAAGAGGTTTGCCGAACAGGTCAGTGAGTCGCCCTCCGGCTTCCGTCAAAACGATCTCTGGCGCGCACGTGTCCCACTGTTTCGTGCCCGGCGAAAGATGCAGGTAGAGATCGGCTTCCTGTTCAGTAATCAAACCGATCTTGACGCCGACGGATCCTCTCCGCGTCTCGAATTTGAAACCGAATGAATCGACCACTCGCTCCATGCGCGGGCTGCGGTGCGAGCGGCTCGACGCCAGGACCATTTCCGCCGGATCAGTTTTGTTGGAAACGTGCATACGCTCAGCTTGTTTGCCGTCATTCTCTCGCCACGAGCCTTCGCCGCGCACCGCGCGATACAAAACATCACGCACCGGCTGATAGACAACGCCGAGCACGGCTTCGCCGCCAACTGCCAGACCGATTTGGACGGCAAAATCCCCATCGCGCTGCACGAAATTCTTGGTGCCATCCATCGGATCGATCAACCAGACGCGCTCTTTGTTCAGGCGCGCGTCGGTATCAACTGACTCTTCCGCGAGGATGCCGTCGCCGGGAAACTCCTCCGCCAGTCGCCGTACGATTAGATCGTTGGCTTCGCGATCAGCAGCGGTCACTTCTTCCATTTCCAGCAGCGCATTCACTTTTTGCTCAACGAGGAACGGACTGTTGTAGTGCGCGAGCAGGACTGCGCCCGCAGCGCGGCCTAATTCGGTCGCGACTTCAATTTCACGGTCGTAGTTGGTTTTGTGCACGGCTGATTGATCTTCCTACACGCTAACACAAGGCCTCGGTTGATCGAAGTCACGCGCGCTTCTATAGTCATGACCAACTCAGAACACGCTATGAGCAAAAACGATTGCGCGAAGACGGATGGAACTGCGCGTTATTGCGCGCGCTTTAAAGACGCAGCCGAAGGTCACTTTCGGCAGGCCCAGGATCTTTGGATGTCGTCCATCGGCGTCGGAACGTATCTTGGTCAGCCGGATGAACAAACGGATCGGCGCTATACGGAAGCAGTCGTGCGCGCAGTCGAGCTCGGCATTAACGTCATTGACACGGCGGCGAACTATCGCTTTCAAAGAAGCGAACGATCGATCGGCGCGGCGTTAACTGAATTGCAGGGGCGCGGCTTTGCCCGCGACGAACTCGTCATCTGCACGAAAGGCGGCTACCTGCCGTTTGACGGCACGCCGCCACGCGACGTGCGGCAGTACGTCGAAGACAACTTCATCAAGACCGGAATCGCATCATGGGCCGACATCGCCGGCGGCTCGCATTGCATGACGCCGCGTTACCTCGAGAACCAGTTGGAGCAGTCTCTGCGCAACATGGGCCTCGACTGTGTCGATGTTTACTACGTGCACAATCCTGAGTCGCAGTTGTCAGCCGTTTCCGGCG
>DASUTF010000287.1:0-10187 GCA_036374695.1 Pyrinomonadaceae bacterium
GTGCCCTTGTTTCTCACTTGCATATCGCCAATGTGTGAAGCGCAATCCGGCAGCAGCGGACAAATGCCCTTCAGCAGGTCTGACGATTCGATTTGATAATGCGTCGTCATCGCGCCGATACAAATCTGTCCGTCTTCTTCACGAATGTACGTCAGGTCTTTGATGCGGCTGATATCGACCAGCAGAGGCGGCTGTGCCAATCTGAGCTTCATCGCCGGAATCAGACTGTGCCCGCCCGCGAGAATCTTGGCGTCTTCATTTTGCGATAGCAGGGACAACGCTTCATCGAGCGTGTTCGCGCGAACGTAATCAAATGGTGCAGCAATCATTCCTAACCTCCAGCCTTAAACCGCAAGTTATTTCTTTTCCTTGAATGTGAACTCGTAAAGGTGCTTTGGACCCGTGGATTCGTCTGCGGAGATTTTCCAGGTGAAGCCCGCTCCATCTTTCTTGATAGAAGCGGTGACTGGTCGTTCCTTTCCGTCAAGAGAAACTGAGCCCTGCCCGTTGAACCCATCGCTGTCTGAATAGGTCAGCGGAAACTCACTCAAGATCACTTCGCCGTCGTTCTTCAGACTCAAGAGGTAATTGTTCGAGCCTTGTTTTAAGGTGACGTCGAAGCTTTTGGTTTGGGTGTTGGGCACGCCGAACATGCCGACACCGGTAACGACTGACGTGGACTCTCCGAAATTAATGACTTCCGGCGCCGGCTGCTTCACGGTCATAGTTCCCGAGCTAACTCGGGCGCCCTTGGAATTCAGAATCGTGTAAGTGCCTTGCCAGGTCCCGACGAATTGGCCGAGGCTGGCCGGCATGCGTGTGCCGCAACCAAACGTTGCAAACAAGCCCAGCAAAACAAATGTCAGAAGGGTCTTCTTCATAGTTGTGCCTCGCTTTTCAAAACCAGGTAATTAATGTTGGTTCAGGATCTGCCAAACCTTTTCAGGCCGGATCGGCATATCGACGTGCGTCACCCCGTAAGGCGACAGGGCATCAACCACGGCGTTCACGATTGCCGGCGTGGCTCCGATCGTCCCTGCTTCGCCGACACCTTTTACGCCGAGCGGATTCACCGGCGAAGGCGTCTCGGTCCGATCAGTTTCGAACCAGGGCATCCCCGAAGCCCTCGGTAGGGCGTAGTCCATCAACTCGCCGGTGATCAGTTGGCCCTGCTCGTCGTAAACCACTTCTTCGTAGAGCGCCTGGCCAATCGATTGCACGATGCCGCCGTGGACCTGGCCATCGACGAGCAGCGGATTGATCACTTTGCCGCAATCATCGACGGCGATGTACCTGATGATCTTTGTCTCGCCGGTGTCCTTGTCGATTTCGACGACGCAAACGTGCGTGCCGAATGGGAAGGTGAAGTTCTTCGGTTCGAAAAAGTACGTTGCCGACAAGCCCGGTTCAGTGTCCGGCGGAAGTTCCTTCGCGATGTGCGCGGCGAGAGCAATTTCCTGAATGGTCAGCTTTGAACGTCCATTCGTGGGCGTCGGAATTTCGTTCAAAGCCCCGGCGGGACCTTCGCCGACGGGGACGACCGGCTCGGATTTTCCAGTTGCTGAGGCCGCCGCGGCTTCTTCTTTCGAATAGCAACCCGCTTCAAATTTCATCCGCGAAGCATCGCATTGCATCATGTGCGCGGCGATCTTCGCAGCTTTCTCTTTCAGTTTTTGAATCGCGATCAGCACCGCTGTGCCGCCGACCGCGGTCGCGCGGCTGCCGAATGTGCCGATGCCGTATTGCACGATGCCGGTGTCGCCGTGAATGACAGTCACATCGTGTAGATCGACGCCTAGTTCATCAGCCGCGATTTGCGCGAACGAAGTTTCCTGTCCCTGCCCGTGCGGTGACGCGCCGGTGAGGACCGTGACTTTGCCGGTCGGTTCGATACGCACGGTCGCGCTTTCCCAGCCGCCGGCCGGCATCGCCTGCGAGGGGCCGAGTGCGCAAATCTCGACATAGCTCGACAGCCCGATTCCGATTAGCTTGCCGTTGTCACGCGCTTTCTTCTGTTCGTCGCGCAACTTTTGATAGCCGGAAAGATCGAGCGCCTTCTGCAGGGCCGCTTCGTAGTCGCCGCTGTCGTAATCCAGTCCGGTGGCGGTATGAAAAGGGAATTCGCTTGCCGCAGGAAAGTTCTTTCGACGGACCTCGACCGGATCCATCTTTAGTTCACGCGCGATGATATCCATCACGCGTTCGACGACGTAAGTTGCTTCCGGCCGGCCTGCCCCGCGATAGGCGTCGGTGGACATCTTGTTGGTGAAGACGCCGGTGACGTTCATCTGAATCGCCGGAATGCGGTAAGCGCCGCTCAACATCAGGCCGGTGAGGGTCGGAATCGCCGGGGTCAGCAGCTGGTGATAAGCCCCAAGATCGGCAACCACGTTGTAACGCAGGCCAGTGATCGTGCCGTCGTTCTTCACGCCGACTTCGACGGTGCCGATTTGCGCGCGGCCGTGAATTGTCGCCTGCACATTCTCGCGGCGCGACTCAATCCACTTCACGGGCTTGCCAAGCTGCACTGAAATCCAGCCGAGCAAAGCTTCTTCCGCGTAAACATTCAGCTTCGATCCGAAACCGCCCCCGACTTCCGGCGTGATCACGCGCAGCTTGTTTTCCGGAATGCCGATCATCAAAGCGAGTTGCGTGCGCAAAAGGTGCGGAATCTGCGTCGATGACCAGACGGTGAGTTCCTCTTCGCCGGGAAAATAGCGAGCGAGCACCCCGCGCGGCTCCATCGCAATGGGCGCGAGCCGCTGGTGGACCATCTCCTGAGAGACGATCTTGTCGGCGGCCTTCATTGCCGCGTCAATGTCGCCTTCGCCTGACGTCAGTTTGTAGGCGATGTTGTTCTCGAAGTGTTCGTGGATTGGCGGGATGTTGGTGTCTACTCCGTCGATCGGATTGATGACGGCCGGCATCTCTTCTACCATGACGCCCGGGTACATCACCTCGGCGGCATCGCGCGCGGCGTACATGTCTGTGGCGACCACCGCGGCGATCGGATGACCGACGAACAAAGCTTTGTCCGTCGCCAGCACGCGATAGTCGGGCACTTTCAAATCAGGGAGCGCCGCCGCGCAAGGCACCGGCCCAACTTTTTCCGCGATGTCCTTGCCGGTATAAACGGCCACAACGCCCGGCATTTTCAACGCTTCAGTCGTGTCAATGCCAGTGATACGCGCGTGCGCGTAAATCGACCGCACAAACGCGACGTGCAGCGTGTCCGGCAAACGGATGTCGTCAACGTAATGCGCCAGCCCCTTGATCAACCGCGGGTCTTCGGTCCGTTTGATTCTTTCGCCGACGTACTTAGCCATGATGCCTCCAGTTTGTGGCACAGACTTCAGTCTGTGATGCCCGGTGATTATTCACAGACAAAAGTCCGTGGCACTCAAGCGCTCGCTTTCTTCGCCGCGTACTCAACGGCTTCAACGATGTGCTGATAGCCGGTGCAGCGGCAGAGATTTCCGTCCAGTCCGTGTCGAATCTGTTCGCGCGAAGGGTTCGGATTGCGATCGATGATCTGGGTCGAGGTCATGATCATGCCTGGTGTGCAGAAGCCACATTGCAGGCCATGACACTCCCAGAACCCTTCCTGCACATGATGCAATTGACCGTTAGTGGCGAGGCCTTCGATCGTAGTGACGTTGGTTCCGTCCGCTTGCACGGCGAAGATGGTGCACGATTTCACCGCCTGCCCATCGAGCAGCACGGTGCATGCGCCGCAAATAGAGGTCTCACAGCCGACGTGCGTGCCCGTAAGTCCGAGCACATCGCGGAGAAAGTGCACGAGTAACACCCGCGGCTCGACTTCTGATGCGTGATCGACACCGTTGACGTTGATACTGATAGCCTGCTTCATGAGCTACCTCGCTTTTGATTCTGTTTTCCGGAAGGCGAAACTTGGACGGTTTTCTATGCCAGTTCGTGGGGAAAGTCAATTCACGTTATTGGAGAAAGAAAAAAGGCGGACCGTGAGTCCGCCTCTTTCTCGGTGATGACACGCAGGTTTAGTTCTTGCTGTTCTTAATTTCCTTCTCGGCGCGTCGCACCGCTGCATTCGCATCGTCCTTGCCCATGCCGAGATTTCTCAGCGTTCGGCCGAGGCTGTCACCATTGGCCAATCCATCGAGAAGCGCGGCGCGAGTAATGGCCGGATGTCTGTCGCCGTGATTGTTTGCCAAGCGCGTAGCAGCTACGAATTGCCCAAATGTTAGATTCGGATTGGTGGCCAACGCCGCCTAATAATCCGCTCGCAAGTCGTTTGCGGTCACATGCAAATCACTCGCGATACGCGGATGTCGTCGCAGTTCGCGGTTGGCGTTGTTCATGTTTTCCCGCGCCAGGCGCGCGCGCTCGAGACCGGCACTCGAACGACCGTCAGATCGAATGGAAGCATTGCCCCGACCTTCGTCGGCGCGCCCGCGTGACGCGTCCGAAGATCTGTCGATCCCAACACGCGATCCGGTTGGCTGGCCACCACCTGAGCCTCGGCCACCGCCGCTACCACCGCCACGGCCCTTGCCCTGCGCAAACGCAGTGGTCGCAAGCGCGACAATGGCCATCGCTATCAATAAGACGTTCACAAAATTCCTTTTCATCCTGAATAGTGCTCCTTGTTCGTTTTGGAAATTGGCATTCTGAGGAGAGGACGAACGCCGAAGAGGGGAACGGATCCAAAAAGAGTTTAACGCCGGCGGGACATGCTAATCCGCACGGAATTGTTCGCCTTTGCTTGCGAGCGGATTGCGAAGGATGCGCTCAGAGTACCAACTTTAGTTGGATTGGCACGTCTTAAGACAAGACCCGACTGAAGTCGGTACTCTGAACGCTTGATTAGACCGTCGCTTTGTGAATCTGTCGCTTCAAACGGTGAATGGATCGCCGCGCGTTTTTCAACTGCGCGCGATCGTGGGCTGCAATCGCAGCGTCGCGCTTCTTCTTAAGCTCTTTAATGCGTGTCTTGATCGCGGCTTTGTCGATGCCGACAACATCGTGGTGCTCGTGCATGTCGATGTTCAAGGCCTGGCAGAGCGCCACGACGAGATGTTCCTTGTTCAGTTGCGTGTAGCCCTGCACCGCGTCGTGCTCGATGTCTTTCGCGATGTCACGCAGTTCGGCAAGTGTTTTGTGTTTCAGTTCGCTATGTGTGTAAGCCATGTTGGTCCTCTCAAAATGAATCTCACGACAGCGCCTTTTGCAGCGACCGGCCCGTGAGCCAGGGAATTATTATCAAAAGAAGGTACGCAAACCAAATGGAGGCTGCGGCGAAATAGCCTGCGCCGGCTTTCAAGAGCAGCACCAGGACAACCAGGTCGAGAATGAAATTCGTCGCTGAGAAGATCAGCCCAAGCTCGAATCCTTCGCGATCGGGGTCCTTGACCTTCGACAAGTAGGCTCGCGCCAGAAAATACGTCAGCGGAATCCAGATTAGCAAAATCGGAATGCTGATCGCCGGGTTGCTGGAAACATACGGAATGGGCGGGGTTGCTTTCAGCGCCGGCGTCATGAAGACGATGCTGCCCCAGACAAATCCGACAATCCAAATCAGGACAGCGAACCCAATCGCTTTGAAAGGTTTTTGGGGCATCGGGCACCAGGCGATTCGGCTCTACCGACTGATGTGCGGAAGCGCTCTGCGCTTCCGTTCAGGTCGTAATCAATCCGGGGCTATGCCCTCCAAAACGGGCGCAGCCCGAGTTCTAAAATGGTCACCTCCGGAAGGCCGGAGGCCTTCCGCACATCAGGCGGCAAAGCCGCGGTGCTCAAAATCTAATGCTGACAGTTTAAGCTTCCCAGTCTCCGCCATTCGTTGGCTGGTCGTTAATGGCATCAGGCGCGCAAGGTAACCGCATCAACGCGAGTCGCTCAACGACGCGCCCGTTTACCAGGTGTTCCTCGACAATTTCGGCGACATCCTTTGGCTGCACCTGCGCGTACCAAACACCATCCGGATAGATCAAAACCGTGGGTCCGATCGAGCAGAAGCCAACCGATGCGCATTCAGTGACGATGATGCTGCCTTTCGGGTTTTTTCCTTTTGCTTCTTTGCCAAAAAGAATTCCCCGCCGTTTCAACTCGTGTTCAAAAACGTCGAGTACCGCCGCACTGTCGCGAGCCGAACAGGACTTTCCGGTGCAAACGAACACGTGATGGCTGAGCGGAGCGGCCGTCACCGGCGCGAGAGAGCGCAGCCTGTTAAAATCCTCGATAAACTCAACTTGCGCCATGGCATCATCCTACCACGAACAGTTGCGCCGTTTTATTTGGCAAAACCGCGTCCGCGCGCGTCTTCCAGGCGGCTAAGTTCTTTGCGCGCACCTGTTTTCATTGTAAGATTCTTTCGCGCACAGGCGACCACTGACCGACGCCGCGGACATTGGGCGGGGACGGCTGGGTGGGCGCCTGATTTAGTAAGCGATGCAGACTTTTCGCAAAAACACTGAACGCAAGTCCGACGGCGTGGTCATCCACATCTCGTCGATGAACGACCGTTCGACTGAAGTCGTCATGGGCGATCGAATTACGATCGGCGCGACGGACGAGTGCGACGTGAAAATTCGCCTCACTGAGGCCGCGGCAGCCAAAGCCACCGGTCCGGTGATCGAGCTGGCACGCGCGAATGGCGTCTATCGCATCGCCAGCTACGATTCGAATCTCGAAGTAACGCTTAACGGCCGCCCGATCAGATCGAACAAAACGATCGACGACGGCGACGAAATTTGGATCGGACCCGGCGGCCCTTCGATCCACTTTTTCCCAATCCAGGCAAACACTGCGCTCGTGCCGGGCCGTCGCGGCGGAGCGCACGTCGCGCCCTTCATTGAGCAGGCGGCGATGGAAGCTTCGACCTCGTCGCGCCGCGATGACGCCAAGATCTTTTTGCGCGAGTTCACGCGCGAACTGGTGCGCGAGATAAACCCAAGCACGAAGATAATCGCCTTCGCCATTCTGATCGCTTTGGTAGTTGGCTCGCTATACATCGGCTTCGGAGTGGTCAACGAGCTGCGCCGGACGCGCCGAATCAATGACGATCTGCGCGCGCAGACGGAAGCGGCGAAAGCCGAGCTGGAACGAACCAACCAACAACTGAAGCAACTGGGCGAGTCGAACAACAACATCATTCGCAGCCTTTCGCTGGCGGCAAAGCTGCGCGCCGATTACGGTAGTGGCGTTGCTCTGATCTACGGTTCCTACATGTTTGTCGAAGCGGGCACCGGCCGGCCGCTGCGCTATCCGGAATCACAGGCCAACGAATCGGGTAATAATATTCAATCGGGTTCCGACTCGACGACGCTTACGCCCGAAGGCAGCGGCGCGATCGCGGAATACGATTTCGTGGGCACAGGTTTTCATGTTGGCAACGGTTACTTGATCACGAACCGTCACGTGGTGCAACCGTGGGACACCGACGATCGCGCGCAAAGTCTGAACAGCACGGTGCGCGGACAGCCGCGTCTGAAAAAGTTGGTTGCTTACTTTCCGGATTTAGCGCAACCGTTGGGGCTGAAGTTCAAGCAGGCATCAAGCCGCGATGACGTTGCGGTGTGCACCCTTGACGTGAAAGACGTCCCGCAGAATGTTCCGGTGCTGCCGCTGGAAAGCGACGCAAACGAAGTCGTCGGCAACATGGTGGTGACGATGGGCTACCCGAACGGCCCCGATCGCTTGTTAGCCCTGCTCGATGAGAATGAAGCGCGTGGAGTTTTGGCGCGCTACGGATCAGTCGAAGCGTCACTCGGCTATCTCGCGCAGACGAAACACATTCAGCCGCTGATGACTCAGGGCAACATCACCGATCTCAACACGCGGAAGATCGTTTACGACGCGCGGACCGGAGAAGGTGGCTCAGGCGCGCCACTGTTCGGACCGTCGGGACGCGTGATTGGGGTGACGTTCGCAGTTTTCACTGAGAACACTGCGTCTAATTTCGCAGTGCCCGTGCGGTACGCTTTGACCTTGTTGGAACGCGCGGGGTGGAAGGCGCCTGAACCCCCCGAAGCAGAGCCGAAAGAAGCTTCCAACTCCGGACCGGGGAGTTCTCATTGAGACAAATCCCTGGGGACGGCATGGTGATTGCCAACGAATCACCGAATCAATTGAGAGTTGATCAGCTGAAGAGCCAAAGCGCAGGAACTTTGAACAGACTGGAGCGTTTTTCCGAGTAGTAGCCGCGGAATGATGAATCGAAGCTGGCACACATGCCCCTGGCGCGGCGTCGCGCGCACCCTCGTTTTGCTGGCAGTTGTTTCGTTCGGCTGGAGCGATAATCCTGCGCAGACGCCTGAACAAACCGCGATCAGGTTAGCCCCCGCCGTCAAACCTGTTCTCGTCACAGAACCACCCGCGAGCGCGGTGGTCGCGAATACTGACAAAGAAAAAACTGAAGAGAACGCTGAGGCCGCAAACAAAACGGCGCCTCAGTTCCGGGTCGAAAGTCTGCCGATCTCAAGCGGCGCAGAGCTTATGACGATCTTCGGCCGGCTCGACGGCCTGGCTGAGAAGGGTAAGCCCGCGCCGGAAGTCCCTTTGGTAAGCGTTCTGCGCGACACCCTCGGCGACGACAATCCGGAAAACGATCGTTTGCGTTACGTTTGGATGTTGACTTACACGCAGCCGTCGATGACAAAACGCATCGCGGCCGCAATTCCATTCCTTTACCGGCGCGTCGGCAACAAGAAGAATATTTCCGGTCCGCCGAGCCCCATCCTCAATCTCGCCCACGCGAAGCGCGCCACCTGGAATCGATTCTTCTGGTGGGGCGTGCAGAACACGTTCTTTGACACGTACGGATTGCCTTTGAAGGTCTCGAGTCGCTCGTACCGGCAGAACCTCTCGGACTACCGGAAGGCGCATGTCGCTCAGGCGCTCTCAATTCTTGGCACGTACGAGAAGTTGCAGCAGCGCTCGCGTGATGAAAGTGAATTCCTCGCGAGACGTGTCGATGACGCGCCCGCAACGAGCGAAATCAACGATGGCAGCACACCGCTGCTCGATGTGCGAACGGCGTTTGCGCCCGGCGAGATGCTTGAGCTGCGCGCGCGCCTGTTGCTTTCGAACAATACGTTCGGGGGGTTGTACGGACCGGACCAGTACGAATCGACTGTGACGAGGTACGGCACGAAGTCGCTCGATGTTAGTGGCCACAACTGGGAGCTCTTGCGGCAGCAAGCCGAAGCTGACGGTCTTTATTTCGAGCCGTTGACGATGCCGGATGGAACTGCGACCCACGCGCTGCTGTGGATTTCGAAGGATGATTTAGCCGCGCAAACCGGGCGGCGCTTCAGTGGACGGTTCCTGAACATCTCTAATCCGTGGAAAGACAAACGCCTGAAACAGTGGAACGGCTATTCCGAAACTCGTTATTTCGACGCCGAGAATCGCCGCACGAACGACGGGACTGCGGCCCGGCGCGTCGAGATGATTCCGCTGGCGGTTTACGGTCTTAATCATCCGAAGATTCCGGCCCTCTTGATCGATTTCCGCGCCGGTATGAATCCGAAGAAACGCGAGATGTCCCTCCGCGTTTTTAATGACGTAACGAACAACGTTCTTTCAATATCCAGTTTTGGTAACTGGCCGTACTTCGCGGGCCGCAAAGTTTACGCTTTCCTGACTGGCCGGCGGGGCATCGACATAAATCAGCCGTCGCGCGTGCGCAGCTATTCAGAACTGAAGCTTCTGCTGGCCTTTAATTCGACACTCGAGCCCAGGCTGCGCGATGAACTCGAGCGGCGCCTGGAAACTGTCTCGCTGAATCCGATGTCGAACGACATGAACAGCGAGATCGAACTCGCGCACAAGCAGTATGCGGCCTTGATCGAATTTGCGCGGCGCGAGAGCGGGCTGCCGGCTAAGGTCGAACGCGATCGCCGCGAGGAAATGGTGCCGCTCGCGCATGGCCCGGGGATGCGGTTTCTCTTCGGGTTGGGGAACATTCTGACGTTTGGTCGCTACGTTCATCGCGAAGATGCGACCCCGGAACTTAAGCAGGGGCTGGAATTGGCGCGGCGCGTTCGCTATCACACTGAGTTGCTTGAACGAGTTGTCAGGTCATCGCCGCAGATCGAGGTGGCCTGGGAGCTGCCGAATGTGCGCGCGTCGCTCCGGTTCCTGGCGGACAATGCGCACGCAGCCAACGGTTCAGCGGCGAAAGTCGCGGCCCGGGTATTTAAGCA
>DASUTF010000288.1:0-9942 GCA_036374695.1 Pyrinomonadaceae bacterium
AGAGATCGGATTACTCGTTGGCTACTCATGTCTTTCTGCCTGATTTTAGGCTTAGAGACAGGTGCCGGCTTTTACGAAGCTCGGGTTGTCATTCCACTTTGGAGCGCATCGGTCGAAGCGGCACGCAATTTTAACGTCGGCCCAGCCTATGTCGTTAACAGCGGTCAGTTCTTTGCCCTCTTTACTCCTCTGTTAGTAATTTCTACCCTTGCCGTGTTGGTAGTAGGTTGGAAGTCACCTCGGCCGCTCAGAAAATGGCTGTTGATCTCGACGGGAGTCGTCCTCGTGCTAATCATCTCTACGGCTCTCTATTTCCTTCCTACTCTGATAGCCGTAAAGGGGCCTAAGCCCGTTCCTTTTTCAGATGCCGAACTGGCGACGAAGATCCGTCTGTGGGTGGCACTGAACTGGGCACGGCAACTGCTCGGCCTGGTCGCCTTCGGGTGCGCGCTCTACGCCGTAGGGCTATCGTACCGGCAGGAAGCGAAGGCCGAATTATCGGGAGCGTTTCCTAAACCTCATGTTCAACATTGAAAATAACCCACTACCCTCAGGTAATGTCCCAATCTGAATTAGGACACTACCCAATACTCAAGCGCCTCTATCGAATCCGCAAACTATACGGCAGGAGATAAGCCGAGTGCCCGCCCTTCACGCGATCCATCATCTGCATGTACCGAAACGTACGGCGGACGTCTTCCGGCATCGCGGCCAGTAGGGCTGCCTGCTGTTGCATCTCGGGCGTCGCCCGCGTATCGGCCTCACCCGTATCGCTGAACAATTCTTCCAGCCAGTTCGGCGGCACCGGCCGAATAACCCGATGCACACCTTTGTCGGCCGGAATATTGGCGAGCTGCTTCGCGATCTCAATCGCCTTATCGAGACCGCCATACTCATCGACCAGTCCGTTTTCTTTGCCTTGCCGTCCCGTCCAGACACGGCCCTGACCGATCGAGTCGATGTAGGCTTGATCCTTGCTTCGACCCTTGGCCACCTTAGCCGTGAAGTCGTCATAGGTTGTCTTCAGAAACTCCTGAAACTTGGCGCGCTCGCTATCGGTGAATTTCTCAGACTCGCGAAAGATGCCGGCGTTAGTGCCGCGCAGCACGTATTCATTCGTGACTCCAATCCAATCGTAAAAGCCCTTGATGACCGGCTTGCCGCCGACCACGCCGATCGAGCCGGTGACCGTCGAGGGTTGCGCAACAATCTTGTTGGCGTTGCAGGCGATGTAGTAACCGCCGGAAGCCGCCACGTCGCCCATCGACACCACCACCGGCTTCTTCGCTTTGAGCGATTCGATCCCACGCCAAATAATGTCGGAAGCGAGACCTTCGCCGCCCGGACTGTCGATGCGCAGCACGACGGCTTTGATCGTTTTATCGTCGCGGACTTCATTCAACAATCTGACCAGTGACGCTGAGCCGATTACTTCCTGCCCTTCAGTGCCGAACTGCGAACTGCCAGACATGATGTCGCCGGCAGCGTAAACAATGGCAATCTTTTCGCCCTTGTTCAGGCCCAGCGACTCTTGCGAGATCTTTCGATAGTCCGAAGCTTTGACCAGGCGCAAATCGTCCTTCTCTGCGTATCCGAGCCGCTGCTTGAGTTCCTTCTCGAGCTCCTCGCGATACAGGGCGCCGTCAATCAACCCGGCGTCCTTCGCTTGTCGCGCGTTGTAGGGCGCGTTGTCGATCAGTTTCTTCACCTCATCGGCAGACTTGCCGCGCGCCTTCGCAATCGCGTCGACCAGACGTCCGTACATATCATCGAGCAGCGAGTTGACGACATCGCGGTGATCTTTTGTCATCTCTTTCTGAGTGAACATGTCGCCGACGCTTTTGTATTTGCCGATTTGGTAGATGTCGGGATAGATGCCGAGCTTGTCGAGCGTCCCGCGGAAGAACATCACGTCGGCGGCGAGGCCGGTCACGAAGAGCTCCCCGGGCGGCGGCATGTATATCTTGTCGCACGCAGACGCGACGTAATAGTCCTTGTTGAAACCCATCTCCATGTACGCGTAGACGGGTTTGCCGGACGTGCGAAAGTCTTCGATGGCCGCGCGCAACTCTTCGGCCTTGGCCCAGCCCGTTTCCGAGGCATCAACGTCGAGAATGATCGCGCGGATTCGTTTGTCGGTTTTCGCCTTGCGAAACTGCGTTAGCAGGCTGCTGAGAGATTGCGGCGGCGTCGCGAAAATGCGATTCAGCGGATTGTCCGGGACGTAGTCCGGCAGCGGCCCTGACACTCTCAGCGTCAGCACGCTGTTCTCGCGAATGGACGGTTGCTCGCCGCGAATTGCGGAAACCAGAATCGCGACGGCGACGAAGCCAATGAGAATCACGCCCAGCACGATCCCGGTGATCGCGAGCACGACTTTACGAGTTGTTGACATTGCCATAGTGATAGTTCCTGTTGAATTAAGTGTCAGAAGCCCGACTGTAAAGGAGGGCGACTAGCGCGGGCGCGCCCTCCCTGACGGTCGGTCTTCTGACACGATGTGATTACGCGTAAAAGCCCGAAAAGGTTTACGGACTACGGAAGGCAGTAAGCAAAAGGCAGAATTCAGCCGGCATGTGTGGTTTGCTGCCTTTTACGTGCTGCTCACCGCCTACTGCTTTTTAACGATCCACCCGCCCCCCAGCACTTCATCGCCGCGATAGAACACGGTCGCCTGACCCGGCGTGATGGCGCGCTGCGGCTCGTCAAATTTAATTGTCGCTCGATTGTCAGGCCGCGGAGTGATTGTCGCCGGGGCTGCCGTGTGACGATAGCGCACGCGCACTTCCGCGCGCACGGGCCCATTCGGGTTATCCAAAGCAATCCAGTTGACGCCCGCGGCGGTGAACTCATCGCTCAACAACTCATCATCATAGCCGACGGTCACGCGGTTCGACTGTGAAACTACATTCAGCACGTACAGAGGGCGCGCGTCAGAGATGCCAATGCCGCGCCGCTGGCCAATCGTGTACCGGTGAATGCCCGCATGACTACCCAGCACTTCGCCGGCGGCGGTCACAATTTCACCGGCGCCGGGAAGCCGATCGGTTTGCTGCTCGGCTTCCAGGTATCGATCGATGAAGCCGGCGTAATTGCCGTCAGGCACAAAACAAATCTCCTGCGACTCTTTCTTTTCCGCGACGGCGAGATGACTTTCACGGGCGGCCTGGCGCGCATCACTCTTGGAAAGCTCGCCCAACGGAAACAACGAGCGCGAAAGTTGATCCTGCGTCAGCTCCCAAAGAAAGTAGGACTGGTCCTTCTGCGGATCGCGTCCACGCAACAGTCGATAACGATTTGTCTCGTAGTCAAACTCAACGCGCGCATAATGCCCGGTGGCGACCTTCTCGCAACCGAGACTCGCCGCCAGCTTATCGAGCGAGGCAAACTTCAAACGGCTATTGCAGGCCACGCAGGGAATCGGCGTCTCGCCGTTTAAGTAGCTGTTGACGAACGGCTGCACGACATCGCGTTCGAATTCCTTCTCCAGATTCAGCACGTAAAACGGGAAGCCCAGTTCTTCCGCCACCCGACGCGCGTCGTACACGTCGTCGAGCGAGCAGCAACGCGAAGGCAGCGGCTCGCCATTTTCATCGACGCTGAGGCCGCGGCGCTGGTTCCACAACTGCATCGTAAAGCCGACCAGTTCGTGGCCCTGCTCCTTCAAAATTGCCGCGGCTGCGGAAGAATCCACGCCACCTGACATTGCGACTGCAATACGCATTCTGGGTACGCACGCCTCCGGCGTGCCTTTCGTTTCTCGTTTCGAGTTGCGAGTTTCGAGTTAACTCCTTGAATGCACTAGAATACCGTACAGTTCGACAAACTCGGAACTCGGAACCCGAAACTCGAAACTTCCTTATGCCTGAACGCGCCATCGAAGAATATCGCATCGCTGACGAGCCCTATTACCTGCCCGTCGACAACGAAATCGGCTTGTTCGAAGCCGCGCACGCGGCAAAGCTGCCGGTGATTCTCAAAGGGCCGACAGGCTGTGGCAAGACCCGATTTGTCGAGCACATGGCCTGGCGATTGGAACGCCCGCTGATCACCGTCGCCTGCCATGAAGATCTCTCATCCACTGATCTCGTCGGCCGATTCTTAATCGAAGGGGAAGAAACGGTCTGGCACGACGGGCCGCTGACGTCAGCCGTGCGGCACGGAGCGATCTGTTATCTCGACGAAGTTGTTGAAGCGCGCAAAGACACGGTCGTAATCATCCATCCGCTCACGGATCATCGCCGGCGCTTGCCGATTGAAAAACGCGGCACGGTCCTCGACGCGCCGACGGATTTCATGCTCGTCGTTTCTTACAATCCGGGCTATCAATCGATTCTTAAGGACTTAAAGCAATCAACCCGCCAACGGTTTATCGCGATCGACTTCGATTACCCGTCGCCGGAACTGGAAGCCGCGATCGTCGCTCATGAAGGCGGCATCGACGAAGGCACGGCGCGCGATCTCGTCTTGATCGGTCAGAAGGTGCGCAACCTGCGCGGCCATGGTCTGGAAGAAGGCGTCTCGACCCGCCTGTTGATTTACGCGGCGCAATTGATCTCCAACGGCATCCCTCCGACGCGCGCCGCCGAAGTCGCGATGTGTTCACCAATCACAGACGATCGCGATCTGCAGCGCAGCATTCGCGAGATCGTGACCACGGTGATCTAGGAACTTCCACGTGAATGAGCAAATACGATAAACTTCTCTTTCAGATACTGCGCGGCACGTCGGATGCTAATGTTTCCTTCAGCGACCTGCGACATTTGCTTACAAGTTTAGGTTTTGAAGAGCGAATTCGCGGCAGCCACCATTTGTTTCGTCGGCGGGGATTGTTGAGAAAATCAACCTGCAACGTGAAGGAAGTAAGGCAAAGGTTTACCAAGTGCGACAGGTAAGAGCCGTTATCTTGAAGTACAAGCTCGGAGGCGAACTCTGATGCACAAATACGAAATCATCATTTATTGGAGCAGTGAAGATGACGCGTACGTCGCCGAGGTACCGGAACTGCCCGGCTGTACAGCGCACGGCCACACCTATGAATCCGCGGCGGGAAACGTCAATGAAGCAATTCAGTTGTGGATTGACACAGCCAAAGAATTCGGCGATCCGATTCCCGAACCCAAAGGCGAGCGTTTGATGCTTGCCTAGCTGCCCAAAATATCGCGCCAGTAATTCAGCTTGATCCGATTTCGGTCTTAGAAAAATCTTCCATGTAGTCCCGGACATTTCGCGGCAGGTCTGACTCATTACCCTTTGAACTAAACCATCTCGCGTCCTCATCGATGGCCATCCGCACGTAGACGACCCCGGTTGCCAGGTTGATCGCGAATGCTGCCTGCTCAGGACACAGGTGCGGTCTACACACTTTGACGGTGAGATAGTCTCCGGCCCGCATGATCGGCGTTTCGACTGAATATTCTTTCGTAAGTAGTGCGAAGTCGCGGGGACTCAAAAGCTTAGCGAGCGAGTTCCGGATCGCCGCGTCGCTGAAAAAGCGGCGCGTGAGCCTTCCTTTTCTCTCAGTTGGGTACTTACCTTCCCATGCTTTTAAACGCGCGAGATTGGTTTGCGCAATCGCTGAGGTAAAACAAAGCGCTAAACACGCTACAAGTCCGATTTGCATTCGTGGCCTCATGGTTGGGCTCCTTCCGAAAGGTTAGCAACGTGATGCTAACACGAGTCGCAATTGGATTGGGTCACGCCTGGTTCTATACTTGGCTCACAGCGCATTGCGTTTCTTTTTGAATCTTCCCAATGTCTGAACATATCAAAACCGGCGAAGAGCCGAACCTTGAAGGCCAAATCGAGGAGCACCTGCGTTCAGTCAAGAATCCGCAGGAACGGCGTACGGTGGCCGAACTGCTGCGCGCGGTCAGTAAGCTGCCGCTGGAACATGTGCGCGCCGCGATCGAAACCAGCGCTTCGGTCGCCGCAGTTTCTCTGCGCGCGAGTATTGAGTTTCTCCGCGCAACGCCGGACGCGGCGCGTGTTCTGGAACCGGCAGAACTACGAGCGTGGGGCGAGTTGGGACGGCGGCTGACGACAAACGACGTCGAGAGCGGCATCAGCTTCTTTTCCGCCGGGAGTGGCGACTTCGCGCGCGTACCGCCGCCGGTCCGGCCTTTCGTGTTCCAGGTTTGTTCGCGACAGATGATTCTGTCGGCTGCGATTGCGGCCGAAACATTTCGCGACGCGCCTGCATTGGCCGACGGAGTCTCAGATGCCGAACTGCTTCGCTCGATCTATGAAATCGCGGCCAGCATTTCGCGTCGTTCCGCGAAACACAGCGCGGAGTTCCTGGGCGTGACGCCGGCGGTGGTTGAGGGAATTGGGCGTGGGGTCCTTGAGGGTGTTGGGGGTAGGGTGAAGGGTGTAGGACAAGACGCGAGTGTTGGGCGTGGCGTGTTGGGCGTGGAACAAGACGCGTCTCATCGAGACCCGACACCCGACACCCGACACCCTCTTCTTTTTGCCGCAGTCGATCTCGCAAAATCGTTTGCCGAACACGCCGGCGGCATTGCCGCTGATGCGTGGGTTTCGATTCCGGCGGCCACCGCGCAACTCGATCCAGACAACGCGCTCAAATTGATTCGGCGCGTACGTAGTTTTCTCGAACGCGGTGGGGGCGCGGCGCTGCAAGTCTTAATTGCCGGTGGCGACATCCTGCGGACAGTTCCGGAATGTTTCGATGAGTGGATCGAACTTCTCTGGGCGGTGGCGGCGCATGGCAATGCGGGACTGGTGGCTTTCACGCGTACCTGCCCGACGGTTTTTCAATCGATAGCGACTGAGACTCGACATGTCGGCGGGGCCGATCTCGTACGCCGGGTAATCAACCTCACGCGCGATGTGGCGCGCGTCGATGGCGAAAGCGCCTTGGCCTGTCTGCGTTCCAGCGCAAAGGCGCTGCGCACCGTTTCGATCGATCAATTTGAAGCGTGGGCCCGCGCCGGATTGATTACCAGCGACACGCGCACGCGGCGAAGTTTCTACGCGCTCGAGACGCGCACCAGCAACGAAGCGCTTCGGGCCAGCGATCAAGGCGGCGTGACACTCGAATCAATTCAGCATTTGCTGCGGTTGTACGTCGAAGGGCTAACCGGACGCGCGGTTGAGATTGCTTCGGTGGCCGCCGTGCCCGTTGAGGCACGCATCGGCGACGGCAGCACGATTTACTTACCCGCCGCAGTCTCTGATTTCGGTGACGATCAACTCGACTTTCGGCTTTACAAAGTGCTGGCGGCGCATGCTGCCGGACAAATTGAGTTCGGCACGTACGAGCAGGGCACGGACGATTTGCGAGCGGCTTACGCGTCACTCGCCGCGCGTTTCGATCCCGCGAACCAGGACGAGCGCGCCGCGTTCGCGGACGATGGATACGTGCCGCGTGGCACGGGCGTCCCGCCAGTGATTCATGCGCGAGATGCGCATGCCACGGCCGACTACCGTCATGTCCTCCAATTATTTCCGATTCCCGCTCTGGCTCGCCGCATTTTCGGCACGCTTGAGAACGGCCGCATCGATCGCCGGCTGCGGAGGCAATACCGCGGCCTCAATCGCGACCTCGATCTGATTCGTGCACACCTGCGAAGCCGCCGGCCGAAGATAATCGATCTGCCGGCGACGCTGGTTCCGTTCGAGCTGTTGTTTCAGATCACGATGCTCGGCGGCGCACTGGATGACGCGCGCGATTTCTACCGCCAGATCGTGTCTGAGTTAGAGACAGTGGTCGCGGAATACTTAAACGATCTTAACGCCACGGTCGCAGACAGTTTGATGGCAACAGGCCGTGTGTACGACCTCTTCCAATCGATCTCGATGGAAGACGCCGAGAAGCAGATCGAAGTTCCGGACGAACAGGATCAGGAAGACGCGGGCAAACTTGCCGAAGAGATGTTGGCGCAACGCGAGCGCGATCGAAAGCCGGAGCGTCGCGACGCGCGCGAGCTGTTCAACGCCTGGAATACCGAGGCGGAAGGCGAATTTGACGAACTGGAAGGCAGCGAGGCCTGGAGCGAAGGCGAGACGCCTGAGCACGGCCTGGAGGAAGGCGAGGTCGCGTTCAATTACGATGAATGGGACCGCGAGCTGACCGATCACCGCGTCGGCTGGTGCCGCGTCGTGGAAAAGAAAGTGAAGCGCGGCAGCCGCGCGTTCGTCGATGAGACGCGTGAGCGCTACAAAGGCGTCATGTCGTCAATCCGTCATCAGTTCCAGTTGCTGAAGCCTGAGAACCTCACGCGCATCATGAACGAGCTGGATGGCGAAGACTACGATCTGAACGCCGTCGTCGATTACTTCATCGATCGTCGCGCGGACGGTCAACAGTCTGAGCGCATCTACACCAAACGCTTGCGCCGGCGGCGCGATGTCGCGGTTTCGTTCCTGCTCGATCAGTCTTCATCGACCGCGCGCACCATTGGCCGACATCCGCTTCAACCTTACACGCATCCCGGCCGGCGCATTATCGAGATTGAGAAGGAAGGCCTGGTGCTGATGAGCGAGGCACTGGAAGCCGTCGGCGATGTGTATTCGATCAACGGCTTCACCTCGGAAGGCCGGCGCAACGTGAAGTTTTACGTGCTGAAAGACTTTGACGAACATTATTCGGACGAGGTCATGCGTCGAATTGGCGGCATTACGTATCAGAACAACACTCGTTTGGGCGCCGCGATTCGGCACGCGACGGCGAAGCTTGAAAAGCAGGAGGCACGCACGCGTCTGCTGATTGTTCTGTCGGACGGGCGCCCTTACGATCACGATTACGGCGACGCGCGTTACGCGCGCGAAGACACACGCGAAGCGCTGGTAAACGCGAAGGTGCGGGGGATCACGCCGTTCTGCATCACCATCGACCGCGAGTCAGAAGCCGAACTGCGCGATCTCTACGGCGAAGTCGGCTACACAATTATCGACGATGTGCTGTCGTTGCCTGAGCGTCTGCCGGGAATTTACCGTCGGCTGACGACGTGAAGTACAATTTGCCGGATTCGGAATTGAGTCCTGCCTTTGCGATGCTTTGCGTCTTTGCGTCTTTGCGTGACATCGCCCCTTTTTAATGAGGTTGGTTCACGCAAAGTCGCCAAGCTCGCAAAGAACACGCAAAGTAAGGCACTGCCGATTTCGGCACTGATCGAGGTGAAACCTATTTGAGCGACAAACAATTTTCCGGCAAATCAGCCATCGTCACCGGCGCGACGCGGGGCATCGGCCGCGCCATCGCGCTTGAGCTCGCGCGCCGCGGCGCTGGTGTAGCGTTCAACTATGCGAAGAGCGCCGAAGCCGCCGAGACTTTGAAATCCGAAATTGAAGCGCTCGGCGTGCGCGCGCTTGCGACTCAGAGCGACGTCGCGAAGACCGATGAAGCGGCTGAGATGGTGAAGCAGACGAAAGAAGCCTTCGGCCGGATCGATTTTCTCGTGAACAATGCCGGCATCGTGCGCGACACTCTAATTCTGCGCATGAAGGAAGAAGATTGGGACGCGGTGATCGACACGAACTTGAAAGGCGCCTGGAACTTTTCGAAAGCGGCTTTGCGCGTAATGCTACGTCAGGATGGCGGCGGCTCGATTCTCAATATCACTTCAATTAGCGGAGTTGTCGGCATGGCGGGGCAATCAAATTATTCGGCTTCGAAAGCCGGCATGATTGGATTGACGAAGGCGCTGGCGCGCGAAGTTGCCAGCCGTAAGGTCACCGTGAACGCGCTGGCCCTCGGCATGGTCGCCACGGACATGGCCAGCGGTCTCGACGAAAGTTATCAAACGAAAATAATGGAGCAGATTCCGCTCGGCCGTTTCGCCGAAGCCGACGAAGTCGCCCGCATCGCCTGCTTCCTTTTGTCAGAAGATGCGCGTTACATCACGGGACAGGTGATTCAGGTCGATGGTGGACTGGCGATGTAAAGGAATTTGCATTTACAAAGTGCCGCAATATGAATAA
>DASUTF010000289.1:0-40309 GCA_036374695.1 Pyrinomonadaceae bacterium
AAACAGCGGCTGCGGAACTTCAATCTCACCACGACGATTCCAGCCGGTGGCGGTGCGGGCAATGCGATGCACGGGCCGAATCCTGGGTTGGGAGGCGATGGCGGCGGCACATGCACACCCGGAGGTGACTACTCGGGTCAATACACGATTACCAGCCCGACAATCAACATCCCGGCGAATGCCGAGGAACTTGAGCTGAGGTTCGATCACTACATCGCGACCGAAGCCGGTTACGACGGTACTCAGGTGGAAGTCAGCGTCAACGGTGGCGCCTTCCAGCTTGTTCCAGAGAGCGACTATATCTTCAACGGTCCGAACGCCACGTTGACCAGCGTCATCGACGGCAATACCAATCCCAACGCCGGAGAAGATGCATGGACCGGAACGAATGTGGGTCAACCATCCGGTTCACCTCCAGGATCGTGGGGAACGACGATCATCAACCTGCGCAATCTGACCAATCCCGGCCAGACGATCGCAGTGCGATTTACCTCCAGCCAGGACGGCTGTAACGGCGTTGACGGCTGGTACATCGACAACATTCGCGTCTATCAATGCGCGGTGCTTGCGCCGCCGACACTTTCGCTCGGTGGGGACTATCAAAATCCGGATCCCGATGGCAATTACACGCTCAATTGGGTGAGACCGGGAACTGCGACTGGGCCCGACGTGCTGCAGGAGTCCTCGATCTGTGAGCCGCTCCTGACCAACGATGGCAGCAGTCTAGCCGGTTGGACGGCCGCGAATGGTCCGGCTACTGAGCCGGTCAAGCCGATGTGGCAAGCGTCGGCGACAGGCAAGCCCAATGTTAACAATCCATCGTTCTGGGCCAATCCGGTTTCCGAACAGGAAACTCAGAACACCTTCGCGACGCTTACTTACGACAACCCGATCGCGATTCCGTCGTCAGGAATTACTACCCTGAGTTTCTCTGAGTGGTACTTCAACGAGGATGACGATCGTGGTCACGTCGAAATCTCAACCGACAACGGCGTGAATTGGACGGCGATCTACACCAATGCGCGTCCAATGGGCGACCTGCCCGACACGGGTGCTGACGCGTTTGCCAGTGAAGGCTTGACGCGGCAAGCGCTCGACCTGACGCCGTATAGCGGCCAGACGATTCGTCTGAGGTTCCGTTACGCACTGGGCCAGTCGAACTTCTATTTCTTCCTGCAGTACGGCTGGTACGTCGATGACATTCTTATCGAGAGCAACAGCTGGGTCGATCTGGTGAATGCGGACGTGACGTCGTTCCTGGTTAACGGACGCACTAACGGCACGCGTTGCTATCGCGCCCGCACGACCTATGCAGGCATTCCCAGCCCGTACAGCAATGAGGTCAGTGCTACTACGGAACTCGTCGCCTGCACGGTGCAGAACATCGCGCTGGCGGCGGCCGGGTCAATCGCCGATGCGACCAGTTCGCACTCGAGCGGCGCATACCCGGCGAGTGGCGCGATTAACGGCAATCACATCGGCAACGACTGGAACACTGGCGGCGGCTGGAACGACGGCACGCGCGCCGAATGGCCCGACACGCTCGAAGTGAACTTCGGCCAGAGCCGAACGATCGACGAGATTAGTGTCTATACGCTCCAGAACAACTGGCAGAACGGAGTGGAGCCGACCGAAACCACTTCGGCGTCGGCCGAGGGCATCCTCGATTTCACCGTTGAGTACTGGAACGGAACCGCATGGGTGCAAGTCCCGGGCGGCAGCGTGACCGGTAATGACAAAGCAATGCGTGTCTTCCAGTTCCCGCAGGTCACGACGTCGAAGATTCGCGTCGTGGTTACCGCCGCGAGAAATAATTGGAGCCGCATCGTGGAAGTCGAAGCGAAAGGCTGCAACTGAGAGAACCACAACTCGGCCCATCACAAATGTGGTGGGCCGAGACACTTTTGCTATGCACGCCGGGCGCGCTGTACCGATGAAGCAGCACGCCTGAGGCGTGCGTACCGATGGAGCGATTCATATGAGAGTGAAGACAAAAGGTCTGCGTAGCGTTTTGGTTGTCGTGGGATTCGTGCTCGCGGTGACGCTGATCGCGTCGCTGCCGAGTTCAAAAGTCGGAACGTCGGCACAGTTACCTGACCCTTGTGTCTCCGCAACTACTTTGCTGAAAACTGATCCGGCCAACGACCAGACCGGCGCACCCGCCGGCGAGAACCAGCAGCTCGACATCCAGTCGATCTCGGTCGGCGAAGATTACCGCTACATCAACACAGAAAAGCTTGTCTTCAAGATGAAGGTAGCGCACCTGAATCCGGTGCCCGCGAATGCCGTCTGGCGTTTCAGCTTCACTTTCGGCGGCGTCGCCTGGTACGTCGCGATGAATTCCGGCGACGGTGCAGCGATCTCGTTTGATTATGGCGACAGTCGCGGCGCGGGTGGCACGCTGCGTTCACTGGGGGTTCCGGAAGACAGCGATTACTTCCCGGACGGAACAATTGTCATCGGCATTCGCAAGAACAAGTTCGGCAACCCGGCGCCCGGACAGCAGGTGACTGCAATGCGGGCGACGATGCAAAAGTCCGTCAACGTTCTGGTGGGGACGGTTTTTCCGACCATCGACACCACGCCGACGCCGGATGCGAGTTACACGGTGCTGGGCAAGAGTGCGTCATGTATTCCGGTTGAAGAACCGCGGCCACCAGTGCCGCCGCAAGATCCGAACGCCGGTCGTTATTTGAACTACAACCCGCCCAAAGGCAAAGGCACAAACTCAGGCGAACCGACCATCGGCGTAAATTGGAAGACCGGCAAGGTGATGTACATCGCAGGCCTGGAAACGTTGCGCGCGACGTTCGATGAATGCTCGCAGCGAGCGACCTGGGAGGATGTCAGCTTTCCGACGACATCGGCGCAGACCCTCGATCCAATTCTTTTTACTGACAATCTGCCAGGCACGCGCCCCGACCGAACTTTCGTTTCCCAGCTCGCCGGCAAGGCGAGTTCGATGGCCTACACAGACAACGATGGCGGTGTGAATGGAAAAGGTCCGGGCGACTGGATTCAGACGCAAGGCTCAGGCATCAACTCAGGCGTCGATCATCAATCACTCGGTGCCGGGCCGTTTGCTCCGCCGCTGACCCGCGACCCGAATGGGCCGCTTTACCCGCACGCGGTCTATTACTGCTCGCAGGATTTGGCCGACGCGTATTGCGCGATGAGCGCTGACGGTGGTCAGACGTTTGGTCCGGCGGTGCCGATGTACAACGCGACGCAGTGCGCCGGCCTGCACGGCCATCCGAAAGTTGCGCCCGACGGGACGGTCTATGTGCCCAACAAAGGCTGCAACGGCAAACAGGCGGTCGCCGTCTCGACGAACAATGGCGCGAGTTGGGAAGTTCGAGAAGTCACCGACAGCGCGGCCGGCCGTTGGGACCCTTCGTTAGGAATCGGGAAAGACGGCACGCTTTATTTCGGTTACGGAACCGGCAAAGGCCGCGCGCGAGTTGCCGTTTCGCGTGACCGCGGTCTGACCTGGACGGATGATCAGGACGTTGCGTTTGCGAAGTTCGCGGTGCGCGACATTGCGTTTCCAGTTGTCGTCGCCGGTGACGACGACCGGGCGGCGTTCGCATTTCTTGGAACGGACAATCCGGGGCCTGACGCAGTTTGGTATCTCTACGTTTCGCACACCTACGATCGAGGCAAGAACTGGACGACTGTGAACGCGACTCCGGATGATCCGGTGCAGCGCGGAACGATCTGTTCAAACGGTCTCGGCTGTGGCGGTGATCGGAACCTTCTGGATTTCAACGATGTGACGATGGACGCGAAAGGCCGCGTGCTCGTCGCTTACGCGGACGGTTGCGTCGGCAGTTGCGTCCAGGGTCCACCGAATTCATTCAGCGAACTCGCGACTATCGCTCGGCAATCCGGCGGCAAAGGCCTGCTCGCGCAGTTCGATCCGGTTGAGCCACGGGCGCCGGGCCTGCCGCTCATCACCAAGGCTGAGAAAGATGCCCTCGGCGTGCATCTCGCCTGGAAGGATCAAGATACCGGCGGCGCGCCAACGACAGGTTTCAAAGTCTATCGTCGCGAAGCTGGCGGCGAGCGAACTCTGCTTGCGAGTGTGGCCGGCAACGATCACGACTACGACGATCGCGAAGTCGATCCAACCAGGAACTATCTGTACCTCGTAACCGCGGTCAACTCTGGCGGCGAAAGTTCGTTCTGCACCAATGTTGACGTGGCGGCTGTACCGCCGCCGGCGGCGGTGACTGCGTGCTCGCTCGGCTCAGTCGTCATCGACGACACGGCGGATGCGGCGCCCAATGTTCCGCCCACACCGGAACTCGACATCAAACAGATCTACATCGCTGAACCTTACGATTCGGCGAATCCATCGGCGGCCAGGCTCACCTTCACGATCAAAACCGCGCCGTCAACGACCGGCGTCGCCCCGCCCGGCAGTGAGTGGTACATCATCTGGAACCGTCCCGCGAACGCACCTGATCGAAATAATTTCGACCGCTGGTACGTGGCGATGAAGACCGGCCCAACGGGAACTCCGGCATTCGAGTACGGCAAGTTCGGCGTGCCTTTGCCGCTTGACGGCAGCGTGCCTAATCCGAACGCAAATACGCCGGTGAAGATCGGCACTCCTGACGCGTCTTCTTACGACGCGACCGCGGGCGTCATCACGATCACGATTTCAAATTCAAAGGCTGAGAACGTTCAGGCTGGAAACAGTCTTTTCACGTTAACCGGCCGAACGTTCGCGACGCGACCGGACGCGGGCATCAGGTCGGCGAATACAGCCGCCGATACGACGGTGAACGCGGATTATCAGTTGGTCGGAAGTCTGCCGTGCAAACCGAACGAGGCGCCGCTCGCGGCCCTGGCCGCGACGCAGCAGAATGGCCAGTCGCCCTTGCATGTCACCTTCGACGCGTCGGGTTCGACCGATGCCGACGGCAACGTTGCCAGTTACGAGCTGGACTTTGGCGATGGTTCGACGGTGCTCGAGCAGTCCTCGCCGAACTTTGTCCATTCGTACACCGCGCCCGGCATCTATCGCGCGAGGCTCCAGGTCAAGGACAACCGCGGTGCATTAAGTATCAATGTCGCGCAGGTCTACATCGCGGTTGAGAATGCGAGCTGCGAAACGAACTTTGCGCTCGCCGCGAACGGCGCTACCGCGACGGCTTCATCAACTTATCCAAACGACAACTATTCGGCCGCCAGCACGATCGACGGCAGCAACACCGGCGTCGGTTGGGGAGATGGCGGTGGGTGGAACGACGGCACGCGCGCCGTCTTCCCGGATTGGCTCGAAGTCACTTTCGACGGACCGAAGGCGATTGACGAAATCCGCGTGTACACACTGCAGGACGACTTCAAGAACCCGCAGATACCCACGCCGGAAATGACGACATCGATCTACGGTCTGCTCGATTTCGACGTGCAGTACTGGAACGGTTCCCAATGGGTGACGGTGCCGAACGGCAGCGTTACCGGCAACGATCGGGTGATGCGGACGTTCACGTTCGCGGCGGTAACCACGACAAAGATACGCGTGCTTGTGAACAACGCGCGCAACAACTTCAGCCGCATCGTCGAGGTTGAGGCGTTCGGTTGTTCCTAAAGGATTGGGTACGCACGCCTCCGGCGTGCCTTAAACGTTGAAGAAGCACGCCGGCGGCGTGCGCACCGATGGGGAGACTCGACATGACCTTTGCAAAAGCAATCCGGGCATTAGCGATCACGGCGGCAATTGCTGCGATCGCCACGTTTGCTGTCTTTACCTTCTCGCCGGCATCCGGCGTTGAGGCGGCGCAGGGCAGCCCGGATCGCATTTGGAATGAGGTGAACGTCTCAAGTCTGGTGGCCCCGGCAGGTACGCAGGTAATCGCGCCGGTGAAATACCGCGCCGTTTCAATTAACACTTCTGCATTGCAGACGACGCTGGCGCGCGCGCCGATGGAATTCACGCCGGCGGCGTTGTCCGGGCGCGTGGAAATCACTCTTCCCAAACCCGATGGCGGCTATGCGCGGTTCGCGGCCGAAGAGTCTCCGGTCATGGAACCGGTGCTGGCTGCCAAGTTTCCTTTAATCAAAACCTATCGCGCACAGGGAATTGACGATCGCGCGGCTACGGCCCGGTTCGGCGTCTCGCCCTCAGGCTTTCATGCGATCGTTTTGTCGCCGTCAGGCACGTACTACATCGATCCCTTCCGCCGGGGCGACGCAGTCAATCACATCAGCTACTTCACGCGCGACTATCCAAACCTGAGCGCGGAACCCTTCGAATGCCAGGTGTTCGACAAGAACGGCCAGCCTGCTCCTCCGTTGAGCGCGGCCAGCGCCGCATCGCTCACCGCGGCAGCTCGTCCGAACGGCGGCAACCTGAAGACGTACCGGCTCGCGCTCGCGGCCGACTTTGAGTACTGCGATTTTCACAGCGACGACACGATCCCCGACAAGGCCGAGGTCATGGCCAACGGAATTATTCCCACGGTAAATCGCGTGAACTCAATTTATGAACGTGAAGTCGCCGTGCACATGAACCTGGTCGCGAACAACGACCTGATTCTCTTCAACACGCCGGCCGATCCCTACGTCGATAACAACGGCATCCAGATGCTGGCGGCGAATCAGGCGACCTGTGACGCGCTGATCGGGCCGCTGAATTACGACATTGGCCACGTGGTTTCGACGGGCGGCGGCGGCGTCGCTTTTCTCGGCGTCATTTGCAGCGTGCAAAAGGCCGGCGGCGTGACCGGGCTACCGCAACCGACTGGCGATCCTTTCTACGTTGATTACGTTGCGCACGAGATGGGCCACCAGTACGGCGGCAATCACACCTTCAACGGCACCAGTGGTTCGTGCTCGGGTAATGAGGGCGCCAGCACCGCTTACGAAGTCGGAAGTGGCTCGACGATTCAGGCGTACGCCGGTATCTGCACCGGTCAGAACTTGCAGCCGAATAGTGACGACTACTTTCACGGCGTCAGTTACGACGAGATCCTGGACCATATCGGTTCTGATGGCGGGACGTGCGCCGTCACGACTGCGACCGGTAATAACGCGCCCACGGTCGAAGCCGGAGCGGACTACAACATTCCGAAGCTGACGCCATTCACACTGACGGCGAACGGCAGCGATCCCGACGGCGACTCGATCACCTACTGCTGGGAAGAATTCGACCTGGGGCCTGGCAATGATGGACGTACGGACAACGGGAGTTCGCCAATCCTGCGCTCATTTCTGCCAAACGCGAGTCCCTCGCGCACATTTCCACGACTCGGGGACTTGCTGAACAACACCACTCGCTACGGCGAGATTCTGCCGACGACCACACGTGAGCTGAAGTTCCGCGTGACCGTGCGCGACAACCGCGCCGGCGGTGGCGGAGTCAACTATGACTCGATGAAGGTGAATGTGACGTCCGGCGCCGGTCCGTTCGTTGTTTCCTATCCAAACGGCGGCGAAATCTGGACCCAGGCTGAGACACGAACGATCACCTGGGATGTCGCGAACACCAACGCCGCGCCAGTCAACGCGGCCAACGTTGATATTTCTCTATCACTCGACGGCGGTCTGACGTTTCCGGTCGTGTTGGCCGCAGGTGTGCCCAACGATGGGTCGCAGGACGTGACCGTGCCGTCTGATTCCAGCGGGACCGCGCGTGTGCGCGTGATGGGAAGCGGCAACGTGTTCTTCGATCTATCGAACGCGAATTTCATGATCAATCCGCAGCCGCTGCCCCCGCTGGCCCTGAACGACGTGGCGACAACGCCGTTCCGCACGCCGGTTATCGTTCCGGTCCTAACGAACGACAGCGATCCGGAAGGCGCGTCGCTTTCGATCAGCGGCGTCCAGGCAAACACCGATCAGGGTGGCACTGCCGCAGTCGATGACAACGGAACCCCCGGCAACACCGCCGACGATCGCGTTCGCTATACGCCGGCGCCGTTCTTTTCCGGCGTTGACCAATTCGATTACACCGTCAGCGACGGAGGACTGACGGCAACAGCGACCGTGACCGTCACGGTCATCTCGTTCTGTCCGCCGCAACCTACGGGAAGCTTCAACGCGAACTTCGAATCCGATGCGAATGGCTTCACGGTATCGACGCCGGCGAACGCTCCGCAAAGTGTGCCCTGGACGCGTGGCCCCGATCCAACCGCGCACAGTCCGATCTTTTCGTTCTTTACCGACAACGCGATGGTTAACGGGGCGCAGAAAGCCGATCGGCTGATTTCGCCGCCGCAATACATCAGTTCATCGACGCACGTAATTTTCTGGCATCGCTTCTCTCTCGAGCCGGACTTTGACGGCGGTGTCCTGGAAGTCTCAACCGACGGCGGCGTCACGTACGCAGACGTGACCAGTCTCGGCGGCGTGTTCATTAGCGGCGCTTACAACCACCTGATGGGCGGCGGGCCGCTTGCCGCACGCATGGCGTGGAACGGCCGATCGCCCGGCGTCCTGGATGGAGTGATGGACAAAGTTGAAGTTGATGTGGGCGCTTTGGCCGGTCAGACAGTTGTCTTCCGCTGGAACTTCCGGGCTGACGATTTGAACCTGGACGAGGCCGTCGGCTGGTGGGTTGACGACATTCAATTCACGAATCTGCTGGTTGCAGCTCCGTCGTGCAATACGCCGCCACTCGCTCTCGATCAATCGGTCACGACCGATGAAGACACGCCGGTCGCGATCACCTTGACGGCCGACCAGGGTGGAGAAACCGACGCGCTCGCTTTCAATGTCCAGGACGGGCCGGATCACGGAAGCCTGTCGGGGACCGCGCCGAACCTAACCTACACACCGGCCGCCAACTACACCGGCACAGATACGTTCACTTTCACCGCGAGTGACGGTCCGAACACTTCGAACGCCGGCACGGTCACGATCACGATCAACGCCGTCAACCAGACGCGCACGAATTACGCGCTGGCGGCGAACGGCAGTTCGATCGCCGCTTCATCGTCGCACCTGAGCGGGCTGTACCCGGCAAGCGCGGTCATCAACGGCGATCGGATCGGAAACGGCTGGGGAACGTTGAGCGGCGGCTGGAATGACGGCACGCGCAACGCATACCCGGACTCACTCGAAATTACGTTCAGCAGCGCCCGGACCATCGACGAGATCAACGTCGTGACCTTGCAGAACGGTTGGATGAACGGCAGCGAGCCGACGCTGGATACTCTGGCGAACGCCGAAGGCATTCTGGATTTCAACGTGCAGTACTGGAATGGCCAGCAATGGGTGACCGTCTCGGGCGGCAACGTTACGGGGAACGACAAGGCCTGGCGCCAGTTCACCTTCGCGCCGGTGACGACAACGAAGGTTCGTCTGTTCATTACCGCGTCGCGGAACAATTGGAGTCGAGTTGTCGAGCTTGAAGCGGTTGGGCCTGGCGGACAGTAACGCGAATTCTCTTGGAGATCGATCTGACGGAGGAACACGATCATGAAAACCACCAAACTGAACAGAGCGGCATTTTCGATCGCGCTCATTCTCTTCATCTTCGGCGCCTTGAGTTTATCGTCACGCTCGGGCGCCCAGAAGGCGCCATCCACGCCGACTCTGGATTTGAATTGGCAGTCGAAGGTCGACTCGACGGTTCTTTCCAAAGCGTCGCTCGGTTCGACTGATTTTCTGATCTATATGAACCAGCAGGCGGACCTGAGTGGCGCGCGTGCGCTCGCGACTAAAGACGAAAAGGGCCAGTACGTATATCAACGCCTGACTGAGACCGCGAACGCGACCCAAGTAAATGTAAAAGCGACGCTCCAGCAGCTGGGTTCCCAATACAAGTCGTTCTGGATCTCTAACACCATTTACGCAAAGGGCGGCATAGCAGTCCTGCAGGCCGTCGCTTCGCTGCCGGAAGTGCGGGCGATCTACGGCCCCGGCAAAGGCGAACTCAAACTTCCGCCCAACGACACGAGCGGAGCAGACCAGGCGGGCGCGAACACGTCCTCCTCGTCGGCGACCGCAACCCTGGCAGATCCAAATCCTGAGCCTGGCTTAAACATCACCAGTGCGCCGCTCGCCTGGGCCATGGGCATTGAAGGCCAGGGCGTCATCGTGGCTGGCGCGGATACCGGCGTGCGCTGGACGCACACAGCTTTGAAGAACCAATACCGCGGCTGGAACGGTGCGGCGGCCAGTCACGATTACAACTGGAAGGATGCAATTCACACGGGGACCTGGCCCGCCGACCCGGCCAATATCTGCAACGGTGGCGGCACGCCCGGTAATCCGTCGCCCGAGCCCTGCGACGACGACGAGCTTTTGGGCGGCGGACACGGCACGCACACGGTGGGCTCGATGCTCGGTGATGACGGTGGAACGAATCGCATCGGCATGGCGCCGCAAGCAGAATGGATCGCCTGCCGCAACATGAGTCGCGGCGTCGGCGCCATTCCTTCTTATCTGGAGTGCATGCAGTGGTTCATCGCGCCGACCAAGGTTGACGGCACCAGTCCGGATCCGACAAAAGCGCCGCACGTTATCAACAACTCCTGGGGCTGTGTCGAAGGCTGTCCGCCCGAGCCGAATCCGCTGCGTGACACACTGCAGGCGAGCCGTGATGCCGGCATCGTTTACGTTGCTTCAGCCGGTAACGACGGCGACGCGAACCTTACGGGCATTGGGCCGCATATTCTCGTTTGCAACTCGGTCTATCATCCGCTGGCGCGCTATCCGGAAGCCTTCACCATCGGATCGACGACGCATACGACGGATCTCGCCTCGAGATTCAGCAGTCGTGGTCCTGCTGCTGCCGATCCCGAGAACCCGACATCTCCGCTTTATATCAAACCCAACGTCGCTGCGCCCGGCTCAAACATCCGTTCGGCGTTGCGCGGGAGCGATACGGAATACGGCAGTCTGAGTGGAACCAGCATGGCTGGCCCGCATGCAGCCGGTCTGGTGGCGCTGGTGATCTCGGCGAACCCGAGACTTGCCGGAAAGGTTGATCGGATCGAAGACATCATCGAGCAGACTGCCGTGAAGAAAACCACGACGGAGGCTTGCGGTGGTGACACGGCGACCCAAGTTCCCAACAACACCTACGGCCATGGCCGCATTAACGCCCTCGCCGCGGTGGTTGAGGCGCTGCCCCCGGTGGCGAACGATGACACGGCGACGACGCCACAGAACACACCCGTCACGATCAACGTGCTGGCTAATGACGAGGACATCGACAGCGATCCGCTCTCAGTCACAGCGGCCTCCGATCCGGCGAATGGATCAGCGGTGATCAATCCCGACAAGACGATCACTTACACGCCCGACACTGGTTTCGCGGGTCAGGACACCTTCACTTACACCATCTGCGCTCCCGAAGGCTGCGACACCACCAGCGACACAGCAACAGTCACGGTCACGGTCACTGCCGCAGGCTTGACCAACTATGCGTTGGGCAGCAACGGCGGCGTTGCGACTGCCTCCACTTCGCATTCGACTGGCCTGTATCCCGCGGCGGCGACGATCAATGGAGATCGCACCGGCAACACCTGGGGCACAGTAAATGGCGGTTGGAACGATGGTACGCGGGCCGCCTATCCGGACGACCTGGAAGTTGCGTTCAGTTCAGCAAAAACCATCAGCGAGATTCGCGTCTTCACTTTGCAGAACGGTTGGGCCCTCGGAGGCGAACCGACCGAGGCAACATTCTGTACCGCTGAAGGCATTCTCGATTTTGAAGTGCAGTACTGGAATGGCACTGCGTGGGTGACTGTGCCGTCAGGCGCAGTGACCGGCAACGACCGCGCGATGCGAGTCTTCACGTTCCCGGCAATTTCGACGACGAAGATTCGCGTGCACGTGACTGATGCGCGCAACAACTGGACACGCATCGTCGAAGTTGAGGCCTTCGGCGCGGCCGGTCAGTAAATGTTTAGAAGTTGAGCTGCTGTGTCAGCGGATTCGTTGTGGGACGGCAGCTCACATATTCCGAGCTTCAACCAAAGTCTCAGTTCTTGAATGACTGGCTTTCCCCGCTTTGGAAAGGAACGAGTATGTTCAAAAGGGCGCTCGCCACATATTCACCGCACGCCGATGCTCGTCAACTGTTTCGCATGGCCGTCGCGCTGGCGACCCTCTTGTCATTTGCGGTGGTACCGTGCCTCGTCGTTCAAGGCGCACGCGAACGGGTCAAGCGCGCGCATGCGAAAACGTCGGGAAAGACGACTGCGCGCACTGCCAAAAAGATTTCAAATCGCACCACAAAAACAGTGGCGCCGCCGGTTCAGGCTCCGCCTGGTTCGAGCGTTGCTTTCAGTCACAACACGCTGGTTGATTTCTCGTTCACCAGCGGCGAGCCTTTCATTAACGCTGCCCCGATCACCATTGCGCCGAATACGCCGGCCGGCTCGCCTTTCATATCGGTGCCGTTCGGCGTGAGCACCACAGTGAGTTTGCTGTGGAAATCGATTGACGGTGGTCGTTCGTTTATCGCGCTGGGCACGCCCGTGACGCGCGATGCCGTGACCGCTCCCGGTGGCGGTGACACGCATCAGGACTTCGATCATCAGGGACGCTTCTACTATTCCGATCTTTCGGCGGCTTGCGTTAGCACTGCCGTCTCCAGCGATGGCGGAAACACATTTAGCCAGGTAAACCCGCTCTCATGCATCGGCCCTGCCGACTTGACGGGTATTACGGACGACCGGCAATGGAGTGGCGCGTTTGGCGATGGTCGCGGATACATGACGGCGAGGAACTTTCAGTCGATTCCGACGATTCAAAACTTTCATTTGAACCGCACCCGCGATGGGGGCCAGACATGGCTTGCGCCACAGACAATCGGCAACGTAACTCAATCCGGGCCGCTGGTGATGGATAAGACCAAACGGAACATCGGGGGCACGAACTACATTCTTGGTTATCAGATGTATTACTCGGGGAGCACTCTCAAGATGTTCCGGATTCAGGATCCCGATACCGGGGCAAACCCGACGGTCGTTGACCTGACTGTCGGGACTCCGGGCGGCGCGGTTGCAACGGTCTTTCCAGTTCCAGCAGTCGACAACGCCGGTCATCTGTATGTCACCTGGTCAAACGCCAGTGCGATCTTCATGTCCACTTCCACTGATCGCGGCGCGAGTTGGTCTGCCGCGAAGCGCGTCAGTCCCGTCAGTGGCGATCCCGGCACGGGCACGATCATCATGCCGTGGGTCATCGCCGGTGATCCGGGTCGTGTCGCTGTAGTTTGGTATCGGGGGTCACAGGCGAGCAACTCAACCAGCGTGAACAATCGCTGGGACATTTACATGGGCCAGTCTTTGAATGCGCTCGATCCGAGCCCCAGTTGGACCTACACCAAAGTCAACGAGCACAACATTCACTTCGGCGAAATTTGCCTTATCGGTCTGAACTGCGACCTCGCCGTTCCGCCTGGTTCGCGTGACCGCAGCTTCCTCGAATTTCCTTCGATCACTATGGATCACCGCGGTGCAGCGATGATTACCTGGAACGACAACACCAATCAATCGGCCGTCACCGCCGCTAACGCGCAAGTGACCGGCGCGCCGTACGTGATGTTCAGCAAACAGATTTGTGGGCCGAGCTTGCTGGCGTCCGTTGGCGATGTTGCCGAGCCGGGCACAGTTGGGATCACATCGCCGGATAGCGGCGCGGTCTTTACTCAGGGTTCGCCAGTCGCGGTTTCCGGTACGCACACTCTGCCGGCCGGTACTTTCGACAAGGATGAATCGGGTGATGGACGATTCCCCGATCACGGGCCCACGATTGGCAACAACGTTCCTGCTTTGGATCTTCGTCAAGTCGATATCACGGACACCGCGACAAACATTGTCGTGAAGATGCATGTCGCGGACGCGACTACCGCCGGTCTCACAACTGCGACAGGAACCGGAGGCGGTGATGGCCTGCTTTACTTGACGCAATGGGACTACGACGAGAATGTTGCCGACCCTGTGGACAAAGTGTTTTGGGTCGCCGCAGAGGTTCGCGGCGGCGTGCCGGTTGGACGAACCGGAACGTTGGGCGTGGTGCGTTCAGCTACCTCGAAGAAATTCATTACCTACAACCCCGATCTCGTCGACTCGACATCGGTGACGGTGAATGTCAGCAACACCGCCCCGGGAACAATCACGCTGACGATTCCACGGAGCCTGGTCGGCAGTCCGCCGAACGGTGCGCTGCTGAAAAGTGTCACCGGCTACGCAATGTCTGAGCGCGGACCGCTGGCGGCAACGCCGTGCCCGGATCCGCCCGCCTCGTGCGAAAACGTTTTCAATCCAAACAGCCTGCCTTTGAAGGTGGACGCGAGCGGCGCGTTTACTTACGTTGTGGGCGGCGGTTTGCAACTGGATGGTACGGTGCAGTTATCGCTCGACGATCCTAACTTCACCAATCCGACTACCCTTCCGGCGAACCTGGACGGCTCATGGACGCACACTTTTCCGAATCCAACTGTCGGCCAGCACACCGTTTACATTCGGCAGAACAGTCGCGGCTGCGCGATGTCGCCGGTTGAATCGCGCACGTTCATCATCCAGGCGACAAACGTGAGAACGAATTATGCCTTACCCGCGAACGGCGGAACGGCGTCCGCGAGCAGCAGTCATCCCACCGGTTTGTACCCAGCCTCCGCGGTCATCAATGGCGATCGGGTTGGCAACAATTGGGGCACTGTGAACGGCGGCTGGAACGACGGCACTCGTTCGACCTATCCGGACACTCTCGAAATCAATTTCGCTGCGGCGAAACTTGTCGATGAAATCAACGTCATCACGTTGCAGAACAGCTGGCACAACGCCGGGGTGCCGACGCTCGAGACTTTGGCCACGGGCGAAGGAATCATCGACTTTGATGTCCAGTACTGGAATGGTCAGCAGTGGGTGACGATTCCCGGCGGTAACGTCACCGGCAATGACAAGGCCTGGCGTCAGTTTATCTTCGCGGGAGTCACGACGACGAAGATTCGCATAGTCATTAACAACTCGCGGAATAACTGGAGCCGTTTGGTGGAAGTCGAGGCGATCGGCCCCGGCGGACCGTAATCATTTTCAGTCAACGCCGCTCGGCCCATCGAGTTTGCGGCCGAGCGGCGATCAAGCAATCCCCCTCAACCAGACCTGGCGATTCATGTCGCTCTAACGGATCAGAGCGATTGTCGCGCGGCTTTTTGACCGGACGTGTGTGACGAATCCGGAGGGCGCTGGACGCCGTTGAGAAGGAGATGACCCGAATGAAGCAGAAGATGCGAACGATCAAGCAGATACTCGCGCAGCAACCACGACGCTTCGTGCTACTGGCCCTGGCAATAGCGCTGTTCACGTCAACGCTGGTCCTGCTCCAGCATTCGCTGGCTCAAAATTCGTCGGTGCCGAGAAGGCCGGCGGCGAAGTCCGCGGCCAAGTCTCGAGCACGCGCGCAGGACCCGGCGAGTTTCCAACCGACGGTTAAATGGGCCGTGTCGCATTCGACTTCAGCACCCGCTGCATCTCTGCCGGTGAAGGTGCCCAAGCTGGTGACAACGTACAAAACCAATTGGCCACGCCGGATCAAGGAACGGCAGACGCCGGTCAAACTGCCGGTCGTTGATCCAGTGCAGCAGAAAGCGCAAGGCGCGTTGGCGATTGCGGCTCCGCTGGGCACCTTTGAAGGAATTAACCAGGCGGGCGGTTGCGGCAATTGCATTCCGCCGGATCCAACCGGTGATGTTGGGCCGAATCATTACGTCGAAGCCGTGAACAGCTCGTTCGCGGTTTACAGCAAGACCGGGACTGTGCTCGCCGGTCCGACTGAAATCAACGCCTTGTTTTCAACGTTGCCCGGGAATCCGCCGTGCAAACAACTCAATGACGGTGACCCAATCGTGCTCCACGACCAGCTTTCGGATCGTTGGCTGATCAGTCAGTTCACCGCCGGGCCCGACTATCACGAGTGCATCGCGATTTCTAAGACTGCGGATCCGACCGGTGCCTATCACGTGTATGACTTCAACGTCGGCGGCACGTCAGTTTTTCATGATTATCCGAAATTCGGAGTTTGGCCGGACGGCTACTACATGACCAGCAATCAATTCGAGGGCGCTACCGGTGCGGGAGTCTTCGCGTTCGAGCGCGACAAGATGCTGGCCGGCCAGCCGGCGCGCATGGTGTACTTTGATCTATCGACCGTCAACAGCTCTTTCGGTGGCATGTTGCCGTCCGACCTGGACGGATGGAACCTGCCGCCGGCGGGGGCACCCAACTACTTCGCCGAAATAGATTCGGAAATAAACACGCCGTCCCTTGGGCCGGATGCTTTGCGCATCTGGGAGTTCCGGGTGGATTGGGCAAACCCGACAAACTCAAAATTCGGGCTCGATGGCCAACCCAACGCAATTCTGCCAGTGGCGATGTGGAATCCGCCACAGTGCATTCGCGGAGTGGGAACGTGTCCGCCGCAACTCGGTAGTCCTTATACCCTCGATGTGCTCGGCGACCGGCTTATGTTTCGTTTGGTTTATCGAAATTTCGGCACTCATGAATCGCTGGTCGCGAGCCACAGCGTGATCGCGGATGCGCGCATCGGGGTGCGCTGGTACGAAGTTCGTAGCCCTGGTTCATCACCGACAATTCATCAACAGAGCACCTTTGCGCCTACTGATGCGCTATATCGATGGATGGGCAGCATCGCGATGGACAACGACGGCAACATCGCGGCTGGTTACAGCACTTCCTCGGCAGCAACATTTCCTTCGTTGGCTTATGCCGGTCGGCTGGCGACTGATCCATTGAACGCTTTTGGCCAGGGCGAAGCGCAACTGTGGGCCGGAACCGGCGCGCAGAACGTTGGTCTCTATCTGCCGCCCGCAAGCCGCTGGGGCGACTATACGCACCTCTCGATTGATCCGACTGACGACTGTACTTTCTGGTACGTAAATCAGTATTACGGGGCGGAAGGAACGACCAACCCGGGCGCGCCATGGCGCACGCGCATCGGCAGTTTCAAATTCTCGCAGTGTACGCCGGTTGTGAACCCGAGCCCGGTGCCGACCGTCCAGACTGGTGCTAACGCCAATCCGGTCTTCGCGGGCCTGGCGCAAGTTCTCGATACGCAGGAATGCGATCGTCTGACGCTCAACTGGGCGCCGGCAACTTCTATCAATCCAAATGCAGACATCGCTTACGATATCTTTCGCGTGAGTTCCGTGGCACAAGGCGATGGAACAGAGGCGCCTACTTTTACACCATCTGCGGCCAATCGTATTGCCAGCGACATCACAGCAACATCGTTCACTAACACAGGTCTACAGCGCAATCAGACTTACTACTACATTGTGCAGGCCCGTGATCGAAACAACGGCCGTCTCGATACGAACAACCTGGGCAACGCAGTCGCGCGTTGGAGCGCGCCTACTTCGCCAAACACTTCTTCCGCAATGTTTGCGACCGAGAACTTTGAGACAGCCGCCGCAAACAATCGCTTTACTCCGCCACTTCAGGATTCGGCAACGCCAAACCAAGCGCTGGCCATATTCCAACGGGTGCCACACGCCAATTTTGGCGGCTCGGGAATGTACGCGCCGGATTTCAATCCCGGTGAGAACCCGGGAACCGGCGACGGTGCGCCCAGCGATTTTTCTGCCGTCATGGGACCGTTCACGCTGACCGCAGATGCGGTGATGGAATTCGATAGCTTCTTCTTTACGGAAGGCAGTTTCGACGGTGGCGTCATTGAACTTGCGATTGGCGCGCCGAATTTCAATTCCACTCCGTTCCCGGACAATACGTCCACTTTTGATTTGGGCAATCACATGATTCAGAACGGGTACAACGGGAAACTCGACGGCACGATAGAAGGAGCAGCCTTCTTGTCACCGCTCCAGGGACGGCGCGCGTTTACCGGCTCGCGTTCAATGAGCAAGACAAAGATCTCGCTGCGCGCTTTTGCCGGCGGACCTCTTAATCCGAACAGCTCGCCCGTTTATATCCGCTTTCGGATGACCTCCGATGTGGGCACGAGCGGTGGCCCGCAAAGCGGCTGGTACATCGACAACGTCGCCATTAACAACCTTGCCGATTGTCCACTTAACACGTGCGCCGCCCGAACCAACGTTGCGCTCGCGGCCACCCCGACGGCATCTTCCACTCACGTTAGTGGCAGTTATCCGGTTGCGGCGGTAATTAACGGCGACCGCACCGGCGTCGGTTGGGGTACGACCAATGGCGGGTGGAACGACGACACCCGCGCAGCCTATCCCGACACGTTCGAACTCGCGTTTGCTACTTCGCAGCGAATCGACGAGGTCAATGTCTTCACGCTGCAAAATGATTGGCGCAACGGCCCAGCGGTTACTCCGTCAACGCAGGCGACGGCCGAAGGCATTCTGGACTTTAGCGTTGAGTACTGGGATGGCGCGCAATGGGTGGTGATTGACGCCGTAACTGGCAACGACAAAGCGTGGCGACAATTTACGTTCGCGCCAGTGGCAACGACCAGAATTCGCGTCGTTATCACCAACGCTCGAAACAATTGGAGTCGTCTGGTTGAAGTCGAGGCCTGGGGCTGTCCGCCCTAGTCCAGCGCGAACGCGACGTGGTTTTAATCGACAACATACGCTACGAGATTCGCGAGGGAGGGTAGGTTTGTGCGACATCGAAAACTTGCTTTTCTAGGTTTGTTCTCAGTGCTTGGTCTGGCAGTGGTCTTTTCGGGTTTAACCACCCGGAGTCAGAATCCGTCCACTCGCAACGAAGCGGATCCGGACCTGCCTCCCGCGGAATCTCGGGGCATTTTCAATAAAGAGCAGTACATGATTGCGCGTGCAGACCACATCGGAATGCTGCGTGGCCTACTGCCGGGGTTTCCGCTGGCGGTCACTGAGCGACAGAAAGCTTTGCGAGAAATGGCGCGTCAGGAGACTGCCTTGCTGGAGGCATTCGAGGCGGCGGCCGCACAAAGCAGTGCCGCGCAAACAACTCCACCGCCGGCCATGCCGCAATGGATGCCGATTGGCCCAGCGCCAATCCCGAACGGTCAGACAGAGCAAATTGAAACGCCGGTCAGCGGTCGCACCACCGCCATCGCCATACACCCGACAAATCCGAACATCGTGTTTGCCGGTACCGCCCAGGGCGGACTCTATCGATCGCTCGATGGTGGGAATACCTGGCGAGCGATATTCGACGCGGCCGAATCACTCGCGATTGGCGCGGTCGCGATCGCTCCCTCAGATCCTACGATTGTTTACGTCGGTACGGGCGAACCTCAACTGTCAGCCGACAGCTTTTTCGGCGTCGGGCTTTATCGCATAAACAACGCACTGACTTCGGCAGACCTTACCGGACCGATCAACCCTCCGGTGACGACCGGCATTCCGGGAACGACTGCTTTCACCGGCCGGGCGATCAGCAAGATCCTGGTTCATCCGACAGACCCGGGCACGGTGTTCGTGGGCACTGCACAGGGAACCAGCAGCAATCCGAGCGGCGGCTCCGTGGCGAACTTCGTTCCGCCCCTGGCGATCCGGGGACTTTATCGCTCAAACAACGCAACTGCCGCGCTCAACGATATTACGTTTCAAAAGCTGACCGTGACGACGGCCGGCAGCGTTGCTCCGGACACCAGCGGCAATCGAAATGTGATGGACATGGTGTTTGAGCCCGACGTCCCTAACAACTTGATTGTGACAATCCTCGGATCGAATGCTCCGAACGATGGTGGCGTCTGGCGATCGACAAACGCGCTCGCGGCAACCCCGACCTTCGTTAATACGCTCGTAATCGGGGACGCGGCGGTGGGCGCCAACGCTGGTCGCGCTGAACTTGCGATTAACAAAACGGGGCTGGTGACGACCGTTTATGCGGCGTCCGGTGGCGCGGCGACCAATCCCGCGTGCGCCGCACTCGGACAGGCGGGCCAGCTAAGAAAATCAGTGGACGGTGGCGTGACCTGGGTCCCTCTGCCCGCCGGCGAGGGATTCTGTGGCGGACAGTGCTTCTACGACATCGTGATCGCCGTCGATCCGACTAATGTGCAAAACGTACTGCTGGGCGGCAACGTGACCAGCGCCTGTTCAAGACTGATTGCCCAGTCGCTAAACGGCGGCGCTTCATTCGGTGATTCGGCGCTCGGGGTGCACGCCGATAATCACGTCGCTGTGTTTGCTCCCTCGAACCCACAAATCGTTTATATGGGCACCGACGGTGGAATCTACAAGTCCACAAACGGCGGTGCTTCATTCACGTCGATGAGTAACCTGAGTTTCAGTGCGACGCAATTCCAGTCGCTCGCGCTTCATCCCACCGATCGCGAGTTCATGATCGGCGGCACACAAGACAACGGCACCGAACTGCGAAGGCCGGACGGGAGTTGGACGCGCACCCAGGCCGGTGATGGTGGCTACGCCTTGATCGATCAGAACGCCGTGAACACAACACAGGTCACTATGTATCACACGTTCTACAACCAGACGGGCGCCCAGATTACCTGGGAGCGGTCCACTGATGCCGGCGCCACGTGGACCAGGTTCAACTGCGGATCGAATGGGATCGCCTGCACGGATCACGTGCTGTTCTATGCCCCCATGGCGCTCGGTCCGGGAAGTCCGAACACGGTTTACTTTGGTACCGACCGCCTCTATCGCTCTACGACCGGAACCGCGATGTCGCTCGCCAGTCAGGAATTTGATCCGGCCGCGCTGACGGCCGGCGTGCTGACTACCATCGGCATATCTCCGCAAGATGACAATGTGCGGATTGTCGGGTTGCGAAATGGAAAAGTTTTCGCCACGACTACCGGAGCTAACCCGATGACTAACGTGACCAGTGCGTCATTCCCGGGCCCACAGCCGGGCACGACCACCACACGACCGGTTGGCCGCGTCTTGATTGATCCCAACAACAAGTTCACTGCCTGGGTAACGTTCGGCGGATACGGCGTGCCCGCCGGTCAGCACGTTTGGAAAACAACTGATCTTAATTCTCCAGTCCCAACGTGGACAGCCGCGGGTAACGGCATACCGGACGTGCCGGTGAACGCGCTCGTCGTAGACCCGTTGGATTCCAACACACTGTTTGCCGGCACCGACATCGGTGTTTACGCGACGTTTGACGGCGGCACAAGCTGGGCGCCTTACGGTACTGGCCTGCCGCGCGTCGCAGTTTTTGACATGGCTTTGCAGAATGCGCATCGGGTCCTGCGCATCGCGACACATGGACGGGGAATCTGGGAGGCTCCGTTCGCGACTCCGCTTTTGCCGCCGGCCCTCTCAGTCGGCAATGACTACGAAAATCCGGACACGGACGGCTCTTACACATTGAATTGGGTGCGGCCAGCCGGTGCTGTTGGCCCAGACCTTTTGCAGGAGTCATCGAGTTGCGGACCGGTTTTCAGCGATGATGCCGAGGCCCCGCTGGTGGCAGCTGAGAATGCTAAGTGGATCAGCAGCGGACAGTGGAGTTCGCAGGTCAACCCGTCGGACAACAGTCTCTCTTATTACATTCCGGATACCTCGTCGCAGGACGAAACGCTGACGATGAAGACGGCAATTGCGATTCCGCCGGGTGCGTCGTCATTACTTACGTTGACCACTCGGCAAGGATTGGAGGACGGGTTCGATTACGGCCATGTTGAAGTAAGCACCGACGGCGGTAACGTGTTTGTGCCGGTCATCAGGTACACCGGCCCTCCGGGTGCTTTGACTCCGGCCGATGTCTTCGAAGGAACGCGCAGCGTCGATTTGTCCCAGTTTGCCGGACAGTCGATCAAGGTGCGTTTCCGGATGACCAGTGACCAACTCAATATCGGTCAACAAGCCGGCTGGTACATCGATAACATCTCGTTGACGGCGACCGTTTTTGCGGACGTGATTACGACCGGCGGCACGACTCATTTAATCACCAACAAGCCGACCGGGAATTACTGCTACCGCGTGCGGAGTACTTATGACCTGGGCGGCGTGTCGGCGCCCAGCCCTTTCAGCAACGTTGTCGATGTTGCCGTCAATAATAACTGCGCCCGATCGAATGTGGCTTTGTCGGCCACGCCGGCGGCGTCGTCCAGTCACTCGAGTGGCAGTTATCCAGTCGGCGCCGTGATTAACGGCGACCGCACCGGCGTGAGCTGGGGCACCACTAACGGAGGCTGGAATGACGGCACGCGTGCGGCTTATCCCGACACGTTCGAACTTACGTTTTCAGCGCCGCAGCACATCGATGAAATCGATGTCTTTACTCTCCCAAACAATTGGCAGAGCGGGGCGCCAGTAACCCAGGACACTGACGCGACCGCGGAAGGTATTCTCGACTTTACGGTCGAGTACTGGGACGGCTCTGAGTGGATTCTGATTAACGCCGTTACCGGTAACGACAAAGCCTGGCGGCAGTTCCTGTTCGCTCCGGTAACGACGACAAAGATTCGCGTCGTGATTACGAACTCGCGAAATAATTGGAGCCGCCTGGTCGAAGTCGAGGCCTGGGGTTGTCCAGCATCATGAGCGAGCCCTCGGCTATCCGAGAACCGCTCTTTACCCCCCGGAGGAATCCCGAAGTCTCGGGATCCCTTCGGGGTTTTTTCAAACACACGAAGGAGACGAGGAATGTTTGAGAAACTACGTGGGCGCAGGGCTCGTTGGTTTTGGCTTTTACCGGTTACCGCCCTGATCGGCGGTCTAGTCTTTGTTTCGGTTTTCCGTTCGCGCGCCGCGAATCCCGGCACCGGGACGATCTCACCGGCGTCGCCGCCGTTGATGTGGGATGGCACGGCCGTGGGTGGTACTTCAAACGGTGAAGCGACGTGCGTGGAAGGTGTCAATTGCGACACGTTCACGCTCACGGTTGGCGGAACGCCGGCCGACTGGGTGGGCAAGAGTATTCAAATCAGCGTCTCGTGGGTGGTGCTGGCCAACGATTACGACGTTTATATTCACAAGACAAACAACCTCGGACCCATAATCGACTCGTCCACCGGAGGCGCCCCGTCCACGATGGAAGTGGCAGACATTAATCCGTCGATGGACGGAACCGGTGTCTTCACCGTTCGCGTCGTGTATTTCACCGGGAACCCCGCCGATCAATATCACGCCGTCGCAAACGTAATTTCCTCTGATCCGCCGCCTCCACTTCCGCCGCTCTCACCGAACTGGAATATCAGGTATCACGGCGAGTGCTGCGAAGGAAATCTCGGCGCGTCAGGCGCCAACACTTTTTTGCTTTTGCCGGTTCTCGTTAACGGAAACAAAATCCTGAAGAGTTCAGATAACGGAAATACCTGGGTCAGAAAATACCCGCCCGTGGATGTGTCTGTTCCGTTCGGTATTGAAGGAGACATGCACGCGTGGGGAAACGATGTCGTCTTTTTCGGGACTGAACTCGCTCAGGGCGTTTCGGCGCATAGCGACGACGCCGGTGAGACCTGGGTCACGACGCAAATACCGGTTGCCTTTCCGGCTAACGATCAGTCATGGGGTTACCTGGGACCGCTCGCGAACATGCGGCCGGGCGCACCCTTGCCGACCGATGAACCTTACGTGATGGCGGGCTGGTACCGGATCGGGTCCGTCGTGCTGTTTAGTTTTGATGGCGGACTGACGTGGCCGATTCAGACGCCTCTGGCCGGGTACGCGGATCCGCAACACGTTGTCTGTCAGCAGAACGCTCACGATCCGACCGCACCGGGCGACACTCGGATTGCTAACTCAAATTTCGCGAAGATGAAATCAGGGCGCCACGGAGGTTGGGGCACGGACCGGAAGTTCTATTGGTCTGAGACAGCCAGTGGAAACCTCTACATTTGTAAGACAGATAATTTCGGCGGGACCTGGACTGGTGTCAAGCATCCGCTCGTGGGCGGTCCGGCTTCGGATTACATCGTGACGCACACCGCGTTTGACAACAAAGGAACGCTTTACGTTCTTCACGGAAATAAACTGTGCGTAAGCTTCAACCAGGGCGAGAGCATCGCTTATGTCCACACACTGCCGCGCTGGGGAAATGCCGGTCGCGCAGATTCAGGCGCGGATCAGTTCTTTGTCGTTGATTGCGGAACACTTCACATCGGCCTGCTCGAGGACGCCGGAGAAGGCCGCGGTAACGTCGTCTACTTGCGCGGCACCGGAGTAGATAGCGCGTCGCCGGTTTGGGAGGAAGAGCTGGTAGACGTCGTCGGAAATGTACGCCTCGACTTCATGCAAATCGTGCTGAACGGTAATGGCATCCCCACCATCAGCTACACGACGCCCGGAGAGGAAGTCACCACGGCCAGTCGCAATACGCCGATGGCGGCCTTGCCACCGGTGAATGTGGCGCTGGTTACTAATGGCGCGAGTGCGCTCGCCTCGACTATTCACGGCAGCGGTTTATATCCCGCGAGTGCCGTAATCAATGGAGACCGAACCGGCAACACATGGGGCACAGCGACTGGCGGGTGGAATGATGGAACCCGAGACGCCTATCCGGACACGTTGGAAGTCAGCTTCGCGGGCATCGAAACCATCAGTCAAATCAATGTCTACACGTTACAGAACAATTGGCAGTTTGCCGGCGAACCCACTGAAGCAACGCTGGCTACCGGCGAAGGAATTCTGGATTTCAACGTGCAGTATTGGAATGGGCAGCAATGGGTGACGGTGCCGAACGGCAGTGTCACCGGCAATGATAAAGCGAAACGCGTCTTCACATTCCCCGCTATCGCCACTTCGAAAATTCGGGTCGTGGTCAACGCATCACGCAACAATTGGAGCCGCATCGTCGAAGTCGAAGCGTTCCGGGGCTGTTCTTAGCCGCGAATAACTAGTTCGTCTCGCTAAACTCACCGCCGCGTGGCTGATGAAGTCGCGCGGCGGGCTTTTTTTACTGGCCGGCAGGCCGTCGTCCGCTGGCCCGCTGGCGTTCTTTCACGTTGCGAAAGTGTTTCCGTTCTCCGAATTTTTCCTTACGCGATGTCCTCGTTCTTCACCTACTAGCGGCTCAAGTTTTTCTCAACCTGCTGCGGTTACGCTCCGCGTGAATTTGGAGACGAGGGCCGACCACGGCTAGTCATTGAAAGAGGAGAGAACTAACGAGATGCGAAGGATTCAAAATCACAAGTTAGCAGCCGGTTTGGTTATCAGTGTTCTTGCCGCCGTCGTTTGTGCGACGCCTATTGTAAGAAGCAGCATTGCCTCAGGTCCGGGGTTAAAACCGGGCGCAGCGGCGTCCCTGGCAAATCGTACAACGCGTGCGCTTGCGCCAACGCCAATGGGTCCCGAGACGACGCCATTCAACGGCACCTACAGTGACGTGCCGAATCCGCAGGCTTGCGGCCCGCGGCACAAGTTCACCATTCCGGCGGGCAAGACGCGAATCGTCGCGGTCGCCACTGCTGATGTTCCGAGCAACGATATCGTTCTCAACCTGTACGGCCCATCCGGGGATCGATTGAACTCAAACGACACCGGAACGAGTCCCGAGAGCGCGACTTATGAAGCTCCGGGCGGCATTCCGGCCGGCACTTACGAAGTTGAAGTTTGTCCTTTCGACGATCCGTCCGCCCCAGCGACTGCTCCTTATACCTATCGAGGAACTTTCACTACCGACGACACCGTCATTCCGAATCCTGTGAGTACGCCGACACCGGGACCGATTGGTACGCCAACACCCGGCCCGCCTGTGATTCCGCCCCGCTATCACGAGTATCAGCCGCCCGCGGCCATTGGCGAGAACGCAGGCGAGCCGACGCTCGGCTTCAACATGGTCACCAAGCGCGTGATGTACATCGCCGGTCTGCAAACTCTGCGCGTCACATTTCCTGAAAGTCGCGAACCGCTGAATTCGATTCCGGAAGCAGGGCCCGCCCTTTGGGAAGACGTTTCGTTCATCGGCACGAGCAAGAAGTCACTCGATCCGATCATCTTCACTGACCAGCGGACCAATCGCACCTTCGTTTCGCAACTGAACAGCGTCGTGCCGCCCGCTTCGCCGGTCTTGATCGGCCTGAACAGCTTGATGGCTTACACCGACGACGACGGTGCGACCTGGACGCCGGCGCAATTGAATCCGCCCGACGGCAGCTATGACCATCAGACGGTCGGCGGAGGGCCATACCCGGCCTTGTTGTCGGCTCTCAGTAACCCACTCAACAAAGGGTCGGCTGTTTACTACTGCGCGCAAGCTGGCGTGACGGCATTTTGCTCGCGCAGTGACGATGGCGGGTTGAATTTTGGCCGCTCAACTCCGGTTTACCAGGCAGTGTCGGCCGGCCCGGTCACGGGATGCGGCGGCATTCATGGTCACGTTAAAGTCGCGCCCGACGGAACCGTGTATCTGCCGAACCGCGGATGCAACGGGAAGCAGGGCATGGCGGTCTCTACTGACGGCGGGACCACCTGGACTGTCCGCCAGATCCCCGGCAGCATGCCGCCCTCAGGCATTTTGGATCCTTCCATCGGTATTGCCTCTGACGGAACCGTTTACTTCTCGTTCACCGGACCGGTCCCCGGTGGTGCGCCAACCGACAATCACATCTTTGTTGCGGTCAGTCGTGATCGTGGCGCCACCTGGAGCACGCCGGTTGATCTCGGCACGACTCACGGAATCAAGAATGCAGTGTTCTCTTCGGCCGTCGCAGGAGATCCCAATCGCGCCGCGGTTGTCTTTATCGGGACCACCACCGGCGGCAATCACGAAGACGCAAACTTCAAGGGAGTCTGGTACGGGTACGCGGCGCACACTTACGATGGCGGCGCCAGCTGGACCACCGTGCTCGCCAGCCCGAACGGGCCAGTGCAACGCGAGGCCTGCATCTGGAACCAGGGTGGCAGCAATCCATGTCGCAACCTGCTCGACTTTAACGATGTCGAGATCGATGACAAAGGTCGCGTGCTGTTTTCGTTTGCCGATGGGTGCATCGACGGCTGCGAGACGGGTGGGCCAAATTCTTACAGCGCGAAAGCCACGATTAGTCGTCAGTCCGGAGGCAAGGGCCTGTTAGCGCAATACGACACGCCTGAGCCGGCCCTGCCAAAGCGACCGTATCTCACGGGAAGTCGTGACGACCTGGCTGCATACCTGAAATGGGCCCCGCCCGACAACGGCGGATCAGCCATCACGGGATATAAGATTTATCGAACGGGCGGCACCGACGTTAACAAGTTTATCGGCCAGACCACCGGAGACGACAACGACTTCAGCGATCGCGGCGGTGATATCAGCGTTTCGAAGTACACCTACTCGGTCAAAGCCGTTAACGCTCTCGGCGAAAGCGCGGCAAGTAATGCGGTTGAGCTTACTGTCGGTCCACGCGTGGAACTGACCGGAGCCTGCCAGTTGCCGGGCAACACCATTATTAGCGATCCAGTTGGCGATGCGAGCGACACGCTCGAACAGCATGACATTACGTCTGTCTCCGTCGCCGAGCCTGACAGTCTGGCCGGAAAGGTCGCCATCACGATCAAGGTTAAGAACCTTTCGACGGTTCCAGCGGGCTGGCGCTGGTCCGTTCGCTTCCTGGCGCCGGGCTACGGGCCACCGGCCGCAACCGGCATTGGCGCGCAGGAAGACTGGTTCGTTTCGATGACGACATCCGACGGGCCGACGCCGGCGTTCACATTCGGCACTACCGGCGTAAACCCGAACATCCCGGCGAGACTGTTCACGACGCTCGGAAATCTCGACGCTGCCAGCAGCGTCACGAGCGATGGCGTGATCACGATGGTCCTGTCAAAGGAAGCTTTCAGGTCACGCGCCGTTTGTTCCGGCTCGTGCGGTCCGCTGAACCCTGGACAACCTTTGAACCTGACCCTTGGCAGTGTTCGCGCCTCGGGGCCTTCGGCGCTTCCGAGTGCCGGCGGCACCAACGAAACGATTCCCGACACGACCGGAGCGGGCACGTACGTGCTGCGCACGCCGACGCTCTGCCTCCCGAACACTGCGCCGCTCGCGATGATCACCGCGAACGTCAGCAGTGGGGAAAAGCCGCTCACGGTGAATTTCGATGGCAATCTCTCGCGCGATTCGGATGCCATCGACACCATTGCCAGCTACACGTTCAACTTTGGTGACGGCAGTGACGATGTCACGCAGACTTCGCCGCTCATTAGTCACACATATCACGATGCCGGTGAATACATTACTCGCCTGGTGGTCACCGACTCGCGCGGCAAGGTCAGCTCGAACACCGCAATGTTCAAAGTTGACGTGGAAGAGCCGGTGCAGTGCCCGACTAACGTTGCCCGGGCAACCGCAGGCGCCGGCGCCTCGGCATCCAGCACGTACAACGCGGGTTATGCCGCCAGCAGCGTCATCGACGGCGAACGCAAAGGACTGAACTGGGGCAATCTCGGCGGCTGGAACGATGCCACCCGCGGAACTTATCCCGACTGGGTGGACATCCAGTTCAACGGGGCACAGAAGCTCACTGAGATCCGCGTGTTCACCGTGCAAAACGACTTCCAGAATCCGGTGGAGCCTGACATCAACACGCCGGCCACTGTGTACGGCATCCTCGACTTTGAAGTGCAGTACTGGGACGGAAGTCAGTGGGTGACTGTTCCGAATGGCGCGGTGACGGGGAACGACAAGGCGATGCGCGTATTCCAGTTCCCGGAAATTACGACAACGAAGATACGCGTCTTGGTGACGAACGCACGGAACAACTTCAGCCGCCTTACTGAAGTTGAAGCGATTGGCTGTCCCGCAGCGCCGTAAACCGGCGTCACGGAACCAGCTTGGACTTAACGGCTCTCCCCGTTTAACCGGAGGATTCCCGACGCCTCGGGAACCTCCGGTCTTTTTTTTGAGAAGGTTGAGCCAGTGCGCGAAACAACTGGACGCGCGTCGTTGAAGTGGGAGAGTTCTGCGGGGGCTAGACACCTGGAATCGCGAATCAACCAGAGAGCCCGGCGTTACAGAGCCGCGAGCGAGAGCGAGCGGGATAAGGATTCGACTTTTCAAATCAGCGGCGAATTCAGCCAGCTAAAGGTTGTGGGATTATCCGCTCGCTCTCGCTCGCGGTTCTGTAGCCGGGCATTGACACGCCGCGTCGATTAACAGAGTATGCGTCTGCTTCGAGTAAACAATGAACTCCGAGCTTCCTTCAGTACGCAGGTCTCGTCTTCTTTCCGCCTCCATTTTCTATAGCCTTCTCGCGATAATCGTGCTGGTCGCAGTCCCCTACGGCAGCGTCGAGCCGTGGTGGCGCTCGGCATTCCAGGTCGCGGTTTTCTTACTCGGCGCGATTGCGTTCGTTGATTTCCTTTTCACCCGCGAGTCGCGTATCGCACGCTATTCTTTCCTTTTGCCGCTGCTCGCGCTGGTCGTGTTCGGACTCATCCAGACGATTCCTTTTGGCAGTTATTATTCCCCGGCGTTATCCCGCAATCTCCCACGCACTATTGGCTATGATCCGCACGGCACGCGCGTCTGGGCCACAGAAATGCTCGCGCTTGTTCTGTTAGCCGGCATGCTTCTGCGATCCGTGACCGACGAAAAGAAGTTAAAGGTACTCGTCTACATTGTGATGGGTACGGCGCTGGCGGCTGCTGTTTTCGGCATCGCGCGACAAACCATGCAGCATCAGCTCGGCTTCGGCTTGCCTTACCTGCGACCCGGCATCGGTTATGCGCAATTCATCAACAAGAATCACTTTGCTTTTCTTGCGGAGATGGGTTTTGGTTTAGCGCTCGGCATAATCGTTTGGCGCGGATTGCCGCGCGAGCGACTTGTGATCATTGTCGGAGCGATCCTAATTCTTGCGGGCGCGGTGGTTCTCGCAAATTCGCGCGGAGGAATGCTCGCGGTCTTTTCGCAGATGGTATTCGCCGGGGTTCTGCGTTTGTTTCTCAGCCCGGTCAAACGGCATTCAAAAGAGGAGGGCAGGCTTAACGAGCTAACGAAAAGCCTTCGCGCATCACGTCTCGTTCGCGCCGGTCTAATGATGCTGCTCGTCGTGACGATCGCCCTCGGCACGATCTGGATTGGCGGCGCGCCGCTCTCTGCTTCGCTTGAGGCTGTGCCGACGGAAATCGGCACGTCGCCGGACACGTCGCGTTGGGCGGTGCGACGTTGGGACATCTGGCCGGCAACACTGAAGATGATCAAGGATCATCCGATCGCCGGCGTCGGCTTCGGCGGATACTGGATGGCTATAACCCGGTATCACAACGCTTCAGGCGAGATGGTTCCGCAGGAAGCGCATAACGATTACCTCGAGTTGCTGGCGAGTGGGGGGCTGATCGCTCTCTTGATCAGCGCCTGCTTTCTCTACCTCTACTTCCAGAGCGTTTGGACGCGGTTGCGCGAAAAGCCCGGTCGATTTGTGCGAGCCGCCCGGTGCGGGGCGCTGGTTGGAATTTCCGGCGTCGCCGTTCACAGCGTGGTTGATTTCGGTCTTCATGTTCCCGCCAACGCAGCGGTTTTTGTAGCCTTGATAGTAATCTCGACAAGTGAATTGCGCCGCGACAAAGGCTCTGCGACCAGCCCTGTGCGGTCAAAATAATCAATTGACGCCTCAGGGGGCGCGGTGTGCTAAACTGCCAATGGCGATGCGATCCACGTGATTCGCCAAAGTCCCGACAATCGTCGATTTTCTTGCCTCGAATCTCACTGAAAAAGCACTTCGATAACAACTAAAGGGCGGCCCGCTCTTATCTGCGCCGTGGCTGAAGGTTAGCGAAATCTCGCGACCTGCTGAGGAAAACGCCGCAACGATAAGCGAAGCGCCTCGCCCTTTATTGAGGAAGGCGGCAGAAGCACTGTGGGAACACCACTTGCCGTCTTCACTGAGCAGGCCAGTAGCAGTTGAAAGTTTTAAAACCCTCATTCCGGAGACGGGTAGTTCTGGGCGAAGCCTGCGCTTTGTTCAGTTTGGCCGTTCTCATCTTCGCCGTCGCGGGACGGTCGAGCACTCTTGCCGTCGAAGTGCTGCGTCGCGACGCGGCGCCGTCAGGCGTCTTCGATTCGCTCGTGACGACCAACTCAGCGCAGCCGAATGCGCCCTGCGCTGGCGTGGCCGCGGTTAGGTGGCTCCCCAAAACAAACGTCACGATCAGTTTCGTGCGCGGCGATTTCACTGACTCCGAAAAGTCAGCGTTGCGCGAAGCAATCGATCTCTGGCAGCGAGCGGTGTCCAAAACTCCACTTGCAATAACTTTCGCGATGGGGGCTGAGGTTGAGCAAAGTTTCACGCCGGCGTCCGGCGCAATTGTTGTTCGGCGCGACTATCAGATGGAGGACGGAAAGTATGGCCGGATCATCGCTTCGGCTCGTCCCGACAACTATCTGGACCGTGCTTCCATCCTGGTCAGCGGCGCCATTCACGAAAAGAAGATTCTGCGCAAGCTCATGATGCACGAGCTGGGACACGCGCTTGGTTTGCGTGACTGTTCTGACTGCGGCTCAGGCAAGAGCGTGATGAATTATTTCTCGCGCAAGTCCATCCTGGGTTTCAGCATTCACGATAAGAGTGTCGCCGGCAAGCCTTCTGCCTCAGACATAGCACAAGTAGAAGCCGGCTATCGTCAAGCCGCGACAACACAGCCGCAAGTTGGAAGTAACGGTTCAGCCGAAAGCCAAACGGTTGTTGCCGACGAGCACCTGATCGCCGTTGCCGGAACGACCACCGTCGCAGAACAAAATATTCTGGCTCCGTTTCTGAGCGGGGGCCATCTGCCAGTTGGCAGTTATGTATCGCGAGTTCTCACGCCCGACGAGCAAACGCGGGTCCAGTCTCAACTTCCAAAGTTGTTGCAGGTCGAAGCCGAGACGATGGACGCCTTGAAGAACTACAGTTTCAAACGGGAAGTGCGCATCCAGACAATTGACGCGAAGGGACGCGTCTCTGGTGAATACCATCGCGTTTCGGACATGGTGTTCGACGACGAGGGCCGCCGCGTTGAACGAAACCTGAGCTTTTCGAAACCGACACTGAGCGGCTTAAAGATTACCAGTGAGTATGTCGAAGATTTTTCTGGCGCGCAGTTGAAAGGATTCGAACTCAGCCAACGCGACGCATATCGCTTCGAGCCATTCGGCTTCGAAACCCTGAACGGAAAGTCAGTCCGCGTCTACCGAATCACGCCGGTCAACCTTGAGGCCGCAAAAGCGACCGGCGCGCGAGTTCTTTATGGGTTCGCATGGGTTGACGAGCAGACCGGCGCGATCCTGAAAGTCGCCGGCCGCGCATTGCCTGAGCTCAAGCAGCGCTACCCTTTGTTCGAAACGCATCGCGAACTGGTGGACGAAAAGCACCTCTTTCCCGTACGCACGCTGGCCGACGATTACCTCGTCTTTCCCTCGCGCCGCGTCCACGTGCGCATGCTGATTACTTACAGCAACTACAAGCGTTTTGCCGCCAGGGTCAGCATCGTCGATCTCGATGAGCCGCAGCCATAGGATGCAGGTGGCCGGGCGTCCCGCCCGTGAGAACCACGCGCAGGATGAGCGTGCCACATGTTGCAATTGCGTTACTTTTGCACCGGTCGGCAAAGACCGCTATTGACCCACCTGTTACGCGCCCATAGACTCACGAAAATTGTGAATTCTGGCTTGGCGCGATGAAACACCGGCTCAAAGTTATTGCATTGGTCCTGCTCGTAGCGACCCTGACCCTGGGGCAGGGCACAGTGCCGTCAAACGTTCCACCATCGCAGAATTCTCAAGCTGATCAAGACGCGCGCATTTCGGCGGTCCCTTTGGTTGGCCGTTTGGAAGTGCACCGCGGCCGAACAGCGCGAGTGGACAACGCGGATCTTGAAGAAGGCTCGACGATTCTCGACGGGCAGACGATCGAGACTTCCGACTGCACGAGCGCGACGGTTCATCTTCTGCCGGTCGGCATGATCGCGCCGACGATTGTCGAGGTTGGCCAGATCGATATCGCGTCGAACAGTAAAGTTGTCATTCATTACAGCGCGGGGAATATCAAAGCGACGATTGAGCGTGGCTGCGCGCGCGTCCGCAGCGTCAATGCGATTAACTCGTCGATTAGTACTCCGGACGGAAAGCTTTTACAGGCAGTGCGCGACAGTTCGAATCGGCAGATGGTTGAGGTGTGTTATCCCTCCGACAAGCGCGAGTCTTTCGATCCAACGTGCGTGTCGCCTATCGTATGGGTGGTCGGTGGAGCGGGAGGCATCGCCGCCGCAGTGACGGCGGTTGGAGTCGGTTCGCGTGGCGATAATCCGAGTCCTGAGTTGCCCTCGCCGTAAACCACACACTCGCATTTACCCGCCAGATACTTCTCGAACAAAATATGAATTCCCGACGAACCAGCACTCGCCTGCCGATGGTGATTGTCGGCGTCGCCGTCTGCATTTGCGGCGCCTGGATGTCGGCACGCGAAGGTCTCGCGCAACATCTTGCCGGTCTAGCTTTGATTACCGAAGACAACGTCGCCCGTAACGCCGCATCTGTCGACGCAAATCGCGCCGTTGCAATGGGCAATGCGGTGCCCGAAGCACATTATGCGCGCGCGATCGTGCTCGAGCGCACCGGGTCCAGCGATGCAATAGGGGAGTATGAACGGGCGGTCACACTGCGCGCGCACGACTACGCGCTGTGGCTCGAACTTGGCGGCGCGCGGGATCGCCTTGGCGACACAGCCGGCGCGGTGGCTGCGTTTAGCGAATCGACGAGGCTCGCACCGTTCTACGCGCGGCCACGTTGGCAGTTGGGCAACGCGCTGTTTCGCGCCGGTCGAATTAAAGAAGCCCTGGGAGAATTACATCTCGCGGCGCGAAACGATCTGAAACTTGCGCTTCCGGTCCTGGCGTTGATGTGGTCGGGGCTGAATGGAAATGTCGCGGACGTCGAACGAGCGTTCGCGCCGCAGTCGCCGGCGATGGAGGCGGCGCTCGCCCGTTTTCTGGTGAAGCGAGGCAAAGTTTCCGACGCCATGCGACACTTTCGCGCCGCGGGTGGTATCTCTGCCGACGAGCAGCGCGCCATGATTATCGATCTGCTCGCCGCAAAAGACTTCGAGGCGGCTTACGAAGTGTGGTCGGTGAATCGTGGAAACAAAGCACCGGGGACCGCTCACATGGACAACGGCGGTTTTGAAGAGCCCATCGCGATCGAGGAACGAGGGTTCGGATGGCAGCTTTTCCAAAACCAGCAGGGGATTGTGGTGGCGCTTGATCCTGCGGAGCGCCGCTCTGGCATGCACAGCCTGCGCGTCGACTGGAGTGGCAACGGCGACACGTTGCTGCCCATAGCTTCGCAGATTGTTTTGGTTGAACCGGGCCGTCGTTATCAACTCAGGCTCGCAGCGCGTGGCGCGGATCTGGTAATGCTTGGATTGCCGGCTATTTCCATTGTTGATGCAAGCGATCCGGCCGCGCAATCGGGCGACTATCGTCAATCAGCGATCGGGCGCTCACAGCCGCTGCCAAAAGGGACGAGTGCGTGGCAGGATTTCTCTTTTGACTTCACGACGTCTCCGGCGACTCGCGCGGTAATCGTCCGCATTCACCGCGAAAACTGCGCAATTCACCCGTGTCCGGCTTTCGGCCATGCCTGGTTCGACGACTTTTCACTGACCGAACTGTCGCAGTAGCGAATCGTTGATCATCCCTCTTGTTTTCGTCTTCGCCGCTATCGTATAGTCAAACAACGGAGTCGCCTCGCGAAGTTTGACTCCGACATGGTTTCCAGAGACTCTCCGCCCGCCCCGTTAAGTATCCACTCACGCGAGCAATTTTTTAGCGTCCTTGTCCCCGATCATTCCGCATGACCAGTACCTCTGAATCCTATAGCACCCGCACAAACCGGCCGAAGCTCGTTCCGGGAACCGAACTGCAAAATCGTTATCGCGTGGTGCGGCAACTGGGCAAAGGCGGGATGGGCGCAGTCTATGAAGCGGTGGACTTGCGGCTGGATGCGACCGTCGCGATCAAGGAAGCGTTTTCGAGAGATGCGCGCCTGCGAAAACAGTTCGAGCATGAGGCGCGCCTGCTCGCGCAGCTTCATCACGCGGCTCTGCCTCGCGTTATGGACTATTTCAGTGAAGGCGATCGCGTGTTCCTGGTGATGCAGTTTATCGAGGGCGAAGATCTCGCCGAGATCATCGGCCGGCAACCTGGACCTCTGCCAAGGAATACCGTGATTGCGTGGGCCGATCAGTTGCTCGACGCGCTCATTTATCTCCACACGCGGGCGCGGCAGATAATTCATCGCGACATCAAGCCGCACAACCTGAAACTGACGGTCGAAGGAAAGATCGCCTTGCTCGATTTTGGCCTGGCTAAAACTGATTCCGGCACGTCGGCAGTGAATTCTTCCGCCAGCATCTTTGGTTTCACCCGTCGCTACTCGCCGCCTGAGCAGATGCAGGATCAAGGCACGTCTCCCCAAAGCGACATCTACGCGCTGGGCGCGACGCTCTATCACTTGCTCACCGGAGTGAAGCCGCCGGATGCGATGGTGCGCACGCGCGCGATTGCGAAGGCAGAGGCCGATCCGTTGCGGCCGGCAAACGAGCTTCACGCCGCGGTCGGGCCTGAGATCTCGGCAATTCTGCTGAAGGCGATGGAGTTGAATCCGGCCCGTCGATTCACGGATGCGAACGAATTTCGCGAGGCGCTGAAACGACTTGGGCGCGAGGACATGCGCGCGCTGCCAAACTGGAGCGAGCAGGGTGCCAGCGATGGCGCCGGCCGGCCCCATATCAACGTCACCGTGGTTAAGCAACCGGCCGTCGATCCTTTTGATAGTTACTCGATATTGAAGCCGGCCGAAATGGATTGGTTCATACCGAAGCCGAGCCGCCGTCCGTTTGTGGTTATTGCGCTTATCGGTCTGCTGTTGGTGGGCGGTGTCTTCGCGTTCTCAGACACGGGCCGCTGGCCCGACGTTTCGAAAGCTGCCGCTGATTATGTGAGGGCTAAACGAAAAGGCGGTGGCGTCGTCACCAGCGAGGAAAAGAAGAGGACTGAAAACTCGCGCCCAAACAATCAAGTGAATCTTCGCAGCTCAGAACGTGCCGGTCAGACCTCGCAGAGCGTGCCACGAAATCTAAAGCCGAACGGAAAAGCGGCCACCAAACGGATTGTTAGTGCGCGTTCGCGGGTTCTGCGCCCGCCGCCGCCGGTTGTTCCGCCGCTGCGCGAACTAAACTTGCCGCAGCCTTAACCCAAAGCGGATGACTGTTAACGCACGGAACCAGAGTTAAGTTTTCACCGCCCGCTTCCTGAAACTCTTCCCGCCCGCGAATTCCGATTTCTTCCAGAGTCTCAAGACAATCTGCCACAAAAGAAGGGCAGGCGACGGCAATCGATTTGATGCCGCGCTTCGGCAACTCGACCAGAAGATCCTCGAACGAAGGGCCAATCCATTCGTCTTTGCCGAACTGCGATTGAAAGCAGGTCGTGAACTCGTCCGGTTTCAGGCTCAGGTTTAACGCGACGGCGCGCGAAGTTGCATGGCATTGCGCGCGATAACAATTCTGATTAGCTGAACCGATTTGCGCGCAGCACGCATCGTTGTTTTGGCAGTAACCGGCGTTGTCCACTTGCTGGATATGACGAACGGGAACGCCATGATAGCTGAACAGAATGTGATCGGCTGAGTATGTCTCGAAGTGATCTCTGACAATCTGCGCCCACGCTTCGATGAATCCAGGATCGACGTAGAACGGATCGACAAATTTCAGTTTGTCAGTCAGACCGAGCTTCTGTGCCTGTTTCTTTGTTTCGACCACAGCCGTTTGAAAACTCGACTGCGTGTATTGCGGATAGAGCGGAACCGCCACGATGCGATCGACACCTGTCTTTTTCAGATTCGCTAAACCGGCCTGGATCGAGGGATTGCCGTAACGCATTCCAATTTCAACGACATAATCTTCTGACAATTCGCCTGCCAGGCCTGCCGCAAACCTCTGCGTGTACACCAGCAAGGGCGAGCCTTCTTCCATCTGAATCTTCTGATAGTGCTCGGCCGCGTAATGTTTACGGCGCGGAACGATGATTCGATTCACGAGCAGCCAGCGCTTGATAAACGGCATGTCGAGCACGTACTCGTCCATCAGAAATTGGCGCAGGTAGCGGGCCAACGCTTCCGGGGTCGGTTCGTCAGGAGTGCCTATGTTAGTCAGTAGAACGCCAGTGCGCGTCATCAAGTTATTAAAGTGAACGCCGATTCTCGCACTAGTCGGGCACGGAAAGCTAACGCTCGAGGTGTCAGGTAGTGCGTCAGTTTGAGGTGGCACGTGCATCTTGCGAGTGATTTCACAGGCAAGTACGCCCGTGCCACTCTTTCAAACTGACCCTACCAGGTGTCAGTACCCCGAGCGGTAGCGACGGGATCACAGAGTCGGCTTGGAATGTGAGGTCAGTACCGTCCGCGGTAGCGGATGGGTTGAAATCGCAACTAAAAATATCCGGAGACGGCCCGTTCTTTCGCCCGCTTCGCGGGCTCGCGACCTTTAGGGAACGTGATCCCCGGGTTACGCTCGCTGCGCTCGCTCACCCGGGGCTACTATCTGCCGTCGCTCCGCGACTTGTTGACGCAGACATGCGCGTTGACCCTTTGTTACATCGCCACGGCAAGCGCGGACTAAAAAAATCTCACCGTGTAAGTAACTCTCACTCCCCGTCCTATCTCCGGCGCAAACTCTTTAATGAACGACAGGTGATTCCGGTACAAGCGATCGCCGAGGTTGAAAGCGTTGAAAGAGATGATGTGCGCGCTGTGCTGGCGCGCAATCAGATACGAGCCGCCAACGTTGATGAGCCCGTAGCCGGCCGTCCTGGTCTCAGTCGGAAAAAGATTTTCCTGGGCGTTGGCAAACAGCGCTTCCGGCTTAATCGTAAGACCTTTGTAGCGAAACTCAACGCCGGCGCGTCCGCGCAGCGGCGGGATGCGCGGCAGGGGCGTGTTTGTATCAGTGAGCTTCGCATTGACGTAATCAGCGCCCAAATTCAGCCAGACGTTCTTGTGCAGCTCGGCGTCCAGGCGGCCCTCGAAGCCGGTGAATCGCGAAACGCCCTGACTGTACACCGCCTCGATCAAGCCGTCCTGAATGTTTCCCGTCGGCGCGAGGAAGACGAAATTGTCGATGTGATAGAAGAAGCCGTTCATCTCGGCGCGGATGCGTTTCGATGAATGACGCAAACCGAAATCAAGTCCGTCGCCGAGTTCACGCGTCAGATCCAGATTGCCGATCTCAAACGTTGCATTCCCCGGATGAGGACCTTCGTTGTAGAGCTCGTCCAGAGAGGGCGCGCGATAAGAATGCGAGTAGTTCACGACGAACGCCCCGCCTTTCCACGTGTTCACGCGCAAACCGATGGCGCCGGAGAACCCTGTAAAGCTGCGATGCGGCAGCTGACCGCGCACCGGATCTAATGAAGGCCGGTACCGGTTGTTTTCGACACGACCGCCAAATTGCAGCGCGGCATGCTCAAACTTGATCGTTTCGAGTGCGAAAACAGCGAACGAATCTTGTTTCGTGGGCGGCGCCAGCGCTTCTGCGCCGGCGGATTCATAGTTCCGATGCATGCCCCATACTCCGAAGCTCCCGGTCAAACGTCCGCGCTTCTGCTGATCGAACGTGCCACGGAAGATCGTCGACTTGTTTGAAAAAGTGGTGTTGACAGCGCCGGTTTCCGCGTCAACCTCTGAGTGAGTGTAGTCGGTGTACTGAATGGAGAATTTTGCGTTTTCTATGAACGACTTCAAGTCGCGAAAGCCGCCGTTGAATTGAATGCTATGACGGCGCGGAGTTAGATAGACCGCTTCAGCGTCTGGATCTGCCTGATTGAAAGGAATGCCGTAGCGGCGCTTGTCAAAATGGTAGTTGGCGCTGAAGAAACCACGACCGGGATAGAACCCGAGTCCGGTGCTGAAGTTGCCACCGCGTGCATATGAGTTCGTAATTCTGCCAAGTGGCGTCAAATAGTCGTTGGCCTTTTGCGCACCGCCATTTGCCCAGAACAGCAACTTGTCGGTGCCGGCTTCGATGCCCGCGCTGCCTCCGGCCTGCCAACTGTTTGTGCTGCCGAGCGTCGTCAAATACCCGTTAACTCCTTTGTGCGGTGATTCGTGTCCATCGATCGCGTTTACCACGCCGCCGATCGCGTTGCTGCCGTAAAGCAACGTCGCCGGCCCTTTCACCACTTCGACGCGATCGACTGAAAGCAGATCGACAGGTTCTGAGTGATCGCCGGATTGAGATCCGAGCGCGCCAACGCGCATACCGTCTTCAAGCACCAACACGCGATCACCGTCGAAGCCGCGAATGACTGGACGTGACGGCGCCGGCCCGAAGGAACGTTTAGCGACACCAAGCTCGTGATCGAGGGCTTCGCCGAGACTGACGGGATTCTTTTGTGCAAGTTCGACCGAACTCAACACAGTGACGGATTGAATCGATTGGGAAACGGACTCTTCAGTACCCGTGGCCGTCACCGTGACCGTCTCGCGCACGCCGCTTAACTGAATCTGAAAGTCCTGCGTGATGCTGCCGGAAGCGGGAACAACCACTCGTTGCACGACGTCATTCGCGCGATCGAGGTGCGCCGCTACATCGAAAGTTCCCGGCGGCACATTTTGGAATTCATATTTGCCGTTGTCGTCGGTTTCAACGGATCGTCTTAGCTGAAGAATGGTGACTGAAGCGCCATGAATCGGCTTGCCCGTATCGCCGAGTGTGACGGTGCCGCTCAGGGTCGTGGAGCCGGTTTGTTGCGCGCCAGCGTTTGCCTGCGCGCCGCAAGTGATGACGATCCATAAAACGAGTGCGATATTGCCAAAGATTCTCTTAGCCCTTGTCATTTATGTTGCCTGCCTTTCTGTAAGGCCAGCGGTAATTCGGCCGGGTAACGTACCCCCAACTGCTGGCCATTGGCGAAATGCGCAAGGCGGTATGCCCGGCGCAAACGAACGGCGATGTTGGCTTAGAGAATCGCGGGAGGCGCGCGACCGTGTTGGACGGTCGTGAATTCACGCAGGTGCAGGCGTTCCGGCGTCGATGAGCGCGCTGACTGTTGGTGCAGCGGGTCGACGATTGCCGGCTGACTTAGCAGAGTCGTCGCCAGGTTGTGATGCAGTTGGCAAATCAGGCATTCTGACGAAGCGTTCGGTCGTGAGGACGATCGAGCTGGCCCGTTTTCCTGAATGCTTGTCGAGGTGGCCTGGTCAGGTGCGAAAGTCTGAAGGCAATTGCGAGCTTTCTCCGCGTTCTGGTTTGTTTCTGTCGCAGCGTGGCCGTGAGTTACTTCGACCGTACTGCCCCAGGCGATCACAGCCAGAAGCACCGCGGCGGTGATGCGGAACCGGAGTTTAAAGCTTTGGCTTCTTCTGAACACGGCTAATGCGATTCTTTCTGTGAGCCACAGTTTATTGCCCACGAGGCTGACGGGTCAATCAATGACAATGGCGATCGATTTGGTGAAGAAGAGGATGACGAGGGC
>DASUTF010000290.1:0-10512 GCA_036374695.1 Pyrinomonadaceae bacterium
TGAAGGATTTGTCGCCGACTCTCAGCCGCGCCTGGTATTGTCCCGGCGGAACGACCACACCGTCCTTGTTTCGCAAATCCCAAACAACGCGATTCAGTCCGGGAAATTTCGTGACCCGCGGTGGCGGTGCGCCGCCTCTGCGCGAGGAAGGCGCGTCGGGATCGTCAGGATCTGCGGTCACGCCGCCTGAGCCCGGCATGCCTGCGCCGGCGCGACCTTCCCGAACCGTGCTTGTCGATGCTTCAAGGGTGTATGAATTCATCACCGAGCCCTTCGCGTCCGTAAACTCGATTGTTACTGCGCCGGGAATGTTGGCCGGCAAGTAATATTCAATAGCCGGCCCCAGATTCGCCGGCGCGACGCGTGTGCGATAGCCGTCGCGGGGCTTGAACAGATGTATTTCTCCCGTCGCCATTTGCGGCGAAAGCTGATGCAGCGAGCTGATGTTATCGAGAATCCAAAACGCGCGGCCCTGCGTTGAAACAATCAGATCCTTGTGGTGAACCTTGATGTCCGTGACCGGGACGTTCGGCAGGTTCAATTGAAACCCTTGCCAGTGCGCGCCGTTGTCGAACGAGAGAAAGATGCCGAATTCAGTTCCCGCGTACAACAGGCCTTCGCGATCCGGATCCTCGCGCACGACGCGGGTCGGCCAGTCCGCGGGGATGCCGTTCTTCCCATCGGTCAGACGCGCCCAGGTTTTTCCGTAATCATCGGTGCGATAGATGTACGGCGCGTAGTCGCCCAGCAGATAACGAAAGACGGCGAAGTAGGCCGAGCCTTTGCGATGCGGCGAAGCTTCGATGAACTGTACCCGTCCGCCCGCAGGCAGATCAGGCGGCGTGATGTTTGTCCAGGACTTGCCGTTGTTGCGCGTAATGTGAAACGGGCCATCGTTGGCGCCTGTCCAAATCACGCCCTTCTCGAGCGGCGATTCAGTGATCGCGTACAAAGTGCTGTAAAACTCTTCGCCCGTGATGTCGCACGTGATTGGTTCGCCACTGATTCCCTGACAACACTCAGGTTTGGCAGTTAAGTCCGGCGAGATCTTTTCCCACGTTACGCCTTTGTCGCGCGTGCGATGCACGTGCTGCGAGCCGTAGTACAGCACGTCCGGATCGTGCGGCGAGGTCGCCATGGGCGAGACGCGTTGGAACCGCAAAATCAGATCGCGCGCGGGATTTCCATAGAGTGACTGCGCGCCGACCCAGTAGTTCTTTTCCTGACCGACTCGCAGGTTCATCACGCCGTACTGCCCTTTGCACGAGCCGTACACGATATTCGGGTCGCGCGGATGCGGCATGATCGGCCCGGTTTCACAGCCCGGCCCGGAGCGCCAATCGTCGCGGTTATAGGGATCTGCCTGCGAAGAAATGATCAGTGTCGTGTTGTCCTGCTGCGCGCCGTAGAGCTTGTAAGGGAACTGCTTGTCTACCCAGACGCCGTAAATCTCTGCGCTCGGTTGGTTCATTTGGCTCGACCAGGTGCGGCCGCCATCGTACGAAACGTTCGCTCCACCGTCGTTCGCCTGAATCAAGGTGTTCCCGTCTTTGGGATTGATCCAGATGTCGTGATGGTCGCCGTGCGGCGGGCGCATCACCGAAAATGTTTTGCCACCGTCGGTTGATTTGAAGAAGCTTTCGGCGCCCGCATAAACCACATCGGCATTCGTCGGATCGGCGCCCAGCGTTGTGTAGTAAAACGGCCGTTGAATCATCTGCGCTCCGACGTTTCTCGGTTGCGGATTCATCGCCGCCCACGTTTGGCCTGCATCATCGGATCGATACAGACCGCCGCCGGGCTTCGCTTCAACCAAAGCGTAAATCCGATTCGGTTTGGCCGCGGTGACGGCGAGATTGCCCTTGCCGATTAACTCGCTCGGCAGTCCCGTCATGATCTTCGTGAAGTGTTCGCCCCCATCCGTCGATTTGTAGAAGCCGCCTTCACGCGCGCCGCTGATGATTGTCCAGGGCTTGCGCTCGAGCCGCGACATCCACGCGTAAACCACGTTCGGGTTGCCGGGTTGCAACTCAACGTCCATCCCCCCGAGTTGATCGGAAACGAATAATATTTTGCGCCAGGTCTTGCCGCCGTCAGTTGTCTTGAAGACGCCGCGTTCCGAGTTCGGCTTGAAGATGTCGCCCCCGGCCGCAACCCAAACGATGTTTGGATTTGTCGGATGAATGCGAACCGCGCCGATCTGTCCGGCGTCATAGAGCCCGGCGAAACTCCACGTCTGCCCGCCGTCAGTCGTTTTATAGACGCCGCGCCCGGTTGAGACATTGCTGCGCACGCCATCAGAACCAGTGCCCAGGTAAATGACATTCGGATCGGAATCCGCCACCGCAATCGATCCGGTCGAGCCCAGCGGGACCTTGCCGTCGGTGATCGGAATCCAGCTCGCGCCGCCGTCAATCGTGCGAAACACGCCGCCACTCGCCACGCCCATGTAGAAAGTCTTCGGCTGCGAAGCCACGCCAGTTACCGTGGTGACGCGACCGCCACGCGAAGGACCGACCAGCCGATAACGTAGCCCCTGAAAGAACGCCGGATCTACTGACGCCATCATTGGCTGACGGCTGGCGGCGGGCTGACCGTGAATCGTTGAAACGAGCAGAAGAGCGACGAAAGTCAGCATGGATTTTTGAAACATGGTTGGAATCTCCGCGAAAGGCGGCAAGAGAATAACATCGTCGCGAACACTAATCACCACTCGCGCAAGTGGCACGCGCATCTTGCGCGTGGAATTCACGGGCGGGACGCCCGTGCCACTCTTTACACTTGCAACCGAGGCTCGTAATATGCCGCCGCACGCCAGGGTTTAGTCCAACTTCAAACCAGTCTTCCGATGGAGGTAGCCATGCATCGAACCAGAAATTTCGCGCTCGTCGTGATCTGCGCCGCGGCCTTGTTCCTCTCGTTCGCTCTTCCGCCCGCGGGGGCGCAGAAGAAGCCGGACGCGAAAACAAAGTCTGTCGAAAAAAATGGCGACGCTCTCTTCTCAAGCGCCACCGCGCCCAATCCCGACCCGGTATTCGCAGCGAAAGTTAAGGAGTACACGACCGAGCCGTACTTCTCGACTGAGTTAGTCGATCACCTGCCGCTGTCAGACACCGTTCCCTCTCCGCAGAAAGTGCTGGGCTACGTCGTCGGGACGCCGAACAAACTTACCTACACGAAGGATCTCCATCGCTACTATCGCGAGCTGGACAACGCGAGTCCCCGCGTGCGCGCATTCACCGCGGCGGAAAAATCAGAAGAAGGGAAAGAGCAGCTTCTGATCGCCGTCGGCGACGAAGCATCGATCGCGAAACTTGATCGTTACAAAGAGATCACAGCGAAGCTCGCCGATCCACGCAAGATTAACGATGCCGAGGCGCAGCGGCTGATCGGCGAAGGCAAGGTGTTCTACTGGGCTTCCGGTTCAATCCATTCGCCTGAAACGGGCTCGCCAGAGATGCTCATGGAACTCGCGTATCGCCTGGCCGTCGAAGAGAGTCCGTTCATCCAGGCGATTAGGAAAAATGTAATTGTGCTGATCACGCCGGCACTGGAAGTCGATGGCCGGGATCGCATGGTCGATCTCTACAACTATCGGAAAGCGAACCCTGGCAAGAATTCCCCCGGCCTGATTTTCTGGGGCAAGTACGTCGCCCATGACAACAACCGCGACGGATTGGGCATGGCGCTGGCGCTCTCGCGCAATCAGATGAAGACTTTCCTCGAGTATCATCCGGCGATTCTGCACGACTTGCATGAGTCTGTGCCGTTTCTTTACACCTCGACGGGCACTGGGCCGTACAACGCCTGGCTCGATCCGATCACGGTCAACGAATGGCAGTTGCTTGCGTATCACGAGGTCGAAGAAATGACGAAGCGCGGCGTGCCCGGCGTGTGGACGCACGGCTTCTACGATGGCTGGGCGCCGAATTACATGTTCTATGTCGCGAACGGCCACAACGCGATCGGCCGCTTCTACGAGACGTTCGGGAACGGCGGCGCGGACACCATGGATCGCACCGTTGGCGCGCAGTCGAACCGCGATTGGTTTCGTCCAAATCCGCCGCAGCCACGCGTGAAGTGGTCGCTGCGAAACAACGTCAACATGCAGCAGTCGGCGATTCTGCTGGCGATGAATTTCGTCTCGAACAACAAGGAAAGGTTTCTCCAGAACTTTTATTTGAAGAGCAAGCGTGCCGTCGCGAAAGCCTCGAATGAAGGCCCGGCGGCCTACGTGATTCCTTCCGATCAGTCCCGGCTGGGAGAAGCCGCTGATATGGTCAACCTGCTGCGGCTGATGGGCGTGGAAGTGCACAAGGCCGACAAAGAAATCGCGTTGAAGGACCAAAAGTATCCGGCCGGGTCGTACGTCGTGCGGATGGATCAGCCGTACTCGCGCATGGCCGACATGCTGATGGACACGCAGTACTACAACGTGAACGATCCGCGGCCTTATGACGACACGGGCTGGACGCTCGGCGCATTGCGCAACGTCAAGACGGTGCGCGTTACCGACAAAACAGTCCTGCAAGCCCCGATGACGATGCTCACGGCAGATGCGCGCGTGGTCGGGAAAATCACGGGTTCTGCTTCGACGGCCGGTTACATCATCAATCACAACACCGAGAACACTCTGGCGACGCTGCGCTTCAAATTGAAAGACGTGAAGATGAGCACGGCTGAGGATTCATTCAAGATTGGCAATCAACAGTTCAATGCCGGCTCGTTCGTCATCAGGACTGAAGGCAACCCCACGGACCTGCGGCAACGCCTGGATGGGGCGGTGAAGGAGTTGGGGCTAACGGCGCTCGCCGTTGACAAGCTGCCGGAAGTGAAGACGCACGTGCTGGCCGTTCCGCGCATCGCGATCATGCACACCTGGACGAACACTCAAAACGACGGTTGGTATCGCATCGAGTTCGATCGATACCAGATTCCGTACTCGTACATTTCGGATCAGGTTGTGCGCAACACGCCGAACCTGCGCGAGAAATTCGACGTGATCATCTTTCCGCCGCTGGGCGGTTCAGCGCAGGCGATTGTGAACGGCATTCCCATGCGCGGCGATCCGATTCCGTGGAAAGGATCAGAGCTGACACCCAACATGGGACTGTCGCCCGATCAATCGGACGACATTCGCGGCGGCATGGGCTTGCCCGGCGTGGCAAACCTGCAACAGTTCGTGCGGGAAGGCGGCCTGTTCATCACCGTCGCCAACACGACGCAGCTTCCGATCGAATACGGATTGACGACTGGAGTATCGATTCAGGAGACGCGGCAATTGCAGGCGCGCGGATCGATCTTCAACGCGCGCTTTACCGATCGCAAGAGTCCGATCGCGTATGGCTATGACGAGACGCTGCCGATCTATTTTAATCAGGCGCCGGTGTTTCAAGTTGCCGCCGGTGGTGGCGGAGGCGGCGGATTTGGCGGTGGTGGCGGCGCAGGCGGCGCAGGAAGCAGGCCGACGGGACGCGGTACTTTGACTGATCCAGACATTGTGCAGGCAATGCCGCAGGCTTCGCCGGCGCAAAGACCGGCCGGACCTCCGGGCGAGCCGACCGCGGAGCAGCGTCAACAGATGGGCGCTTTTTACGTGCCGCCGGCCGAACGGCCGCGCGTGATTCTGCGGTTTGCGTCCGACGAAAAGAACCTCTTGATCAGCGGAATGCTGGCGGGCGGCTCAGAGCTGGCAAATGCGCCGGCCGTGATCGACGTGCCGGTGGGCAAAGGCCACATCGTCATGTTTGCCACGAATCCGATGTGGCGTCACCAGAATCACGGGAGCTTCTTTTTGATTTGGAATGCGGCGCTTAACTTCGATTCGCTGAACACTGAGCGGCCAGCGCCGGCCGCGCCAAGGCGGCCCGGCGGCGCCGAGTCTGACGATCAATAACGAGGTTTCGGTACGGACGACTCAGCCGTGCTCAGCGCGCCAGAGGCGCGCGTATCTTCTGCTAATTAGACGGCGCGGCCGTCACTGCGGCGAGCACAAAAAAGCGTGAGCAAGAAACCCGGTTCCGGGCGTGTCAGGGTGAAGATTCGTTCGGTGAAACAGCATGGAATACTCATTTTGCGGCGCTTAATAGCAATATCGGCTCAGGGCTAACTAGCAGGCCGGGCCTTCCCAAAAAAGGCTTGGCAGCGGGTGACATCCTTCGATTATAATCGGCGCGCTAACCGCACTACTTTCATTCTGACACTGAAAGTATTGAACCCCCGAGAGGAGATAGGTATGTCCGATTTCAAATGCCGAGTCCTTTACGTCGATGATCACGAAGACAGTGCCGAGATGCTGAAACTTGTGCTGGCGGACGTGGACTATGAAGTTGAATCCGCGCGCACGGTCGAGCAGGCGCTGGAAATGGCCGCGCAGATTGAGTTCGACCTCTACGTCGTGGACAAGCGTCTGCCTGACGGCTCAGGCCTGGAATTGATCAAGCAGCTGGAAAAATTAACGCCCGGTATTCCCAGCATTGTTTACACGGGCGATGTTTACGAAGTGCATCGTGAACAGGCCATGGCCGCCGGGGCGCACGCCTTCGTCTGCAAACCCGACATTGAAACGCTGATCAAAACTGTTCACGAATTCCTTTCCGAGCGTGAATGCGCCACGGCAACTGCCGCGTGACCGGGACCGGAGATCTGAGATCTCAGATTTGAGATCAAAGATCAGCCGCAGATGAAGGAAATGAGATTTGAGTTCTACAGCGACGCGATCGCCGGCGAGCCGAAGCTTTCCGTCGACGGTACCGTCGATAACGCGATTCACTTTTCGCACTGGAAGGGAAACAAAACACCTGCGTCGGTGAAGGCCGATACTTCGACTGAGATCGCCCTGAATGTCGTCGTCGCCGCGAACCGCGATCAACTGACGCAGGGGATCGATCTCGTCACGAACAATCACTTCGATACCGATGGCGTGTTGTCCGTCTGGTCGATGCTGAACGGCGAACGCGCCCTCGAGCTGCGCGAGAAGTTGATCTCCGCGGCGGAGGCCGGCGATTTCTGCGAATTGAGCACGACGGACGGCGTGCGCGCCAGCATCGTCATTCAGGGTTCGGATTCGCCGACCGATAAATCGGGGTCGCCTCTGGCGCGGCAGCTGGCAGGCGAAGACATCACCGACGAAGCGCGTGCTTATGAATTGGTTTTGCCGCACGTTGAATCGGTGATTACCCGGACGAGTGAGTACGAAGAATTATGGCGCGAATCATGGACACGAATCGAAGCGGCGCTGGACAGTTTTGCGAAAGGCGACTCACGCGTTGAAGAAGACACTCAGGCAAAGCTTTCGGTGGTGACGCTCGCGCCTGAGGTTTTTGGGGCCATCGGCTTTGACCCGTATCACCATTCCGCGCCTTTCACAGCGATTTCGCACCACGCGCGCGGCGAACTCTTCCTGATCGCAACACCCCTCGGCGATGGCTGGGCTTACCGCATCGATTATCCGTACTACTCCTGGGCCGAGACCGTCGCGCGTCCGCCGATCGCGCGCCGGGATTTCAGTTCGCTCGTCCGTCAGTTCAACGACCTCGACCAGAGCACCAACGGTCGTTGGCAAATCGACGACAGCGAACTCTCATCGGCGATCAAGTTTCGCGACGACAGCGGAAGGCTCGCCGCGTCGAAATTAACGCCTGAAGCCGTGGCCGGCCATCTCCGTGTCGCCGTCTCCGAACGCTCTGCCGCAGAAGCCCACCATGGCTGACTGGGACCAGCGTTATCGCAACGGCGAGCACGCCACCAAAGAACCTTCGCCGCTCCTTCGTACAGCGATCAAGAGTCTGAAGCCTGGGCGCGCCCTGGACATTGCAACTGGGGTCGGCCGTCACGCGATCTTTCTTGCGGAGCAGGGCTGGGAGGTAACGGCGGTCGATTCTTCGCGCGTCGGCATTGAGACTCTGCAACAACGTGCGCTTAAAGCCGGTCTAACTGTCGAAGCCCGCGTCGCCGATCTCGAATCTTCCGAGTTTGAGATCGAACGCGCGACTTACGATCTGGTTTGCGTCTTCTATTACTTGCAGCGCGACCTGTTTTCACCGATTCGCGCGGGTGTAAAGCCGGGCGGGGTTGTGGTCGCCGCGATCCATCTCAATGATGGCAAGCAGGACGCGAAGCCTGCGAATCCCGCGTTCCTGCTGGAACGGGGCGAACTAAAACAATTGTTTGCCGATTGGCAAATCACGTACTATCGCGAAGGCGAATCAGACGAAGGCGGCCATCATCATGACACGGCGTATCTGATTGCGCGCAAGCCCCCGGAATCGAGTCAGGACCACCTGCGTTCTCCTCTCCCTCTGGGAGAGGATTTGAGGTGAGGGTGCGAAGCTTAGCGGGTGGGTTTCACCAGGCCGCCACCATCATTTAGGATGGCGCGAACGAGTGAGATTGAACCACAGCACGAGGTAATAACTTTGGAACTCGACGACTATGTGAAGGAATTGGCTGAGCAGGTGGGCACAGCCATCAACGAATCCGTTCAGGACTCGGCGACCGTCGCCGCCGCTATCGAGCGTTTACGCGAAGCCGGATTCGACATGGAACTGACTTTGAAGCTGGAGATCGGCTTGCGGCCGCAGTCAGATGACGAGCGCGCACCGCAGAGTGATGGATCTCTGGAACTGACTGAGGAAGACGTGCGGATTCTGCGCTCAATGAAGATCAAGATTGATCCTGAGGAGTGATCATTTTCCATTTTTGAGATTTTGGATTTGCGATCCTGGTTCATCGCGCCGTAGGCGCAAAATATTTACAGAACGCGAGTACCAATAAAAACAGTTGCCCGCGAGAACGGACGTTGTTCGTTCTCGCGGGCTCAACCATCTTGGGGCAGCGATTTCTATATAGATATTATGCGCCTACGGCGCTTTACGACTGCGCTACTCGACCGCTTGTCCCTAGCCGGTCAGCCCCTGTTGCCGCGGCGCCGCCCCACCCGGCAGGTCACGCATACCCAGCGAATCGACCGCCCTGCTCCGCACAAACCCGCCCGCGGATTTGCCCGTTTTTCGGCGTTTTGTGAACATTGTGGGCCTGTGCTAACCTCTCCCTTCTTTAAAACCCTTCCAGTTTCGATCTGTAAGGCTTCAGCTTTAATTCGAAGGAGTTGACTGAATAAATATGGCTACGTCTAACGGCGCTGCGGCGAACGGTCACGTCGGCAAAGTTGTGCAAATCATCGGACCGGTGGTCGACGTTGAGTTTGGGGGAGACTACCTGCCGCCGATTTATCAGGCGCTGCGGATCACGTCCGACGGCTTCGAAGTCCCGGATCCGATCAACGTCATCGCGGAAGTGCAGCAGCACCTTGGCGAAGGCCGCGTCCGCGCCGTATCGATGCTGCCGACCGACGGCATGGTCCGCGGCATGAATGCCACCGACACCGGTGGCCCGATTACCGTGCCCGTGGGCGAAGGCACGCTCGGCCGCGTCATGAACGTGATCGGCGATCCAGTCGACAACCTCGGCGACATTCCGCATCAGCAGCGTTATCCGATTCACCGTCACGCGCCCGCGTTTGACGAGCAATCAACAGAACTGCAGATGTTCGAAACGGGCATCAAGGTCATCGACCTGATTCAGCCGTTTCTGCGCGGCGGCAAGATCGGTTTGTTCGGCGGCGCGGGCGTCGGCAAGACCGTCATCGTGATGGAGTTGATTAACAACATCGCGAAGGCGCGCTCCGGCTTTTCCGTGTTTGCCGGGGTCGGCGAGCGCACGCGCGAAGGCAACGACTTGCTGCGCGAAATGGTCGAGTCGAAGGTCATCGATTTCGGCGAATCGTTCTATCAGAATCTGGAAGAGACCGGCACCTTCGACATGACCAAGGTCGACATGGAAGCGATCGAAAAATCGAAGGTGTCGCTGATTTACGGGCAGATGACTGAGCCGCCGGGAGCGCGTTTGCGCGTGGCCCTGTCGGGACTGACCGTCGCCGAGTACTTCCGCGATCAGGGCATGGACGTGCTGCTCTTCATCGACAACATCTTCAGGTTCACCCAGGCAGGTTCCGAAGTATCGGCGCTGCTGGGACGCATGCCTTCGGCGGTGGGTTATCAGCCGAACCTCGCGACCGAAATGGGCGAGATGCAGGAGCGCATTACTTCAACCAAGACCGGCTCGATCACTTCGATTCAGGCTGTGTATGTGCCGGCCGACGATTACACGGATCCGGCGCCGGCGACTACGTTCGCGCACCTCGATGCGGTCACCGCCTTGTCGCGCCAGATCGTCGAACTGGGAATTTATCCGGCCGTCGATCCGCTGGCGTCGTCATCGCGCATTCTCGACCCGCGCATCGTCGGCGAGGACCACTACAACACGACGATGGCGGTGAAGCAGATTCTGCAGCGCTATAAGGATCTGCAGGACATCATCGCGATTCTCGGTCTCGACGAATTGTCTGATGAAGACAAGCTGAGTGTTTCGCGCGCGCGCAAGATTCAGAAGTTCTTCTCGCAGCCGTTCCACGTCGCTTCGCAGTTCACCGGCCGCGAAGGCAAGTACGTG
>DASUTF010000291.1:0-10381 GCA_036374695.1 Pyrinomonadaceae bacterium
CGCCTAACCACTCTAACGAGAGAGGAGCCAGCGGGGCTGCGCTCCTCTCGCTTCCTAAACTATTTTTGTAGGTCTGTTTGCGATAAACATTTCGCTCCTGACGGAGCGAAGAATTGCAGCGTGAAATTAGATCATATCGACGCGGGTAGTACGCAAGCCCCTGGCGTGCAGCATGGCCGGGGGCATGCTTAGCAAACTCAGATCGTATCGTCGCGGGTCTTGGAGTGTTCTTCGAGTTCGTACCGGTCGCGATCTCGTTTTTCGATCTTCTCGAGAAAGTCCAGCTCTTCGTTGTCTTCAAAACTGACGCCGATCGCCTTGGCATTTTCTTCGACCAGCGACTGATCCGGAGTTGGACTGTCACCGGCAAATGTCTCCGAGCCGGCGTTGTTAACATCTTCCCAGTCGGCGTCCAGGTCGCCGCCCGTGTCCGCCGGTGATGCCGCGGTGTTATTGTGCAGGCGTTGCGCCAGCAGCTCCGGATCTTTCGGCGCGTGCGCAATCTCGTTCTCCATGAATTCTTCAATTTCAGGATCAGGTACAAAGTTTGGATCGTTAGCGAGGTATTCAAATGCTTCCGGTGTCTTCTTCGGCATGATGAACTCTCCAGAACAGTGGCGGACGATTCTGATCTCGGAATCGGTCCCGCGATAAAAATATTAAGGGGATTGAAACTGATCGGACTATAACAAATGGTTGAACGGGACAGCAATGACGGCGGAAGAGGTTCCGCAACCGAGAATGTGCTTCTCTGTGTCTCCGTGAGGTCTCCGTGACTCTGTGGTGAGTTTAGCTACTGCATATTTCACCACAGAGACACAGAGCACCCACAGAGACACGGAGCCAAAAATGAGAAAGCGCGCGCTTGACGATTGCAGATCGCGCTCCTAAAATTGAATTTGAATTACCTGAAAAAAATGTTTCGCGCGAGAAGCTTTAACGCTTTTCTTCGTCTTTGTGCGCGCGCACGAATCGTCCGCAACCAGTGCGCTCTGCAACACCTGAAAACCTATGCCGCATAATCTCTTCAACACGCTTCAGTCATTCACACCAACTTCAGGCACCAAAGGCCAGTTTTATTCATTGCCGCAACTGGAAAAGGAAGGCGTTGGCCCGGTTTCCAAGCTGCCGGTAAGCATCCGCATCGTCCTGGAATCCGTGCTGCGCAATTTCGATGGCAACAAGGTCACCGAAGAGGACGTGCGCGCCATCGCTAATTGGAAAGCGAACGACGAGCGGACGGAAGAAGTGCCGTTCGTGGTCGCGCGCGTGCTGCTTCAGGATTTTACCGGCGTGCCTTTGCTGGTCGATCTCGCGGCGATGCGATCGGCGGTGACGCGGCTCAACAAGAATCCGGCGATTATCGAACCGCTGGTCCCGGTCGATCTTGTCATTGATCACTCAGTGCAGGTGGATTACTCGAGCACTGGCGACGCGTTCCGCAAAAATATGGAGATGGAGTTCAAGCGGAACAACTCGCGTTATCAGTTTCTGAAGTGGGGCATGCAGGCATTCGACGGTTTTCGGGTGATTCCGCCGGGCATCGGCATCTGTCATCAGGTGAATCTTGAATATCTCGCCCAATGCGTGTGGGAGAAGTCGGGCGTTTACTATCCCGACAGCGTCGTCGGCACTGACTCGCACACGACGATGATCAACGGTCTCGCCGTAGTCGGCTGGGGCGTCGGCGGCATTGAAGCCGAAGCGGCCATGCTGGGCCAGCCGGTTTACTTTCTAACCCCGGACGTCGTCGGCGTGCACATGAGCGGCCAGTTGCGCGAAGGCGTGACGGCAACTGACCTCGTGCTCGCGGTGACTGAGATGCTGCGCAAAGCGAAGGTCGTCGGCAAGTTCGTCGAGTTTCACGGTGATGGCGCCGCGTCGCTCTCCGTTACGGATCGAGCGACGATCGCGAATATGTCGCCGGAGTACGGCGCGACGATGGGCTATTTTCCGCCTGATGAACAGACGTGTGCGTACTTGAAAGCGACGGGACGAGAAGATGCGCAGGTAGACGCGGTGTGCAATTACTTCAAAGCCCAGGGCATGTTCGGCATGCCGCGCAAGGGGGAGATCGAGTACAGCACTCTGCTTGAGCTCGACCTCGAAACGATTGTGCCGAGTGTGGCCGGCCCGAAGCGGCCGCAGGATCGAATTACGCTGCCGGAACTGAAGAACAGCTTCATCAATCTGCTGCAGCAGGATACAAAGTCAGGCGGTTACGGCAAGCCTTACAGTGAAATCAACGTGCGCTACGCCGCGGACATCGGCGCGAGCGGGAATGCTTCGGCAGTTGTTGCCGGCGGCGGCGAACAGCGGGCGACAACGGCGCCGCTGCCCGTCGCAGCGTTAACGAGCGTAAAAGACACCAGCGCGAAAGACACAAGCGTTTGGACGGAAACGGAAATGGTCAACAACCGTCCCACGCCCGACCGCATTCACGAAGTATTGCCGGAAGAGTTCCCCAAGGCCCACGTCGATCTCGGTCACGGCGACGTTTTGATCGCCGCGATCACTTCGTGCACAAACACTTCGAACCCGAGTGTGATGCTGGCGGCGGGACTACTTGCGAAAAAAGCGGTCGAACGCGGATTGAAAGTGCGGCCGACGGTGAAGACTTCACTCGCGCCCGGCTCACGTGTGGTGACTGACTATCTTGAGAAGACGGGTTTGCAACCTTATCTGAATCAGCTTGGCTTCAACCTCGTGGGTTATGGCTGCACGACGTGCATCGGCAATTCCGGCCCGCTCGATCCGGTGATCGAAGATATCGTCACCGATCACGATCTGATCGCGGCCAGCGTGCTGTCAGGCAATCGCAATTTCGAAGCGCGCGTGCACCAGAGTTTGAAAGCGAATTTCCTGATGAGCCCGCCGCTGGTCGTCGCGTTTGCGCTGGCGGGCACGGTCGAAAAGGATTTGGCGAAAGATCCTTTGGGGCAGGGAAGCGACGGCGAAGATGTTTACCTGAAGGACATCTGGCCGACAATCGAAGAAATTGGCGCACTGTTGAGCGAGGCGATGGATCCCGAGACCTATCGCCGTTTATATAGCAGCTTTGCCGATCAGAATCCGATGTGGAATTCGATTCCGACGACGAGTGGGCTGACGTATCAATGGGACGGGAACTCGACTTACATTCAAGAGCCGCCTTTCTTCGCCGGCTTCGGCGCCGATGTCGGCGAGATGGAAGACATCCACGGCGCGAGGCCTTTGGCGATCTTTGGCGACTCAGTTACAACCGATCACATCAGTCCCGCCGGCGCGATCAAAGCGACATCACCCGCCGGCGTTTACCTGCAACAGAAGCGGGTTGATGTGCAGGACTTCAACAGCTACGGCTCGCGGCGCGGCAATCATGAAGTGATGATGCGCGGCACATTCGCGAACGTCCGCATCAAGAACCTGATGGTGCCGGGCACTGAAGGCGGAGTGACCATTTATCAACCGGACGGCGAGCGCATGAGCATCTACGACGCGGCCATGAAGTATCAGAGTGAAGGCAAGCCGCTGATCGTGTTCGCGGGACAGGAATACGGCACCGGGTCATCACGCGACTGGGCCGCGAAAGGCACGCGTCTGCTGGGAGTGAAGGCCGTCATCGCGCAGAGCTTCGAACGCATTCATCGCAGCAACCTGGTCGGCATGGGTGTCCTGCCGTGCCAGTTCAAGGAAGGCGACAGCGCGCAGACATTGAATCTCGATGGGACTGAGAAGTTTGACATCACGGGCCTGGAAGCCTCTGATTCTGGATCGCAAAACGTTGAAGTCCGGCCGCGTCAGGACGTCACGCTCACGATTCACCGCGCCGACGGATCAACGGAACAGGTTCCAGTCACCCTGCGCATCGACACGCCGATTGAGATCGATTACTACCTGCACGGCGGCATTCTGCCCTATGTGCTCAGGCAGTTGTTGGCGGGAACGACGGGGTTTTGAGAAACCGGCAGTAGCCCGACCGTGAGGGAGGGCTCTTTCCTTTTTCGGCACGTAGTGCCGGATGAGTTTAGGCAGGCCCTTCAAGGCCTGCATCGCGGAGAGAAAACCACCCTCGTCGCGTAGCGACGATTGAAGAGCGCACGAGTTCAGGCGTCGCTGACGCGACGCGATGTTTATGCCGGGCATGTTGCCGGCCTTGAAAGGCCGGCCTAAAGTCATCCGTCGCTAACGCGACGGCTTCTACCGCTCCAACGCTTTCCGATCCCACTTCGCCAAGTCCGCCGCCGCTTCATAAGTGCTCTGACAGAAATCCATTAAAGCGTCTTCCGGTGAAGGGGATTGGCGGACGGCATCGTACGGCAGGAAGAATTCGCTCATCTCTTTCGAATAGAAAGCTGCGTCAGGTTTCACTTTCGCTTCGCCGAGGCCCGCGGGTTCGGGCGCGGAGTACGCGTAAAACGCGGCTTGGTTGCCGTTGCCGCCGGGCCAGAAGCCGTGGCTGATGTTTTCGTGCGAGTACCCTTCGGCGGTGATCTTGTCGGCGCCTTCGCGTGGCGGCGCGGGCCGGCCGGAGAAGCGCGTGACTGCGTGATCAAAGCTGCCCCACCAGAAATGCACGGGACTGACTTTGCCGAGGAAGCGGGTGCGGAAATCCTTGAAGACTTCGTCAACGGAAACCAGCGCGCGCCAGAATCGATTCACATAGTCGGCATCGTAAGATTTGTGAGTCTGATCCTGTTCGAAGGGAATGGCTTCGCGCACGGCGGTGGAAGGCCCGGGCACTTCGACGGGCGTCGTCCAAATCTTCACATCGATGCCTAAACCATGCAGGGCTTTCATCAGTTCCTGATAAAAGTCTGCAACTGTCTGCGGACGCAAAGCCAAGCTTGCGGTGGCCCCGTCGTTGCACTCAATCAGCAAGTTGTGATCGATGAAGTCGAACTCAATTTCGAAGATGCGATCCTCGTACGGCATCGGTGAAGTCGTTAGCCCGCGCGCGGTCACGTACAGCGGAACGTTCCACCAGTGATTGACGAGCGGCGTTGTCTCAAGGCGAATTTTACCGACAACCTGCGTCCACATGTGTACGGTGGCGAGGGTGTCTTCCCATTCTTCGAGAATGAGTTCCGGCCAGGCGTTAGTGGTCATGACGCACACAATACAGAAAGATCGGCCACAGATAAACGCAGATTGCCACAGATACTGTTTCTTATCTGTGCAGATCTGTGTCAATCTGTGGCTTAGACTTTCCCATTTGCTCAATGCTAGGCTCTTCTCATGTCAACACCACAACCAGCGCAAAGCGAACCACGACGGCAGCAACTCTTCATTGACGGTCAATTTGTCGATTCCGAATCAGGCAAGACCTTCACGACGCCTAACCCGTCGACGGGCGAGACGTTCGCCGAAGTTGCCGAAGGCGACAAAGCCGACGTCGATAAAGCGGTCGCCGCCGCGCGCAAGGCCTACGAAGGCAAATGGTCGAAGATGAGCGCGCGCGATCGCGGGCGTCTGATTTACAAACTCTCGCAGTTGATCGAACGCGATTCCGCGCAGCTCGCTGAGCTGGAAACGCGTGACAACGGGAAGCCGATCAAGGAATCGACCTACATTGATCTGCCTGGCGTAGTCGAAAACTTTGAATACTTCGCCGGTTGGGCCACGAAGATTGAAGGCGAGACCATCCCCGTGCCGGGGCAGATGTTTAATTACACTCTGCGCGAGCCGCTGGGCGTCTGTGGCCAAATCATTCCGTGGAACTTTCCTCTGCTGATGGCCGCCTGGAAACTGGCGCCCGCGTTAGCCGCGGGGAACACGGTGGTGTTGAAGCCGGCGGAGCAAACGCCGGTGACCGCGCTCGAACTCGCAAAGCTAATTCAGGAAGCAGGGTTCCCGGAAGGCGTCGTCAACGTCGTGACCGGTTACGGAGAGACAGCCGGCGCGGCGCTGGCTTCGCATCCCGGGATCGACAAAATCGCTTTCACCGGTTCGACGGAAGTCGGCAAAATCATTGCGCGAGCGGCAGCGGAAAACCTGACGAAGGTATCGCTCGAACTCGGCGGTAAAGCGCCGAACGTCATTTTCGCCGACGCCGATCTCGATCAGGCCGTGAACGGTGCGATGATGGGAATCTTTTTCAATCAGGGCCAGGTTTGTTGCGCGGGTTCGCGCATCTTCGTCGAGGAAGGAGCGAAAGACGAGTTCCTGGCGCGATTTAAGGAAAAGGCCGAGCGCGTCAAGGTCGGCGATCCGATGGACAAAGCGACTTTGATGGGGCCGCAGGTTTCAGCAGAGCAGCTGAATCGGATCAAAGGTTACGTGGACATCGCGCGCGAGGAAGGCGCGACGGTGTTTAGCGGAGGTGGATCGCCGGAACTGGCCGAAGAGTTCAAGAACGGCTACTTCTTTCAGCCGACAATCTTCAGCGAAGTCGACAACAAGATGCGCGTCGCGCAGGAAGAAATCTTCGGCCCGGTTTCGAGCGTCATTACTTTCAAAGACGACGACGAACTGATTCAGAAAGCGAACGACACAATCTACGGATTGTCGGCAGGAATCTGGACGCAGAACATTACGCGCGCTCACCGCTTCGCCAAAGCGATTAAGGCCGGTGTCGTCTGGATCAATACCTACAACATGATGAACGCTGCGTCACCGTTTGGCGGCTACAAGCAGTCAGGGTATGGCCGGGAGATGGGCAAGCACGCGCTGGATCTCTACACGCAGGTGAAGAGCGTCTGGGTGGATCTGTCAGGCAAGCCGATAGGTTGGTTTGGGAAGTAGGAAGAGTGGCACAGACTTTAGTCTGTGATTTCATTCTAGGATTCACAGACTGAAGTCTGTGCCACAATTAGAACTTATACCGGTATCTGACGGTCACTCCGCGCCCGCCGCCATCGATTCCCCAACTTATCCCGCGGTACGACTTATCGAAAATGTTCTCAAAGTCGAAGAGCACTTCCGAGCGGTCGCCGAACTTCAATGCTCCGCGCACGCCGAATAGACCGTAACCTGGAACTGCGGTGAACATTGGTACGGCGGTGTCGTTGTTCACCACGGTCACGCCGTTTATCGTCGCTCCGATCGGCAGCAGACGGTTCTGCACCTGGGCCAAGGTCTCGCCCGTCGGAATCAGAATGCCGCCGGCTGAGCCGCAACCGGTTCCGCCAGGGGTCGTGACTCCGCGCACGCACGCGCCCCGGCGGAAAAAGTTCTGAATGTTCGCGCGCGAACGCGCCGCCCCTGTTCTTCGATCCGCCAAGTCGAGTGAAGACAGCCGCCGCTGCCGTCCGGCCAGCGTTGAATAAACCTCCACGTAAAAGCGCGGACGCGGTTGATAACGGAGGCTGAGAAAGGCCGTCGCCGGCGGGACCCCGCCCTCAACATTGGGCGGTCGCCCGTCGAGCAAACTGTGCGCGCGAATGTAAGTAAAGTTACCGTTAAAGCTGAATTGATCATTCAGCCGCACCTGGGTGTTGAACTCGACGCCGTTGAAACGCGCGTCGTCGTAGTTAACCCGGACCAGCACCGGACTGGTCGCCCCGGCGACGAACACGAGCCCGTTGGCGTTTTGCGCGACGATCTGTTCGCTGCCGAGAAATCTTCCCACTGCGCCCGGAGGCAAAACCAAAGCCTGGTCGAAATACACATCGTTAAGCTTATTCGTGAATCCAACCAACTCAGCCGCGAAACGCTTGCTGCTGTAACGCAGAGTCAGATCGAAGCTGTCCGTGATTTCGGGTCCGAGCACTGTGACGGGAATGCCTGAGCTAATTGCGTCGGCGCCGGCGGTCGTGCCCACAAAACCACCGAGGCCTTGCGCCGTCACCGCATCAACTTCAAAACCATTTCCGACCAGACCGAGAATTCCGAGGTCGGTGGTGTTCGGTGCCCGAAAACCGCGCGTGTATTTGAAGGCCAGGTCGAACCCACGGCCGACATTCACCATCGCGCCGATGCGTCCCGAAAATGAACCAAAGCGCGCGCTGTCGTCCGGAAACAAAGGCTGACCGTTTGGCCCGAGCGGCGCATTGGACGCGCGCGATTTGTACGAGGCGACGCTGTAACGAAGAGCCCCGCTGATTCGCAGTCGTTCCGGAATCGCCGTGAAGACGTCCTGAACGAACAAGCCGTACGAGAGATAACGCGCGCCATGCGGAATGCGCGGACGGGACAGCGTCGCGACGCGCGTGACAGGATCCGTCGTGAAAGCAGGCGCGGTGATCTTGTCACGGTAGAAATCGCCACCAAAGACGAAACTGTTCCGGTCGCCAAGTTGTTTGTCGAGGTAGAAATTGAATCCGAGAACATTGGTGCGCTCTCTCTGGTTTGTGATGGCGGCGAGCGGATTTCCCTGACCGCCCTGGTTGACACGCTCTTCGCGCTGGCCGTTGTACGAAAAAGTGAATGAAGCGTTATCGAAGATGCCCAGGTTCTGCTTCGACAGCCGCGCATAGAACAGATCCATCATCAGATTGCGCAGGTCCGCGATCAGATTTCCGTCGCCACCCACCAACTGGTCGTAGCGCTTGCCGCCGTCCTGCTGGTTGCGCGAGTAACTGAACAGCAACTGCGTCGTCTGATTCGGATTGAAATTAAAACGCACTAATCCGCCGTACTGAGTAAATGCTGTGTCGGGCAAACGCTCGCCGAAGAAGTCGGACGGAATTCCGAGGAGACGCGTCAGCGCCGAATGCGAGTCGATGCCATCGGCGGGACGCAGCCGGTTAATCCTGCGCGCGTTGGCGTTCAGCAAAAAGCCGTAACGCCGGGTTCCATAGGTGGCCAGCGCATTCCCACCAAAGCCGTTCGTCACCGACGAATAAAATACGTTCCCGGTGCCGTGCCATTCTCCGTCGCTGCCGCCGTAAACGGGCGCGCGCGAAATGAAGTTGACGACACCACCCAGAACATCTGAGCCGTACTGCGAGCTGTTCGGGCCGCGCAGAATCTCAACCGTCTCGAGTGCGGATGGTTCAATCAAACTAAAGAACGTGCCCACGCCGCCGCGTTGCGCGCTGGTCGTGTAGCGCACGCCGTCAACATAAACTGCAACGTTGCGACCCGTAAGTCCGCGCACAAAAACGGCGCTAAGCGAGGGCGCGGTGCGCTGAAGGTTCACGCCCGGCTCTTCATCAGCAACCTGCGCAACGACTTCCGTCGCGCGATCGAGGATTTCTTTTTGGTCGATCACGTTGATGGCCTGCGAGACATTTCGCGCGTCAGCAATCAGGCCGGCTTCTGATGTGATCGTGACCTCTTCGTTCAAAGGGTTAATTTCGAGAACGATCGTGACTTCCCTGGATTCGCCCGCGGCAAGCTGCACGGCCTCGCGACGCTGATTGAAATCAGCCCGCGCAACCAAAATCACATATGAGCCGGGACGAACGTCGCGAAAAGTGAAGCGGCCCTGCGCGTCGGTATGCGTGCGGCTGAGCACCGCTTGCTGTGCGTTGACGAGTGAAACCTCTGCTTCCGCTACCAGCGCAGAAGAAGCGTCGCTGACCACGCCCGAGATGTTTCCGCGCGTTGGTTGTTGCGCGCGCGTAATACTGTTTGAGCTGAGGCTCAAAGATACGAACAGGGCGACGAGAACCAGCCGCACGGTCGTGATGAGTACACTTGATGTCCTGTTCATTGCACCTATCGTCTGCACTAACCTGACGTTGAGCGACTATTTTGCTTGACTGGTCTTGAGAAATACTTGAGAGTTTCTCAAAGCCAGACGGGCCAACTACATACGCTATGTGTTGACACGGAGAAGATTAGGCGAACCGCTGAACTACTACTAGGGTTCGTGGACGATGAAGGTGACGTGTAGCGTTAACGCAACGTTCGCATGACGACGAAGGCTGATCGTAAAAACGCAATTCGGTTCATTGTCGCGATGGGCATCGTGAGCCTGTTCGCTGACATGACGTATGAAGGCGCGCACAGCATCATTGGACCTTACTTGAAAGACCTCGGCGCGTCAGCAACCCAGGTCGGACTGATCGCCGGGTTCGGGGAGTTGATCGCGGCGACGTTGCGTCTGGTGTCAGGCAAGCTGGCGGACAAGACGCGCGCCTACTGGACGATCACTTTCCTTGGTTACGCCTTGAACCTGACGGTGGTGCCGGGGCTCGCCTTCGCGCAGAACTGGCAAGGCGCCGCATTGTTCGTCGTCGCCGAACGCACGGGCAAAGGCCTGCGCGGCCCGTCTAAAGATGTGCTGTTGTCGGGCGCGACGAAAACCGTGGGACATGGTTGGGGGTTCGGCTTGCACGCGGCGATGGATCAGACGGGCGCGGTCCTGGGCCCGCTGTTCATGGCCGCGATCGTCGCGCGCGAAAATACATTCGGACCGGCGTTTCTATGGTTAGCCTTGCCGGCCGCGGTTGCGTTCACTTCGCTGTTCGTTGCGCGCACTATGCGCCCGGAAGAGCCCGAGCCGCCGCCTGAG
>DASUTF010000292.1:0-3715 GCA_036374695.1 Pyrinomonadaceae bacterium
TGAGGCAATTGAAAACCTGCGCGCGCTCGAACGCGCTGGCGCGCTGGCGCGCTATGGGTTTTACGAAGCGCTCGATTACACGCCGGAACGCGTCAAGAAAGGTGAGCACTGCACACCGGTACGCGCATTTATGGCGCACCATCAGGGCATGAGCCTGGTCGCACTCGACAATTTGCTGAACCAGAACGCGACGCAGAACCGCTTTCACAACGATCCACTGGTGCAGGCAACTGAGCTGCTCTTGCAGGAGCGCGTGCCGCGCGGTGTCCCGGCGGCGCATCCACGCGCGGAGGAAGTTTTGTCGGGCCGAGTAGTCCGCACCCTCACCGGTTTGGTGACGCGCGCGTACGACACGGCAGATTTGCCGACGCCGCGGACGCAGTTGCTGTCAAATGGGACCTACTCGCTGATGATCACGACAGCCGGCAGCGGCTACTCGCGATCCGGACCCCTGGCCGTGACCCGTTGGCGAGAGGATCCAACGCGTGATCACTGGGGCAGCTTCATCTACGTGCGTGACATTCGCAGCGGCGCCGTTTGGTCAACCGGACATCAGCCGATCCCGGCTAAGGCCCAGGATTATGAAGTCGCATTCTCTGAAGACAAGGCCGATTTTTGGCGGCGCGATTCAGGAATCGTGACGCATATGGAAGTCATCGTCTCAGCCGAGGAAAACGCTGAGATGCGACGCGTTTCCGTGACAAACTTTGGAAACCGCCCGCGCGAGATTGAACTGACCAGCTACAGCGAAGTGGTGCTCGCGCCGCAGGCCAGCGACGTTGCGCATCCCGCGTTCAGCAATCTTTTCGTCGAGACTGAGTTCCAGGGGCGTCACAACACTCTGTTTGCGCGCCGGCGGCCACGCTCTTCGGAAGACAAGCCCGTTTGGGGCGTGCACGTGTTGGCGACTACGGCGGAGACGATCGGGGGAATTCAATTCGAAACCGATCGCTCGCGTTTTCTCGGCCGCGGCCACAATACGTCCGATCCTGTCTCAGTGTTGGCGGATCAACCTCTGTCTAACACAGTCGGCGCCGTGCTCGATCCAATCTTCAGCTTGCGTTGTCGAGTGCGTTTGCAGCCGAACGAAAGCGTCCAGGTTGTTTTCACCACTGGCGTCGCGGAATCAAGTGAGCAGGCGCGGGCGCTCAGCGAAAAGTATTTTGACGCCGGAATATTTGAACGCGAGTCGCGGATGGCCTGGACGCGGGCGCAGGTCGAGATGACGCACCTGCATATCGATCCTGACGAGGCCCACCTTTTTCAGCGACTGGGTGGCCGCATTCTTTACATTGACCCTTCTTTGCGGCCGCGGCCGCACGTTCTGACGCTAAATCGTCTGACGCAGTCGCGCCTGTGGGGCCACGGTATCGGTGGCGACTTGCCGATTGTGATTCTACGTCTCGAGCGCGAAGAAGATGTTCCCATGGCGCGACAGCTTTTGCGCGCGCACCAGTACCTCAGTTCCAAGGGACTGCAGTTCGATCTGGTAATTCTGAATGACCATCCGTCGGGTTACGCACAGTCGCTCCACGAGGCGTTGCAGACCGCGGCGCGGACCGCGGGGGTGCAAACGTTGCTCGATAAGCCCGGCGGAGTTTTCATTCGTCGCTCAGATCAGATTCCGCAGGAAGAACGCATCCTGCTGCACGCCGTGGCGCGGGCGGTGATCGTCGGCGAAAGAGGATCGCTTGAAGATCAACTGGTAAGACGGCCGGCCGAAGGCCCACTGCCGGCGGAGTTTCAACCCTATGCGCCCTCGCAGACTTATTCCGAGACGGCCCTCGAAATTCCAAAGCTGTCCTTCTTTAACGGCGTCGGCGGCTTCGCGCACGGCGGGCGCGAATACGTGGCCATCCTCGGCGAAGGCCAATGGACGCCGGCCCCGTGGAGTAATGTGGTCGCGAACAATGCCGAGGTCGGTTTCCTGGTGACCGAAACCGGCGGCGGATTCACCTGGGCCACCAACAGTCACGAGAATCGCCTGACGCCCTGGTCGAACGACGTGGTTAGCGACTCGCCCGGCGAGGTCATTTACCTGCGCGACGAAGACTCAGGGGCGACCTGGACGCCGACGCCTTTGCCGATCCGCGAGAATGCTCCGTACTCAATTCGCCACGGACAGGGCTACACCGTTTTCGAGCACGCGAGCCACGGTATCTCGCAAGAGCTGCTCATGTTTACGCCGCTGGATGCGCCGGTGAAGATTTCGCTGCTGCGTCTGCGCAATCGCACCGAACGAAAACGGCGACTGTCGGTGACGAATTACGTCGATCTAACACTGGGCGTTGATCGTCATGCGTCCGCGCCGCACATCGTGACTGACATCGAAGAGCAACAGGGCGCAGTTTTCGCCAGAAACTCATTCAACAACGAATTTGCCGAACGAGTTGCTTTCGTCGGCACGAGCGAGAGCCGCTGCACCATGACCTGCGACCGCAAAGAGTTCATCGGGCGCAATGGATCACTTGCCCAACCCGCGGCTTTGCGGCGCGTGGGACTGAGTGGCCGGGACGGCGCGGGTCTCGATCCGTGTGCGGCGATTCAAGCGCAGATCGAACTGGCGCCCGGCGAGGCTCGCGAGATCGTGTTTCTCCTGGGACAGGCCGGCTCAATCGAGCAAGCGCGTGAGATAAATTCCCGTTTTCGCAGCGTCCAGGCCGTCAATGAAGCGCTGGAGCACGTGCTGAACTTCTGGGACCAGACGCTCTCAACCGTGGAGATCAAAACTCCCGATGCTTCACTCGATACGCTCGTGAACCGCTGGCTCTTGTGTCAGGTGCTGGCGTGCCGCGTGCGCGGGCGCTCGGCGTTTTATCAATCCAGCGGCGCGTTTGGTTTTCGCGATCAATTGCAGGACGTTATGACTTTGGTTTACGCGCGACCCGAAGTGGCGCGCGAACAGATCCTGCGCGCGGCTTCACGGCAATTTAAGGAAGGTGACGTGCTGCACTGGTGGCACGAACCAAGCGCGCGCGGCGTGCGCACGCGCTTTTCAGATGATCTGCTCTGGCTGCCGTATGTCGTCGCCCACTACGTGAACATCACCGGCGATCGATCGGTGCTGGGCGAGTCCGTGCCGTTTTTGGAAGCGGAGTTGTTGAAGCCTGATCAGCATGAGGCGTACATCGAACCGCAGGTTTCTTCGGAAAGCGGAACTATCCTCGAACATTGCACGCGCGCCATCGACCGCAGCCTCGGGTTAGGCGCGCATGGGTTGCCGTTGATGGGCTCAGGAGACTGGAACGATGGCATGAATCGTATCGGCATCGGCGGCAAAGGCGAGAGTGTCTGGCTCGGATGGTTTTTGGCGACGGTACTGCAGGGAATTGAACCGCTCTTGTCAGAACCCGGAGCCGTCGTGTCAGTACCGGGAGCGGTAGCGACCGGGTCAAATGCTCAACCTACGGATCACCGCAGAACCTACGCAATCCACCTGGAAAAACTTCGCAAGGGTCTGGAAAAGTCCTGGGATGGCGACTGGTATCGCCGCGCCTACTTCGATGACGGCACCCCGCTCGGCTCGGCGCAAAACGACGAATGCCGGATCGATTCGATCGCTCAGACCTGGGCAGTCATATCCGGCGTTGCCGAATCGTATCGAGCGCAGCGAGCGATGGCGGCGGTCGAACAATATCTGATTCGTCGCGGCGACGGTCTGATCATCCTGTTCACGCCGCCGTTCGACAAGAGCAAACTCGATCCCGGTTATGTC
>DASUTF010000293.1:0-7670 GCA_036374695.1 Pyrinomonadaceae bacterium
CCGGTGTAAGGCTCGCTGGTCGGCCGATCGATCTTGTCAGCTTGCTTCTGCGGACTCGCCGCCGGAGTAGGGGTAGGTGCCGGAGACGCTGCGCCGTTAACTGAACGACGGCCCAATTGCGTCGCGCAACTCAGCGCTAAAGCAACCAGCAAAATCAGGAAGCTGCGGAATAAGAGCGGGTTAAGCTTACGTTTCGTTCTGAACATCACGACACAAACGGATACCAGGGCGTGTTGCGAAAGATCCAAAAGAGGATCATTACGACAAGCCAGCCCCAGAGATAAAGGGGCGGAATGAAAACGCGTCGCTGCGGCTGACCCGTGAGCGCACTTTTTGTGTAGCCCAACAACCCGTAAATGATGAAGGGTAGCGTCAGCACCATGAGCGGATTCAGCTTAAACGCGGCGATTAGATCGAGATGGAGTAGGTGATGGCAGGCGCGCGTCGATCCGCAGCCCGGACACTGAAGTCCGGTTGCCAATCGAAAGAGGCACTTCGGCAAGAACTGATTTGCCGGACTCGCGGGATTGAAGAAGAACAGAAAAACGGAAATTGCCGCTAAACCTAGCCAGACGCCGCCTGCGATCATCATCTGACGTCCGCGGTCAGCCGCGACGGGAACAAAATAAAAACCCTTCATGATCAAAAAACCGCAGCGACTATTCTAAAGCTGAAGCCGCTGCGGAACTAAATCCGCAAAACTAAATTCGAAAGTTAGAACCAGCCCTTACGCCCCTCAACGTAAGTCAGGACGAATTCTTCGTCCGGTTTCGTGAGATACATGATGCCCTCGATGATTCCGATTATCTGCATCACGATCGCCAGCATGCCACACGACAGCAGCGACACCAGCAACATAATGATGCCTTCAGTGTTGTAGCCGAGAATGAACTTGTGAACCCCAAATGGACCCAGCAAGATAGCGCAAATACCCGCCGCAATCTTCTTATTAGCGCCGCGCGCCTGCCAGTCCTGAATCGGACCACTGCCGTAAGCCGGCGGCGGTTGAATCGGTTGATAGCCACCAATCTGCGGCAGTGGCGCCTGGCAGTGCGCACACGTCTGGGCGTAATCATCATTCGACGAGCCACACTTGGTGCAATACAGTGCCATCTTAATCACCGAAAAACGTGAGGAATCCCTCGAGTTGACTCAAGGGATTCCTCGATTCCGCAAACGACGCTGATCAATCTAACGCCACGGCAAGCCGTGTGGCCGCACCGCGGTAAGGGCGTCCTGCAATCAGCTCCGCAGGGAGTGATAACAACCGACGCGTTACGCGTTCATCGCGCTGAGACCCACGCCCAGCACCAGCATGATGACGTAAATCAAAATGCCGAGCAGGCCCAGGCCGATGGCGATAAAGGCGAACATCTTCGCTTTTTTCGAAGCTTCCTGCGCGCCGGCAATATCACCGGCGGCTACTTTGCCGTTAACCTGCGTGGCGAAAATAATCGCCGGAATAGCCAGCGGCCAGCAACAGAAAATCGAAATGATCGCCGGCACAAGATAGTTTGGAACAGTACCCGAACCGCCAGCTGGCGGTGGTGGCGGAGTCCAGTTTTGCGACATGTTTTAGTCTCCCTGTGAATTAGATTCTGAGTGGAATTCGAAATCGATGAAAGCTGACGAACTTTTCCCGCGTTCGCGGCTACCCAAGCGGTCAGCGCCGCGAGCGATCCAGCTTAGAAAACCGCATTCGTTGATTAGTACTGCGAAATCGAGGAGCATAACTAACAAAAGATGTAGCGGATTGTCAATCTAAAACCGAGAAGAGAAACGGTCCGGGGACCAGCCCGGCCCTGAGGGAAGGGCTCTAAATCCCGACATGCTTTGAACCCTCCCTTAAGATCGGGTCTTCCCCGCAACACTCAGCACAAAGGGCAATTGACTTGGGCAAACTCAATCAGGGATAGTCTCAGCCGGCACTTTGCAAGTAAACGGCACTTCGAAACCCGAATGAAACAGATTCTCCAAAATGTTAAGACCGGAGCTGTCGCCGTGACCGAAGTTCCCACGCCGGTCGCGCGTCCCGGCTTCGTTCTAGTGCGCTCAGCCGCCTCGTTGATTAGCGCGGGGACTGAGCGGTCAACCGTCGAAGCCGGGCAGAAAGGCCTGGTAGGGCGTGCGATTGAACAGCCGGCGCTCGTCAGGAAAGTGATCGACAAAGCCCGCCACGAAGGCGTGGTTGCGACTTTCGATGCGGTCCGTTCAAAGCTGGGCTCGTTGAGCGCGCTCGGGTACAGCGCCGCGGGCATGGTGGTTGATGTCGGCGCCAACACCACGGGTTTTCGCGTCGGCGATCGCGTAGCTTGCGCCGGTGTCGGTTACGCATCTCATGCGGAAGTGCTCTCCGTACCAAAGCACCTTTGCGTGCGGCTGCCCGATGAAGTGACGTTCGATGCAGCCGCCTTCGGCACGGTCGGCGCAATTGCGCTCCAGGGTGTGCGTTTAGCCGAACCGACCCTCGGCGAATCCGTAGTCGTGATTGGGTTGGGTTTAATTGGGCAACTGGCGGTTCAGTTGCTGAACGCAAATGGCTGCCGCGTGTTCGGAATCGATCTCGACGAAGAGAAGATAGAACTGGCAAAGCGTCTTGGCGCCGAAGACGGCTGTGCGCCAAACGTTGGCACGAGACAGCGTGTACTCGAATGGTCGCGCGGACGCGGCGCGGACGCGGTTCTGATCACTGCCGCCACAAGTTCGAGCGAGCCGGTCGAGCTTGCCGGCGAAATCTCACGCGCGAAAGGCCGCGTGATCGTTGTCGGCGCAGTCGGACTTACACTGCCGCGCAAGCCTTACTACGACCGCGAACTGACATTTCGAATTTCGATGTCCTATGGCCCTGGCCGGTATGATCGTGAATACGAAGAGCGCGGGCACGACTATCCGGTCGGCTATGTTCGTTGGACGGAAGGACGAAACATCGAGTCCTTTCTCGACATGGTCGCGAGTGGCCGCGTCGATGTCGAGCCGCTCATCACTCATCGATTTAAGATCGACGAAGGCGAGCGTGCCTACGAACTAATCACGAGCGACCAGCCGTATCTCGGCGTACTCCTGCAATACGACACCGGCCGGCCGGTTGAATCTCGCGTCGCGTTGCTATCAACGAAGACTGCCTCAGGTCGGGCGAAAGCCGTTCGCATCGGATTGATCGGCGCCGGTGATTATGCGAAGTCGATGCTGCTGCCGAACTTCAAGACCTTCGGCGCTGAGTTTCAGTCGATCGCCACTGCGTCTGGCGTTACCGCGCGCGCCGTCGGCGAGCAGTACGGCTTTCGCTCCTGCGTTTCCAGCGCCGACGAAATCCTGAACGAAGCGGAAGTAAATTTGGTAGTCATCGCCACGCGCCCGGCGTCGCACGGAGACCTGACGCGGCGCGCATTGGAAGCCGGCAAACACGTGTTCGTGGAAAAGCCGCTCGCGGTGACCGAAAATGAATTGAACAACGTGCTTGCAGCCTCTGCGTCAGGCGGCGAGCTCATGGTCGGTTTCAATCGGCGCTTTTCTCCGTCCGCACGCGTGGCCCAGGAATTTTTCCAAGCTCGACAAACGCCGCTCTCGATAAATTACCGCATAAATGCCGGCCGGTTTTCGCCGAATCATTGGGTGCAGGACGAATCGGAGGGGGGACGCATTATCGGCGAAGTTTGCCACTTCGTTGACTTCGTCCATTTCCTGACCGGCTCGCTTACCACCCGGGTATTTGCTGAATCGATCGCCAGTCGTAACTCGGAAGCAACGGACGAAGATTCGGTTTTCATCACGCTCCGTCTGGCAGACGGCTCGAACGCTTCGATTGCTTACCTGGCTGAAGGAGACAAAGCACTCGCGAAAGAGCGCATCGAGATTTTCGGCGGCGGCAGGTCTTTCGTGATCGATGATTTTCGCAGTGCCACGGCTTACGAAAACGGTCGCGAAAAGACCACAAAGCTGCGCGAGCAGGACAAAGGCCAACGCGACGAAATTAAAGCAGTGATGTCGGTGGTGCTGGAAGGTAAACCCGCGCCGATCTCAATCAAGGACCTCGCGACTACTACGCGCGCGACATTTCGAATTAGGGAATCGCTGCGCACAGGTTTGCCGGTAGAGGTTTGATTATGTGCCTACTTGTCTTAGCCTGCATCTTCGGTCAGTTCGGGTTCCAGGAACCGAAAGCGTCGAAACTTGTGGATCAATCTAACCAGACCGCAGTTTGTTCTCAGAAGCCAGAAGAAAGAGAGTTATTGATTCGTGAGGCGGTGGAAAATGAATTCACAATTCGCCGGGTAGAATTCTTAGGCAATCGACGGACTAAAGACTCTGTTTTGCGACGACGTATCTCGCTTCCGGAAGGAGACCCGCTTAAGCGCGAGAATCTGGTTAAGAGTCTAAAGGACGTCAGCAAGCTAAAGAAAATCATTTATCCAGTCACATTGGATGATGTCGTGATTATTTCGGACCGTCCCAATAGAATAGTAGATATGATGATTTGCTTTAAGGAGAAGAGAAAGTGAATTGACGGACGCCATCCTCAATCAATAAACTCCCGATGCCATAGCTCAAGGTTCAGCAACTGGAAGACCTGAAGATTGTAATCCTCTCGGCCGGACAGATTCAGATCGATAATTCGCCGCACTTCTTTCGGTTGAAACAAACCTCGACGCCGGATCGCGTCTTCAGACAGAAGATCTTCAACCATCGGCTGCAGAGGCCCGCGCAGCCATGAACGAATCGGCGCGCCAAAGCCGGCCTTCTTTCGCCAGACAACTTCACGCGGGAGGAGCGTTTCCGCGGCCTTCTTCAAAATGTATTTTCGTTTGAGTCCGCGCAGCTTCAGACGAGGCGGCATGCGCGCGGCGAGTTCAAGCATCTCGACATTCAGAAACGGTACGCGCACCTCAAGATTCGCGGCCATCGAGGTCTTGTCCGTCGTCATCAGATTCAGACACGGAAGAAACGTCTTCAGATCGACGTACAGAAGTTGATTCAGCGCGGCCGCGTTCTCAGCTTTCGCAAAGTAGCGCCGGTGGGCCGCGTACGCATCGATGCCGCGCGTCGCTTCCCGGATATCGTCTGTGTACAGCCGCGACTTCGCTTCATCAGTGAAGTAAGTTTCGAAGCCAAGGTAGCGGTCTTGGAACTCCAGCGCCGCGCTGCGCGCAAACTTCTTCGCGTTGCGCAGAGGCGCAGTCAGCCGGCCCGGCATCCCGCCTGGCAGCACCGCGGCAACTGTTCTCATCAGCGGCCGTCGCAGAAGCTGCGGCACCGGATCGAACGCGCCGGCGAGTTTCATGGCCATCTGCCGCGGATAACCGGCAAAGACCTCATCGCCGCCCATTCCGGACAGCATCACACGCATCGACTCGCGCGCGGCGCGGCTAATCAGATAACTCGGAATCGCCATGTCGATCGCGGGCTCGTCCATGTGACGCACCAGCATCGGCAGAAGCTCGGCAACTTCAGGCTTCAACATGATCTCGTGATAGTCAGTCACGAGTTGTTGATTCACGCGGCGCGCCCACTTTACATCGTCCGGAATGATGTCGTAACGCAGGTCTTCAGCTTCGATGCCAATGGCGTACGTGCCTACCTGCCGGCCGTTGCTGTGTTGTTTCATCACCGCGACAATCGACGACGAATCGACGCCTCCCGAAAGAAACGAACCCAGCGGCACATCAGCCACCATCTCGAGCTTCACGACGCGATCAAGCGTTTCCAGCACGCGCTCCTGCCACCACGCGTCGTCTTTTCCCTCTTCAATCTCATCGAACGAAATGTCCCACCATTCATGAACGGTTGCGTTTCCGTTCAGCACTTTCACGAAATGTCCCGGCGGCACCGTCTTGATGTCTTTGAAAAGGGTGTTGGGATCAGGCGCCCAAAGAAACGTCAGGAACTGATGCAATGATTCGTGATCGAGATCAGGCTTGATCAAACCGCTGGCGATAATCGATTTTATTTCTGAGGCGAAAGCGAGCGGCCCGCCCTCCTCGTGCGAGTAGTAAAGCGGCTTGATGCCGACACGATCACGTACGAGAAACAGGGCGCGCTCTTTGTCGTCCCATAAGGCGAATGCAAACATTGCGTTCAGGCGAGCGAGAGATTCTTCACCCCACTCTGCCCAGGCGGCCAGAAGAACTTCTGTGTCGGTTTGGGTACGAAATTGATGGCCCTTGGCTGCGAGTTCAGTGCGGAGTTCGCGATAGTTGTAGATTTCGCCATTCAGGATCACGACGAATCGGCCGTCGTGCGAGAGCATCGGCTGATGGCCGGCGCTGCTGGTATCGATGATCGACAGGCGGCGATGGCCGAAGCAGACGCTCTGTTCCTGGTCATTGATCACTGACGAAGTCCACACGCCTTCGTCGTCGCGCCCGCGATGCTCGATAGCTTTCAGCATCGCGCCAATGCGCGCTTCAGGATTTTGATCGATCAGTCCGGCGATTCCGCACATGAGTTAACAGAAGGTTCTCATTCACACCTTGCTTCAGCAAGGTGGCACAAGGCGCAGTTTAATTTGAGAGCCGTTTGAACCGTTTGCGGAAAGCCGTTGAAACGGCTTTGCGAGTTGGACTTCGATCTGGTACACCTCGCTGAAGGAGCTGTCGGAAAAAAGAACTCTTTGGTTCTCTGTGTGATCTCCGTGTCTCTGTGGTGAGGATTTTTCTAAACAATTTTCACCACAGAGACACAGAGGGCCACAGGGTTCGCACAGAAAACCACTTTCTCCGGCAGACTCTGGCTGCAGCGAGGTGTGAATGAAAGGCTTGAGTAACAGCAGTAGTCCATATTTGCGTGCCGCAATCTGCGCTTTCATTTTCCTGCTCGCCTTTAGCGTGCGCTTACTCACCTGGCATGATACCCGTTTTGAAGTCGGGAAAGTACAGAGCTCAGTCGCCGGCGATTATCAACGTGTTGCCGAACTTCTAAGACAGGAAGGTATCGGCGGATTCTTCAGCTCGTCTTCATTATTGGCGGACTTGAATAACCTCGGCCATCCGCCGGGATACTCCGTTCTGATAGCGCTGGTGCGTGCAACCTTCGGCAGTTCGCACGCCGCGATTCAATTCACGCAGATTGTTTTCGACAGTTTAGCCGCAGTGCTGCTCTTTTTAATCGTCTTCGAATTGTTTTCGCTGGCGCCCGCGACAATTGCCGGCCTGTTCGCGGCGCTCTCGCCACAGCTCGCGTGGAATTCAGTGCTGCTGTTGCCGGATTCGCTCGCGACTTTTCCCATTTTGCTCGCCGTTTATCTGCTCGCGCGAAGCCGGGAAAAGCCCAGGCTGGCCACGTTCGTCATGATCGGCGCGCTGGTAGGTCTCTCGTGTTGGCTGCGAGCCAATGCGATGTTGCTGACTGTGTTTCTCGCCGCGGCCGTATTGCTCCTGCACGGGAAAAAGCAATGGCGGTATTCGCTGGCTGTCATTGCGGGCACGCTGCTGGTTGTGCTGCCGCTCACGATTCGCAACGCGATAGCCACACGACACTTCATTCCGGTTTCGCTCGGCGCCGGGCAAACTCTGCTTGAAGGCATCGCGGATTACGACACGAACGGTCGCTTCGGAATTCCCAACACCGACATGGGTATCATGCGTCAGGAAGCCGAAGTTCATCAGCGGCCTGAATACTACGGCACCTTATTCAATCCTGACGGAGTCCAACGCGAGCGCGCGCGGATGAAGCGC
>DASUTF010000294.1:0-5676 GCA_036374695.1 Pyrinomonadaceae bacterium
GTTGTAAATCTCGCCGTTGAAAACCAGCCAAACTCGATCCGTGCAGGCCCGCATCGGTTGATGACCGGCTGCCGTCAGATCGATGATCGACAAACGGCGAAATCCAAAACCGCCACGCGCATCGTCGAAAACCAGTTCCCCTGCGTCATCCGGCCCACGGTGCTCCATCACGTCGCGCATCGACACGAGTAGCTCGCGCCCGACATTGCCGCGCGCCGCGCCGTACTCCCAAACTCCGCAGATGCCGCACATTCAGATTGCCGATTGCCGATTGCCGATTGCCAAATTCTTTTGCGCCACGTCCTGAAATAACTTCGACATCACGTAATAACGCTTGCCGGATCCATCGTTCCGTTGAAATGGCTTTTCGTTTTGCTGAAGCTTTTCGATCGCGCGCCGGTAAACACGCGCGTCCTGATCGAACAGATACTGCTTGGCTTCGGCGATCGTCTGACAGTGTGAAACGTCCACCGTTTCGGACAGCACCATCCGCTCCCCGGTGTCGATTCCCGCGTCAACGAAGAAAACCGAGATGCCGGTTGGATCCCCTTGCACCAGCGACCATTCCATCACGCTCCGTCCACGATACTTCGGCAGCAGGCCAATATGCGCGTTCAAAATTCCCAGACGAAAACATTCGATCGTGCCGCTCGAATAGATGCTTCCCGACTTATGCAATCCAACGTCGAGCCTCAACTCCTGCAATCGCGAAATGGTGTCTGGATCCTGCAAAGGCTTGCGAAAGCGAACGACGGCGCGTTTTACGATTAGCCTGAGGGACTTCCGCCGGCCTGACTTCGCCACAAAGCGCGCGACATGTTCGGACCATCCTCCGTCGCTGTCCAGCGGCGCCAGCAGCACGAACACTTCCACGCCCGGCAGGCCGCTGGCTTCGTCGTAAATCTTCAACGCGGCGGGAAGCGAATTTGCCAGTATGCCGATCCGCATGAAGGTTAGACGCGGGAATTCAGTGCGCGCGCGTAAAGCGCAAACCAGGAAATCAAAAGCCACGCGTGCTGCGATTCGGGGTGCCAATTCACGGGTAGCAACTCGTAATAGTAGTTCAGCGCATCGAGGAACCTCAAATCAGTCGCACTTGAAGCATGGACGCTGATCAAATTCAGTTTCAGCAACAAATCCTCCGCATTCACAGCACCTGCTGAATTGCTTTCGATGCGCGCGCGATCGGCCGTCATCAGCCGCATCAGCAGATACTCACGCACTTCATCGTCGGCAGCGAATGAAAAGTTCAAAGGCCACGCATATCTCTCGGTTAACAGATTGAACACCGGCTCGCGCGCTGCACTCTTTACCTTGAGCTGATTCAGAAAGTCATCCGGCGATGGATGCGGGGCGCGCGGCATGGTTCTGGTTCCGTGCAAAGAGAGCACCCGTAATGAAGTAAGACAATCGGTATCAGCCGCAATCCACTCTGCCGGCGGCGAAAACGGAGTTAGTTGTGAAATTCGATCCGGGTGAGCAAGCAAAAGCTCTTTGACGGAAGTCAGAAAGAAACCCTCGTCGCCGAAATCTTCCGGATCAAATCGGTTAACGCGCTCGCGCACTTCATTGAGACGCCGGGCAACCGCTGTCGAGATTAGCTCTTTATTCATCGCGGCTGCCGGGTCTTAATCGTGAAACGGCCGGACTGCAAATCATGGGCAATTTCGGTTAGCGTTACGCAGCGAACATCTGAAGCCTTCGCCACGTCGCCCACAAATCGATCGATGTGGGAAAAGTCGCGCAGGTCCTTGGTGTGATTCTCGAGAATTACCGGCACATCTTTCAGCCCGCTGGCCCGCGCCCGCCGGCGAATCGATTCAAGCATTTCGGTCATGAGCGAGTAATCCAGTTGCGCGAGGTCCGAAATCAGATGGCGGCCTTTGACGTAGGGCACGATTCCCTTGTCGAAAACGCGTCGCCAAGTCGAATCATGGCTGGTCTGCGCCCACTCGTGACCATACGTTTTGACGGAGCGCGCGGAAGCTGTCGCATCGCCGTCAGATGAAGCCCGGTGCTTCAATTTTGCTGATAGCTTTCCCACGTGGTGTTGCAGAGTGCTGCGCCGTGAGCCGTAAAAGTGGTTCGTCGGCAGGCAAACAATCGGTTCCGCTTTGTCAGAGACCTGGCGCGCGTCAGTCATCACCGGGTAGTAAGGCAGAAAATCCTCTTCGCAATTTGAGTAATCGAGCTCGATGCGGCGAGTCTGATAGCGGACGCCCCCGACGATACTCATGTCGAACACGATTCCAAAATCCGCCAGCAGGCTTAACATGAAAGGCGACGGCGCGATGCACCATGAGCCAGAGCGGAAAGAAACCGAAGCGTAATTCGGATCAAGCGGCCGCAGCAGCCTCTCGAGATATTCCTTGCCGCGGGCTATCAACGCGCGCGCTTCGTCGACCGAGTAGTTCAGAATCGACCAATCACCGTTCAGCTTCCATTGGCCATCTTTGTACTCGGAGCTGCTCCACTGTGGATGAATGTGCAGTTGAACGTCGTGGCCCTGGCGAAACGTCTCGCTAATTGAGTCGTCCCATTCATCGGCCAGCGCCTTCAACTCCGGATGTTGGTCTTGAAATTGTCGAAAGGTGAGTTGTTGCAGGACCTCTGCATTGAACGAACCGCGAATGCCGTGGGCGTTGTAAATCTCGACGAGCCGGCGCATCGGCGCGAATTGAAGTTGCCGCGGATCGCCTGAGCCATCGCCGCTCAGCTCCCAGTCATCAACAAGTGCGAGATATATCCTGGGCTGCATTGGCTTGAAATCTTACTTCAGCAAGCTTCGGACTGTCGCTAATCTTTCCTGCTCGTCTTCATCGCCGCAGATTGGCAGCAAAAGCCAGCGCAGCTTCCGCGGAACATCTGTTTCCACGGACCAGTTTGCCGCCAGGGCCGGCTCCTTTTCACCGTAATCGCGCGACGTAAATTGCTTTTCAAACCGCGGCGCTTCGTCCAGGTCGAGTGGTTGAATCAACAGACGCGCCCCGTTCGTCGAATCCTGCGCGACCGCCGCCATTTCGTTGTAAGCGCTTACCTCCAGCCCTGCTTTGAAGTGAAATCGTGTGGCCAGTTGATGCCTGCCGGCGCCACTGAACTCGTCCGCAATTAGCCAGAACCGATTTCTCTTATCAAAACGAATCGAGCGGCGATGCGTGACCGGCTGAGCGAGGCGACGATAACCACCGTGTTCAGCAATGACGTAATCAAACTCGGCGTTCGTTTCCCATTTCACCACGCGCGGGCGCGCTTCGTCACCCATCACAAACGGCGTCTTTTCGTCAGTCGTGTTTTGTTCAATATCATCGATTTGAACCGTCGAATGATACGCAGTTGAGCGAAACAAGTGACGCGCCTGCAGGTCGGCAGTGTAAACGTACGAGCCGGGATCGACTATAAAAGCAGTTCCGCGCGCTGAGACTTCGATGCTGAGCGCATCGTTGTGGCCGTGTGAGCCGCGACCGTTGAGCCCACAGCCGCTCGCGTTGAAGAGCAGATAAAGGTCGCGATCGCGCAGAATGTAAATGCCGGCATCCGAAAACGCCTGAGATTCCGCAGGCGGCGGGGCCGGCAAAGATTCGTAGTCCTGCACACCCTGCTGGCCGAGAATCCAAAGCACCTCCTGGGGAACGGCACGCATGCCACATTCGACACGCTTGCCTCCGGCATGCTCTTCGGCAGGCTGCGCGCTGGAAGCGCGCGTACCGTGCACGCCAGAGGCGTCCTGGGTACGCATGCCTCCGGCATGCTGCACGCCAGAGGCGTGCGTACCGAACGCGGCGTCTGCGACAGCGACAACGTACGCGTGATCGTCGCCCGCCCGTTTCACGATCGGCAGGATCTGGCCGCTGTCCGAATCACCAATCAGCGGCGCATTCCCATCAGGCCGCAGATACGCGCGCGTGTAAGCGGCCATCCCGCGAACCTTTTCCCAGTGCTTCTGATCGATTTCGATCCCGTTTTCGCGGCACAGCACAAACGAATACAGCAGTAGTTCCAGCTTCAATCGGTGATAGCCGGTCGAACTTTCGGAATCCGCACCGTCAGGGCGGATCTGCTTATCCAACTCAACCAACAACTCGCGCAACCCAAACTCACGCCACGCGCGCGCGTCTTGAAGTTCCGGCAGCATGATGCCGAGCCACAGCAGCCCGGCGACATCGCACATGTAGTGATTGCTGGTGGTGATGTGCGAGTACTCGAGGTTACGGCGGACGTGCGCGCCATGCTGATCGAACATCATCAACAACTCGGCGAGCGCGTCTTCATCAACCCGCGGCGACGAAACAAACAACGCAAATGCCGCCAGCAGATTCATCGCGCGCAGCGCAACTTCCATTGCGCAACTCCAATTCGCGCCGCGCCCGACAGGATTTTGGGATCGCCAACTCCTGACCTGTTTCAGAAACTCACCGGCAAGCCTTTCATCCCGTGACACTACGTACGCGCGACCAAGCGTGATCAAATGCGACAGGCGGTTTAGTTCCCAAAGCACGCGCGCATCTGAACCGCCGCCGCGAAACAAATTTACGTCCGCGTGATAATCCAGCGGCCAGTCAACTCCCGACAAAGGATCGCGAGTCCAGTTAATCTCTGGCGAGCCAAAACATTTTTCGCCAAAGCCGAGCAACGACCAGCAATGGACGTCAGCGATCCGTTTGGCCACGACCAGCAGTTGATCAGTTTCGCGCTGAAACAACTCGTTCTGCATTGAGGCCGTTTGGATGGTGTCGGCAAAGCCAGGAAAAAACTTTGGAGCTGAGCGGGCGCGAAAATGTTCGAGGAGTTGCGCGCGCGACAGGCGCGTGAATTCCGGCGTCAGCCTCGCTTGCTGGCGATTGAGCTGCGCCAGTTGACGCTGCTCGCGGCGCCTAAGCAGCCCGGCATTGACGCGTCGAACGGCTTCGAGCGCGGCAGTGCCGGCGCTGGTTTCGCCGCGCAGCATTCGTTTGATTGCTGAGATTCCCCTCATCGAACGTGAGGGAGAAGGTTAACAGGTCAGAACCACCTGCGGTAGCGGTATGAGGTCAGAACCACCTGCGTAAGCGGGTGGGTCCATACGTAAACGTAACTTGACCGCAGTCACCCGCTCACGCAGGATCCTAACCTCGTCATTACAGCCTGATTATCCGCGCCTTACTTCCGCGCCGCAAATCCCCGTTCAGCGCATTGCGCGTATCGACAACGAGCGGCGCCAGTTCGATCACGCGCGCGTAGTCTATGCCGCTGTGATCCGTGACGATGACCACGCAATCAGCCGCGGTAATCTCCTGGTCGTTTAACCCAACCGACGACAAAGGCTCGCCGCCGCTTTCCGTGTGCGCATCATCGAACCGGATCTCGGCGACGAAGGGATCGTGGTAACGAACGTCGCAGCCTTTCAACCTCAGCCGATCGATGATCGAAAGCGCCGGACTCTCACGCACGTCGTCGATATCTTTTTTGTACGCGACGCCCAGCATTAAAACACGCGACCCGTTCATCGCCTTGCGCGCATCGTTCAGGCCGTCGGACACGAGCTGCACCACATGTTCGGGCATGCGCGAGTTCACTTCCTCAGCCAGGCTGATGAAGCGCGAGTCGAAACCATGTTGCCGCGCTTTCCATGAAAGATAGTGCGGGTCGAGCGGAATGCAGTGGCCGCCGATCCCGGGACCGGGATAAAACGGCATGAAT
>DASUTF010000295.1:0-7941 GCA_036374695.1 Pyrinomonadaceae bacterium
GTCCTCTCGATCGCGCCGCCAAACAGCGCGCGCATTGAACGTTTTAGTCTCGTCCACAGTCCCATGTTTTCATCCTCCAGAGGTTCAGATTTGCCGGTTTGACTTCACAAGCCACGCAATAGCGCCTTGGGTTGTACGTTACAGGCGCGAAAACGGTTGCAGTCCGGTCAATTTTCGCGGTGAGTATAACAGACAGTGAGCAGGGGGGCAGTAAGCGGAGGGCAGTTACCCGCCGGTTGACGTGTGGGGGGCCGCCGTCCGGCCGATGTCCCGGCGATAGTGCATCCCGTCCCATTGAATATCGTCCACGGCGGCGTAGCAGCGGGACAAAGCCGCGTCGAGCGTTTCGCCGGTTGCCGTCAAACCAAGGACACGACCACCCGCCGTCAGCCATTCGCCATTTGGTCCGCGGGAGGTGGCGGCATGAAAGATTTCCACGTTCTCGTGTGGCGCAGCGCGGTCGAGCCCTGCGATTACCTTTCCTGTCTCCGGTTTGCCGGGATAGCCCCGCGCCGCCAAAACGACACATGCTGACGAATCATTCGACCATTGCACGTCGAGCTGGCTGAGACGTTGATCGACGATCGCCTCGAAAATGGCCGAGAGATCAGTTTGCAGCCTTATCAGAATCGCTTGCGTCTCTGGATCGCCAAAGCGCACGTTGTACTCCAGAACGCGCGGGCCGTCACTGGTCAGCATCAGGCCGATGAAAAGAATTCCGCGGAAAGGAAAACCCTCTGTAAGCGCGCCGCGCAGCGTTGGGTCAACTATTTCGCGGACGACTTTTTTCAGAGCACCGTAATCCATAACGCTGGCGTCGGTGATCGAGCCCATGCCGCCGGTGTTCGGTCCGGTGTCGCCCACCCCGACGCGCTTGTGATCACGCGCGGCCGGCATCAAGCGAAAATCTTTGCCGTCGGAAAACAGCAGGACTGACGCTTCGGGACCGGTCAGAGCCTCTTCAATGAGGATGTGCTCTGCCGCGGAACCCAACGCAACAAGATCAGCCAGCGCCTTTTCCGCTTCGTCGCGAGAGCGCGCGACAACGACCCCTTTGCCCGCAGCCAATCCGTCGGCTTTGACAACGACCGCTGAATCTTGATTACCCAACTCGCCGCTTCTCAGGATCTCGATCGCCTCGTCGGCAGAGGCTGCAACGCGGTAGCGCGCAGTTGGAATTCCATGACGCTGCATGAAATCCTTTGCGAACACCTTGCTGGTTTCCAGTCGCGCTGCTTCCCTGCTGGGGCCGACGATCCGAAGTCCGCGCCGCTCGAATTCATTAACGACCCCTTCGGCGAGAGACGCTTCCGGCCCAATCATGGTCAACTCGATCTGCTCGCGCTGGGCAAAATCAGCGAGCGCGCCCACGTCGGTCACGCCGATGGGAACGCATTGAGCAATTTCGGCGATCCCTGCGTTGCCGGGCGCACAAAAGACTTCCGTAGGCCGGCTGCTCGTCTTTTTAAGAGCCCAAACCAGCGCGTGCTCGCGCCCGCCTGAGCCGACAATTAAAATCCTCATTCTTCTCTTCTCATTGCACGAATTTAGCCAGTGATTTTCGCCGCAAAAACGCTTGACAGCACTGCGCCTTAGTTATAAGTTGCACGCGCTGTGGCCGTCGCTTTTTGAGTGCTTGCCCCGTTATTCAAATCTGACAGCATTCAATCTAGTCTTCCTCGGCCTCCTCGTCAGTTCAGAAGCCGTTCGTGCGCATCCGCTCCCGCCGGTCGCCGCGTGCATCGATGTGCGGAGGAGACAGTATGTCAGACAGCGAAGTCCTCGCAACCAGCCACGTCCAATCGTCTGAATTTCATGACGAAAACCTCAACTGTGTCGACTGTGGTCAGAGCTTTCTGTGGACTGCCGGCGAACAAATATTTTTTCACGATAAGGGACTGAAGAACCCGCCAAAGCGTTGCAAGGCGTGCAAGCAGGCAAAGAACAATCGACTGGCGGCTGTCTCTGCGTCAAACACTTCCGGTGTGCGCCAGCGGATCGAAGTCACCGTAGTCTGCGCACAGTGCGGCCAACAAACCACCGTCCCCTTCTATCCTTCACAAGGACGCCCGGTTTATTGCCGCGCCTGTTTCCTGGCAGGTAAGGCCTTCAGCGCCAACGCTTAGGACACGGATTTAGTGTTCGAGGTGATAGGGCACGTTCGTCACCACAATTCCCTTCTTAAAAAGCAGAGCGCCTTTCAGGAAGAGGGTGTTCTGATTGTGCAGCAGGTTCTGCCACCACTTGGCGGGAACGAATTCCGGAAGCACGATGGTAACCACGCCTTTCTTGGTGCGCTTGACGCGATCGACGTAGTTCAAAAGAGGTCTGGCCAGCGAGCGGTACGGCGAAGCCACCACCACCAGGTTTACGCCCGAGCCCCACTGGGCCCACTTTTCGCGCAGCTTCCGCGCCGCCTCGTCGTCCAGGTTCACGTACACTGCCGTAACGTGATGCGGCGCGATCGACTTTGCGTACTCAAGCGCCTCGATCACACCGCGATGAATTCCCGAGATGGGCACGATTACTTCGTGGTGTATCGGACGAAGCTGACTGAGACCTTCGGTTGAAAGTTGCTCTGCGACTTCAATGTAGTGACGATGAATCCTCTGGAACAGAACGACCAATAACGGAATCACCAGAACCACCAGCCACGCGCCGTGGGTAAACTTGGTGATGATGAACACCATGAGGACGGTGAAGGTGGCAACAGCACCGATCATGCTGACTACCATCGACTTCTTCCAGTGAGATTGCTTGTGAAGTTTGTCGACTTCCGCGGTCGTGAGCGCTGTGCCTTTCAAGGAACGCAGATGCCTGGGATCAAGCTTGCCGGTAGTGGCAACGCGCGCGCTATCTCTTTTCGTTATCTCCGGCTCGGGTAATTCAGTGGTCGCTTCTGAGCGTAACGCTTCGAGGGTCTTCCCCTCGCGCCAAAAGTGAACAACCATGCCGGTTTGCGACAGAGTGAACGAAAGGAACACTCCGACGGCGTAAAGCGGAATCAGGCGGCTGGTGTCGCCGCGAAACGCCCAAATGAGTAAAGCCGAAAAAACCGCTAAGAGAATGATGCCGTTCGAGAAAACAAGCCGATCACCGAGGTTCGCGAGTTGCCGCGGCAAGAACCGATCCCGCGCGAGTAAAGATGCCAGCCGCGGAAAGCCGGCGAATGCCGTGTTCGCAGCGAGGATCAGGATGGCGGCAGTTGTTGCTTGAACGATGTAATAGAACCAGCCCAAATAACCGGTGAAAACTGCGCGCGCGATCTGCGAAACGACCGTCTCTCGAGTTCGCGGGTGGATGTTAAAGAAGTCGCCCAGCACGCTGACACCGAGGAACATGACGATGAGCAAGAACGCCATCCAGCCCAACGTCGTCGCGGCATTCCTCGATTCCGGTTGCTTAAATGCCTGAACGCCGTTTGAGATAGCTTCGATACCAGTGAGCGCCGCGCACCCATTTGCAAACGCCCCCAGCACCAGGAACCAATTCAAGAGGTGAGGTTCGTAGCCTTCTGCGATTTTCATGTCAGCGTCAACCGGCACGGGACCGATCCCCGGATTAATGAAGTAGCGGACCAATCCGTACCCGATCAGAAAAAGAAAACTGACGATGAAGGCGTAGCTCGGCGCGGCAAACAGTGAACCTGCTTCCCGTACGCCGCGCAAGTTTGCGACCGTAATAAAAATCAGAAAGAAGAGGCAAAGCGCGACCCGGTGATCGTGCAGTTCAGCGAACCGAGTTCCCACCATGGCTGAGGTGATCGCTTCGACCCCTGCCGCGACCGACACGGAAACGGTAAGGATGTAGTCAACCAGCAGGGACGCGCCCGCGATCAGTCCGGGAAGCGTGCCGAGATTTTCTTTCGCAACAATGAACGCGCCACCGCCCGACGGATAAGCGTGAATCGTCTGGCGATAACTCATTGAAACGACGATCAGCAGTAGACTGATCGCGATCGAGATAGGAATAACCGCGCCAAAAGCATCGCGCTGTCCCGCCATGTATGCGGCGGCCAACACGAGCAAAATCTGTTCGGTCGCGTAAGCTGTAGAGGAAAGCGCGTCCGACGCGAAGATGGCCAGCGCGGTTTTCTTGGTAAGTCGTTCGTGTGCTAAGCGCGCTGTTTTGATCGGACTCCCGACCAACCAACGCTTAAATGAGGCCATTCGTCTCTAACCGTAGCGAACCCGCAATCGACTGAAGAGCGCAAAAATGCCACAGCGTGCAACTTCAAAAAGCGCCGACTGTGGCGATTGCTCACCTGCTGGTGGCTCGATGCTCCTTGTCCTTAGATAAAGCGCCCGGGGGCTGATTATCCGTGCGGTATGTTATGCCCTTTAAACTGAAAGTCAACCACTGAAGTGGGTTGTAGGATTGAAGTGATTGGTCGCGCGAGATTTAAGGGCCCTGAAAATAAAAGCGGGCGGGGCCCTCCCACAAGCCCCACCCTAAGGCCACGTGTCCTCACCCCACGCGACCACTTCGTCCACCGGGGAGGCGGACGCGCGATGATTATGCACAACTCACTCTTTCGATGCAACCCAAAGATCAGGTTTTTTACAAACTTTTTTCTTCCCGAAAAATGAAGTGATCGCACCTTACCCAAGCGTCTAAAAATCAGGTCGTACCACGCGGCAAAATGGACTCAATACTGTGCAAAAGCACGATGACCTGATCGGTTTCGCCATCCTGTCCATGCACCTTGAGGGCAACATAATCATTCGTGATGTCTGCAATAATTCCTTCGTACACTCCGCCGGAAATTGTCTTGATGTCCACCGACTGTCCACGGAATCTGATCAGGAGATTTTCAACGTGCTGATAGCCCATTTCCTCACCTCACTTCGGTTGATTCGCATTCCATTCAACAAACACCAGTCGATAATTGTCGGGGTCCAGAACGCTGATAAACCTGCCACCCCAGCCTTCATCGCGTGGTGACGGAACCCGACTATCGACTGCAGAGATTTTTGCGAAGAGCGCATCAACATCCTCCACGCCTAACACAAAGTGGACGCCCCGGCCGCGCTTTAACATCGTCTCGAGCTGCTGGACTAAGTTGATTTTCAGAGAGCCCGCGCGCACCGTGGCCATGGGCGGCTCAGCATCAGAGTTGTGCGACTCCAAAACGAAACCAAGTTGGTCTCGATAAAAAGAGAGAGACTCTGCGAGGTTATTCACTTCCAGGAACAGCGCATCAAGACCGGTCACCATGGTTGCGGAGTGTCCGTCACACGGCAGTAAGAATCAAGTAAAGACCGTATACTGCGCCCACCACGATCGTCCAGAACGCGAGTTCCTGTACCGCGCGAAGCCGGCGGACGGGATGTGACGCGCGCAGCGATTCGCGCGCGTTTCTCACCGCCGAGTGCGCGATAAGAACCCCGAACAACATGACGCCCATCGCGAGGATTCCCAGCGGCCACAGAAACCAGAGCCCATTGAAACGAACCAGCAGCAACAACATCAGGCCCGCTGCCAAACACGCCAACGCATTCAACGCCTGTCCATACACGCCGACGTCTCGCGCGGGCGGCGCGGTGTTTATGTAAGGCGCTGCCGCGATCGGTCGCGTTCTCTGGTCGTCATAATCCTTTCGCATCGCGTCATCGTGCAGCACCGCGTAGGCCTCGTTCAGCGCTTTCATTTCGTCTTCTGAGCCTCCGCGATCCGGATGTCGTCTGTGCGCCAGACGCCGATACAAAACTTCGATGTCCCGGCGCGAGGCCCCCAGTTCAGCGCCCAACACTTCGTAATAATTCTTCTTCGGATCGAATTGGCTCAAGGGCTGGATTGTAGTTTCGCATTTCACCGTTTGGCAACGAATTCACTTACGGCTGACAGTGCTCTCTGTTAATCTGGGCACTAGGAGACCTGAATGGATGCACCGTTCGCGCCCGGCGATGATTTGATTTTTCAACTCGAGAGTGGCTTCGGATTGTTGCGAGTCATTGCCGTGGAAGAGCACGAGAGTGTTCGCGTGTGGCATTTGATGGCTTATGAAGAATTCTTCGCCGATCCGGAAAGCGCTGAAGCTGCTTTGCTGAGTCCGGATTCGCTTCACGTGCGCAGCGCACATATGGCGTTGACCGATCGCGCGTTCGAGCGCACGCCGGCGGCCAGACTCGGCAATCGGCCGGTGACAGAGACTGAACAAGCCGCTTATCAGCACTGGCGCGACAGCGACGGACGCGTCTCCGACCGTTCCGCCTTATTAATGCTCGGCATACGTTGAGAAACAGCATGACAATCGTCCCAGGCTTTCTGCGGTCACAGCGCACCCCGCGCATTTTCTTTGCAGCGATAGTTCTGGTTTGCTTCGCCACACTAGTTCCGGCGCAGCGCCGCGAACGCGTGGTCACCAACTGGCGACCGCTTAATTACGACGTCTCTCTTTCTTTCAACGACGCAATGACCGAGATTGCGTCGGCCAGGACAGAAGTCACGCTGCGCGTGCTGAAGCCGCACGTCACGACAATAGATTTTGATTTCGGCGAAATGCCAATCACTTCCGTCACGGTGGCCGGCAAGCCAGCGCGTTACCAAAGGACGTCAAACACGCTGGACGTTATGCTGCCTGCCGCCGCACGGATCGGCGCTGAATTGAAAATTGCGATTAGCTATCACGGCCGGCCGAAAGACGGGCTCGTTTTAGCGAATGATGGCGACGGCAAACCTTCTGCTACCGGCGACAATTGGCCCAACCGTGTCCATCATTGGATCCCGGCGCTGGATCATCCTTCGGCGAAAGCTGCCGTCTCTTTCAGCGTGTCGGCGCCCACACATTACCAGGTAATCGCAAATGGAAAGCTCGTGACTGTCACGCGGAGCGGTGCTATTTCCTTTTGGAAGTTTCAAGAAGGAAAAGCCATTCCCCCGTACTGCATGATCGTGGCTGTGAACCAGGGCGCCATCATCAACTCGCCGGACAAAAGCGTCACGAACCTTTTCTATAACGTGCCGCATCGGGATGCTGAATACGCGCCGAAAGGATTCTCGCCGGCGGCGCCATCGCTGGCGTTCTTCAGTCAAACAATCGCGCCCTATCCGTACGAGAAGCTGGCGCTGATCGTGGGCGCGACCCAGTTTGGCGGGATGGAAAACTCCAGCGCGATCGTCTTCGCCAGCACGATTTTCAATCTGCGACCAAACGAGAAGATGAGCGCGCGTTTTGGCATTCCGCAGCGTATCGAACGCCTTGTCGCGCACGAAATCGCGCATCAGTGGTTCGGAGATTCGTTGACGCAATCAACCTGGGCCGACCTTTGGTTGAGTGAAGGTTTCGCGACTTACTTTGCCGCGCTCTTCATTGAGAAACACGACGGTGAAGAAGCTTTCCGCGAATACATGCGCAGTGCAGCGCAACAGTACTTCGCCTACGAGAAGAAAACGAATGCGCCGATTCACGACACGCAGACGCAGGATCTGATGCAGCTGCTTAACCCGAACAACTACGAGAAAGGCGCCTGGGTCCTGCACATGTTGCGCGAGCGACTGGGTGATGAAGCTTTTTTCCGCGGACTCCGAAACTTTTACAACGCACACGCGTCAGGCAACGCGACGACCGAAGACCTCAGAGCGGCGCTGGAAAAGAGTTCGGGCAAGAATCTCCGCCCGTTTTTCGCGCGCTGGATCTATGGCAGCGGCCATCCGGTTTACGAATGGTCTTCGCAGGCTACGGAAATGCGCAATGGCAGCAATTCAGTCACGATCGTTCTGAAGCAGACTCAAGCTGGCGCGCCTTTCCTCGATCCGGTGCCGGTCACCGTAACGAGCGAAGGCAAGACAACGACTCTCACCCTCTCTCCGAAAGGCAAAGTAGCAACCGCGACAGTTCGCACCGGCAAAGTTCCGCTCTCAATTCAGATTGATCCTGAAGAGACGCTGCTAAAGGAAGTTGTCACCGGGCAGATGGTTAACTAAAAGAGGACCAGGGTT
>DASUTF010000296.1:0-5109 GCA_036374695.1 Pyrinomonadaceae bacterium
CGCGCACGGCGTTAATGATGGTGGAAATTGAGTCCGCCAACGCTTCGCGAATTTCTTCGTCGGTAATCGTAACGGTTTTCGGAATACCTTCGATCAAGTTACGACCGCGAACTTCGTATGACAGTTCCTCATCCAACGGAAACGCCGAGCCGAGTTCGATCTTGATCGCTTCGGCCGTGCGCTCGCCGATCAGCAGATTGTATTTTCGCTTGATGTACTGCGTGATCGCTTCATCCATCTCGTTGCCGGCGACCCGCACCGAACGCGAATAGACGATGCCGCTCAAACTGATCACAGCGATGTCGGTCGTGCCGCCGCCAATATCCACGACCATGTTGCCGTGCGGCTCCGTGATGGGCAGACCAGCCCCGATCGCGGCGGCCATCGCTTCTTCCACCAGATAAACTTCGGACGCTTTTGCTCGATACGCCGAATCTTCAACCGCGCGTCGTTCGACCTGGGTGATTTCCGATGGGATGCCGATGACCACGCGTGGACTGACCCAGGTTTTGCCATTGTGAGCTTTGCGAATAAAGTGCTGAAGCATCTTCTCAGTCACTTCAAAGTTCGCAATTACGCCATCTTTCATCGGACGGATCGCGACGATGTTGCCGGGGGTGCGGCCCAACATCTCTTTCGCGTCGCGGCCGACAGCTTCGACGGCGTTGGTGACTTTGTTGATAGCGACGATCGACGGTTCAGAAACGACAATGCCGCGACCCTTGGCGTAAACCAGCGTGTTTGCGGTGCCGAGATCGATCGCGAGATCACTGGAAAAAAGACTGAAAATAGATTTGAACGCCATCTATTATGATTTCCCTGACTGGAGATTGGAACGCCGGAAGAGGTGAGCGGTGATTTTTCCGTACCAACTTGAAGCCGTCTGACTTCGCGAGCGGGTTCTTCGAAAGCCGCAAACAACTCACCGAGGGCAAACAAAGATACAACTATTCGTTCTGTAATGCTATCGGTAAATGAAACCAGCGACGAAAAGTTTCCTGACTTTGCGCGACGTTTGGACCAGGAGCGACAAGCCAGCTACAACCAGCCCACCCGCGGCTCAACCGTTTCGCGTCAGCGATAGCCGATATTGGCTGCGATTACCGTGCGGATCGAACGCAAAGACCGTCACTTCACGAGTGCCCGATGCGGCGGTCACCTGAATCTGAAACGTTCCGTCCGGGCCGACTAAAGCCTCGCGCCCCAATGCCGAAATTGTGGTACCAGGCGCACTCGAACCACGAATGATGTAGAGGTCGCCGCCGAGATACGTCGTGCTGAGCCGCGTTACGGAAACTGAGCCGGAGCCGGTGCTGGGAGTCGCGACTATGAACTTCAGTGGCTCGCTCCAATCGCTCGTCTGGCCGCTGGTGGCCGTTGCGCGCACGCGCCAGAAGTAGGCTCCCGGTCGCAAATCGTTCGCACTGAATTGGGTCGCGTCCAGCCGGTCGCGTTCGATAACTTTGCCTTCCGGCACAAAGAACGGAGAGGTGGCGACTTCGACGCGATAATGCGACGCGAGTCCCGATTGCGGTTTCAACCATCGCAACGCTACGTTTGCTGAACCGCTGTCGCCGACAATGATCTTTTCCAGATCGCGCGGTTGCGCCGGCTGCGGCACCTCGAGCAAGCGTTGCGGCTTTGAAACTGTTCCTGATTGATTGACCGCGACGAATTCGCCGGAACGCACAGTCGTTGTCTCGCCGTTTCGGTTTTTGTTTTCAAGTGAACCCGCCGTGACACTAATCTGTTCAGTGCCTTCGGGGTTTACGACAAAGCTCGCCTGCGCCTGTGAGCCAACTCGATTCGTTGTCTTGGGAGTTTCGACGACGTTCTTCGCTCCTTCAGTCTGCTCCGCAGTGCGCACCAGCATCTGACCACTGTCGACGACGACGTGCACGTTCGATTTCTTTCCTCCATCTGAACTCGCATTGTCGCGAATGATGATCGTGCTGTTCGGCCGCACGACAACCGTCGAGCCGTCGGCCATCGCGATCCGCGCGCGTCCGTCCGCCTGAGTCTGCACCGTGTCGCCGGGATAGAGTTGCGTGTCGTTGCTCGCGAGCACCACTTCGCGCGTGGCGGCATGAATGACGCGAACGTCTCCTTCAAATGATTGAAAGCGCGCGCCCGCGGGCAGGTTTGTTTTCAGGGCCACGCGGTTGAAAGGGTTGCCGAATTTCCAGACGTACAGCCCGGCCGCTGAACCCAGGAGCAGCACCACAGCGATCACGATCGCGAAGTGAACGGCGCGCTTCTGGACGACCCACCAATCGAACTGAAAGTGGCTTGATCTTGTAGACATTGAATGGCGTTGCGCGAGATGAAGAGGGGCAGGGATCCCGAGAAAGTCGGGATTCGAACAGCCAACGCAGTTTAACACAGCGTCATGACGGTGCTCAATAGATAGATTTGGGGCGGTTTTTGCAGGTGATCGGGGCTGTATGCTGCCCATGTCAGCGAATGTAGATGGGGTTTGAGAGGATCCAGGGCTTTCCCGTCGCAGGTGGCGGCAGAGAATCGAGATAGACCTCGATTCGGTAGACGCCGGGAGCCGTCACCGGAAATTGCACCGTCGACCCGGCCGATTGATTGACGGCAACGCCGTTGCGTAGCAGGACAAAGCGGCCGGCAAGAGGAGCTTTGGCGGTGAATTCGAGGGGCGGAAGGTACGCAGTTTCATCACCCATCACTCCGTTGGATTGAAGCAGTCGAAAATCAAAACCCGACGCGTCGCCGAAGATGTCGAATGAGACGTAACAGTGGCCGAGCGAGAGTGCTTCGAGCAATGATTCGCGAGTGAGGGGCTTATCCTTTTGGATCAGAACGTGAGTTCGAACGGTGCGAAAGCTTCGCGCATACGGATCCAACTTCACCCCGACAATTTGCCTGCCGGTTGAATCCGCCAGTCCAAAGCCAACATTCGAGTGCGCATCATTGCCGCCGACAGCGACCAGTTTGCGATTGCTCGATGACATGGCGTCATCCCAGCGTTTCAAGTCTTCCGCCGGGCGTGCGAAGAAGTTTGCAAACATCAGATCGGGATAACTGCGATATGACCAAAGCCCGTCAAAGAACGTTGCCACCCGATTAATCCGCTTCGTGTTCGTGAACAGGTTATAGATCTCGACACCGTCCACAGCGTTCGATTGCCAGGTGTTCGACTCAGTTGGGTACGCTGCAAACGCCAAACCGTGACCAGCCTTTTGCTGCTCAACCACTTCCTTCGTTGAGCGTCTTTCGTGTGCATTAGGCGCTGCGGGAATCAGCAGCAATCGATCGCCGTCAGCGGTCGCCACTTCATTTCCGTTCACGAAGAGAACGCCGGCGTGCACTCCGCTCAACGTCATCGCCGCGGTGTCGAACTCGGCTTGCGGGTGCTCAGTCATGATTACGAAGTCGAGATCGTTTGATTTGGCCGCCGCGATCAACTCGGTGAAAGTTCCGCTGCTGTGCCCGCCGAGCGACGTGTGCACGTGAATGACGCCCTTGTAATCGACGTACTCGGTTGCAGTGTCGTTTGGAATTCGCTGTGACGCGAGTTGTTGAATTGTATTTTGCAGACGCTTCAGGCGATACCGGCGATACGCAAACGGCGCCTGCGACAATACGAGGACTGCGAGCAGGGCCAGTAGGAACTTGCGGCGGCGGGTCATTGATTCAGGGGTGCTTCGGCTTGCAGACGCGGAGCTGTTCGTTCAGCAATTCCCACACGCCGCGGACGTGTGCTTCAGTCGTGCGGATGTTGCCGATTGAAAGACGCAGCACCAGTTTGTCGTTGAGTTTTGTGTGCGAAAGAAAGGCTTTACCCGTCGCGTTCAAGGCATGCATGATGGTTTCATTCAGTATATCCGTTGGTTTGCCTGCTTCGCCTGACTCGCTGCCCACGGGATTTGCGCGAAAACAAACCAGCGCGAACGGCACGGGCGCCATCAACTCCCAATCCGGCGACTCTTCAACCCAAGACGCGAACAGCTTTGCCAGCCGGACGTGTTCGCGAATGCGCGCGGCAAGTCCTTCGTGGCCGAAGTACCGGATGATCATCCAGAGTTTCAGCGCACGAAAGCGCCGGCCGAGCTGAATGCCGTAATCTGATCCGCTGCGCACCTTATCCTGCTCTGGCGTGCGCAGGTATTCCGGCACCAGCGAGAATGCGCGGCGCAACAAATCCATGTGGCGGCAGTAAAGAACGGAAAGATCGAACGGCGTGAACAGCCACTTGTGGGGATTTATCACCAGCGAATCGGCCCGATGGCAGCCATCGAGAACATGACGCATTTCAGGAACGACCGCGGCGGAACCTGCGTAAGCTGCATCTACATGCAGCCACATCGCGTGTTGCTCGCAAATCGGAACGATGTCGGAAACCGGATCGATGCTCGACGTCGAAGTTGTCCCGACGGTCGCAACCACACAGAAGGGAATTGCGCCGTTGCGTTTGTCTTCGTCAACCGCTTCGGCGAGAGCTTTCGCATCCATGCGAAACTCGCTATCGGTGGGAATCTTGCGCAACGCGCGCTGGCCAAGCCCGAGCGTGACGATGCCTTTGTCGATCGAAGAGTGCGCCTGCTCTGAGGCGTACACGCGAAGCAGCGGCAGATCGGTTCGCCCGCTCATGCCTTCTTCGCGAATGCGCAGCTCGACGCCTTCGCGCGCCGCCGCGATTGCGTGCATGCTGGAAACCGAAGCCGTGTCGTAAATAATGCCGCTCATCCCGGCGTCGAGCCCGATCATCTGCCTCAGCCAGTCGAGCGTGACTTCTTCAAGCTCAGTCGAGGCCGGCGAAGTCCGCCACAGCATCGACTTGACGTCGAAGGCCGCGCTCAGCAGCTCGCCGAAAATTCCCGGGGCGGAGGTTGAAGTGGCGAAATAAGCGAAAAACGACGGATGGCTCCAGTGCGTCAGCGCCGGGACAATTAGCCGATCAACGTCGGCCAGGATCGCCTCCATGGATTCGCCTTTTTCCGGCGGCGCAGTTGGCAGTTGCGATTTCAGTTCGCCTGGTTCGACTTGCGCCAGCACGGGCAGATCGTCGATGTGTTGGAAGTAATCGGCGATCCAATCGATGAGCTCATGGCCGTGGCGACGGAATTCCTCGGCCGGCATATC
>DASUTF010000297.1:0-18458 GCA_036374695.1 Pyrinomonadaceae bacterium
TCGCGAGCATGCCGGCAACCGCACCTTCCCAGGTTTTGCCGGGGCTTACAGTTGGCGCCAGCTTGTGCTTTCCGAAGGCCCTGCCCCCGTAATATGCGGCCGCATCCGAGCCCATCAGGACAAGGAAGAAAAAGGAAAGCAGGTCCTTCGATAACTCGGGGCTGAAGCCGTTGCGCACGGCGACCAGGTGACTCCCCAAAAGCACGACGTACATCACGCCCAGCACCGTCGCGCCGCTGCGCGCCAGCATGCGTTCGAAGGGCGCGCCGCGCAACATCGCCGCCACCAAAGAACAAATCGTGAGCAGGATGAGGACCGCGACAACTGCGGAAAAGTCCACCGCCTCGCGTGGGCCGGCGAAATAAAAAATCGTAAACAAGGCAGCGGCGCCGAGAAATCCGGCGACTGGATCGGCGCGAATTTGCTGCTTACCCGCGATAATCCAGAACTCGAGCAATGCCAAAAGCAGGGCGACGCCGACCAGCACGACGAACAGAGGCGCCAGCTTTGGAACCAGGATCGATGCGATAAGAATCGGCAGAAGCACCACGGCCGTTACCAGCCGTGCGATGCCAGGAGGAATGGCGCTAAGCTTCGAGATGGGATTTGGTGTTTTTGTTTGATTCGGCAAGGTTCGTCAGAAGCCCGCGCGTCAGCAAGGGCTCGGTTATCCAGCATGCCCTCCCTGACGGTCGGGCTTCCTACACTACTTCGCGTTCACGACGAGTTTCAGTCCTCCGAATCGCCGGCGGCGTTGTTGATAATCGACAATCGCTTCGAGCAAATGCACACGGCGGAAGTCGGGCCAAAGCGTTTCCGTCACATGAATTTCCGCGTAGGCGCTTTGCCACAAAAGAAAGTTCGAAATGCGCATCTCACCGCTGGTCCGCACCAGCAGATCGAGTTCAGGTAAATTGCGCGTGTACAACTCGCGCGCGATGTCATCCTCCGACAATTCATCCGGCGTTCGCTTTTCAGCGATTATTCGTCGCATCGCGGCGCGGGCCGCATCGACGATTTCCGCGCGGCCGCCGTAGTTCAGCGCGACGCTGAGCACCATCCCACTGTTCTTCGCGGTACGCTCTCCGGCGCGCACAATTTCCTGTTGCACGTTCGACGCAAGCTGGTGGGTGCGGCCAATGGTCTGAAACCGAATGTTCTGTCGATTAATTTCTTCCAGCTCCAGCCGCAGGTACTTGCGCAGCATCCGCATCAGCGCATCGACTTCGTAGCGCGGCCGTTTCCAGTTCTCGGTCGAGAACGCGTACAGCGTGAGCGCTCCCAAACCGAGGCGAGCGCCAGTATCGACTGCTGCGCGCACGGCTTCGACGCCGGCACGGTGCCCGTTGATGCGCGGCTGTCCTCGCTGTGCGGCCCAGCGGCCGTTACCGTCCATAATGATCGCGATGTGTCGCGGTAGACGATCCCACGCGATCGACGAAAGCAGCCGCTCGTCGCGACTGCCCTTCTCAACCACTTCTGTGAAGTTTTTCTGCACTGATTGAGTGAAGTCAGTACCACCCGCGTTAGCGGGTGGGCCCTAAATCCCTTGAAAGTTGAGTCTCTAATCCATCCGCTGACGCGGATGGTACTGACCTCATTTCCACGCCGGCGAAACGAAACGGAAAGCGGCTTCATTCTTACCGCTAGCGAAAAGACTGTCAATCGTACTGCACGCTGATAAGTGTCAGACCATGCGCGGGGACCGTTGCGCCGGCCAACTCGCGTTTGCCTTCGCGAAGAGCGCGCAAGACTGTTCCTTCGTCAATGTCGCCACGCGCGGCCGCCAACAGTGTTCCGACAATCGATCGCACCATGTAGCGCAGAAAACCATTCGCGGTGACGCTGATTTCGATCAGGTGGCAACGGCCGCGCGCACTCCATCGATGATCAAGTTCGCAGCGCGTTACCTTGCGGACTCGCGATTCGGCGTCTGATTGCGCCGCCGAGAAAGCCGTCCAGTCGTGCTCGCCCACAAACGACCTCGCGCACCTGCTCGCTAGTTCGAGATTCAGCGGGCGAGGCTCAAGCAGTGCGTAGCGCGACCAGAATGGCGACATCAAAGGGCCGTGCACAATGCGATATGTGTAGGTCTTACCGCGGGCCGAATAACGCGCGTGAAAGTCCTCGTCAGCGGCGCTCACAAACAGCACCCGCACGTCGGGCGGCAGATTTCCGTTAATCGCGTTGCGCAGTTTGTCCGGAGTCATCTCCCGGTTAATTTGCACGCTGGCGACCTGTCCTTCAGCGTGCACGCCGGCGTCGGTTCGTCCTGAACCGTGTACGACAACCTCGCGACCGTCTAACAACGAGAGGACCCGCGTCAGTTCGCCTTGCACGGTGCGCAGACTCTCCTGAATCTGCCAGCCGTGAAAATCAGTGCCGTCGTATTGGAGTAGAAGTTTGAAGTTCATTCTCGCTCAACGCGCGGTTCTGCTGAGGTTGTGAGTATTCGACGTCTCTTCGCTATCAAGGTAAACGCCCCGAACGTCACTGCGCTGGTTGCAAGGCCCGACACAATCGCAATCTGCCAGGTTCGAGTTCGTTTTCGCCGTTTCTCAGCCAAAATCTGCTGGTAACGTGAGTCGCGCTCTCGCATGCGTTGCATCGACGCCCGGTAGTCTTCGCGCGAAAACGTTTTCGTGTCACCCATCCGTTTGATCTCATCTTCGGACTCTTTGGCAAGGGCCAGGGCTGCGGCGCTCTGAGGCCCAACCCAGAAGTAGTAAAGGACTGGACCGCCCAGGGTGAACGCCACCGCTCCAACAACGATCGACAGGACGATTCTCAGGACCAAATTCTTATCCTCCTATCGTTAACTGCCCTTTGTTCGACTACCGGGTTTCACCGCAACATCGCCCCAGTTCATTGTTGCGGCGCAGGCGGTGGTTCGAATGGTGCGCTCGCAATCCGGCGCCTCTTCGATATTAATGAAAGAGCCAGGAATGCTGCGCCGCCGATTAATATTCCGACCACCACTGCCAACAGCCACGCCTGAGTTCGGACGCGCCGCTTCTCAGCCATAAGTTGTTGGAAGCGCGCCTCACGTTCGCGCATCCGTCTCATTGTTTCGTCGTACTCTTTTCGCGAAATCGTGTTCATATTGCCCCAACGCGCCAGGTCCTGCTCCATTTCGGTAGCTAATTCGGCGAGAGCTCTGCGTTGAGGTGCTGTCAATTGGTAATAAATGATCGGAGCTGCGATTAAGCAAACTAGCGTACCAGCCCCAAGTGACAGAAGAACTCTCTTAAGCATTCGAATCCTCCTGGGTATCTACCACAAGTAACGCGAGAATAGAGCCGCGCGCAACGCCCGCATCTAAACAGTTTTTCGGCTTCCGGGTTTAATTGCCGGCTCACCACGCTTACAGCTGTCACAAACTGCTGGCTCGACCGCAGGAACATTGAGCGTTGCCAGCGAAAACCGCGGCACACCGACGTCAGCTTCGCCGCCGGATCGATCAATGATTGAAGCGGCCCCGACGACCACGGCACCACTATCTGTCAACGCCTTGATCGTGTCCCTGGTCGAGCCGCCGGTCGTAATTACATCTTCGACAACCAGAATGCGTTCACCCTCACGCACGGTGAAGCCGCGCCGCAAAGTCATGGTCCCCTGCTCGCGCTCTGTCCAAATGAATCGCACCCCGAGCTGCCGCGCGACTTCATAGCCGATAATGAGTCCGCCGATGGCCGGGGACGCTACGGATTCAATTGTCTCTCCGCGAAACTGATCGGCGATCGCTTCTCCGAACCCGGCAGCCACTGCCGGAGTTTGCAACGCGATCGCGCACTGCAAATAGACAGAGCTGTGCAGCCCGCTTGACAAGACGAAGTGTCCTTCGAGCAGCGCGCTCGTTCGTTTGAATGTTTCCAGCACCTCAGTCTGTTTCATAGTTAGCACCGCGCTTGCACCGTCGCGTACAATGCTCAGTGATGTTGCGACGCAATCTTGTTTCTGATTCTACTCTGATAGATGAAACTCTCGAACTAGTACGCGCACAGGGTGGCCGCACGAGCTTCCTGGAGGTCGCGGAGTCAATCTTTCTTCTGGCGAACATCGACCCCGAGTTAGCGGCCTCGATGGTCGGCGAGATGATCCAGAACGACCCGCGATTCGTTCTTGAGGCCGATCATCTAACGGCAGCCGAAGACTCCAACTCAGCCCTGCTGCGTGATCTCGAGTTCGTGGTGGTCGACGTCGAAGCGACGCACGAACGCCGGACGCCGGCACGAATTATTGAAATCGGTGCTCACCGGGTCCGCGGTGACCAGATCCTCGACAAGTTCGAAACGTTGATAAATCCGGAAGCTGTCGTGCCGCGATTCTTGACGAATCTCACCGGTATTTCAACTGAAATGCTTCTGACGGCGCCAAAGTTCGCGGAAGTCGCGGACGAGTGGCTGGACTTCATCGGTGATGCCGTGCTGGTCGCGCACAACGCGAATTTCGATCTGCCGCTGATGAACCGCGAAATAGCCCGCATTTTTCCCGGTTACCGTTTGCGGAACGCGCACCTGTGTACGGTTGATCTGGCGCGCCGGCTGGTGCCGCGTGTCGAGAGTCACGGGCTCGATTCGCTGGTCGCGTATTTTGGTTTCGAAGTTTCGCGCCGGCATCGTGCGGCTGATGATGCGCTGGCAACCGCCCGCGTTTTTCTCCGCTTGCTGAATGATTTGTCTGAGAACGGGATTCTCACGCTTGCCGAAGCCCGGAGTTTTCAGGCCAAGCTTCCCGCAGGTGAGCTTCAGCTAGCTTTCGACGCCTGATGGCTCGTTCTTGCCGGACGGGCGCATCAACGCCTTCGCGACGAAGAACAGAATGATCAGCACCGCCAGAGTGATTCCGATCGCCGGATAATAACGCGTCAGTAACTCCTTCGCCTCATCGCCGTAACGCGCGGCCAGGTACCCCAGCAGCAAATAACGAAAGGTGCGTCCGCCGGCAACGGCCAGGGTGAACCGCATCAGGTTTAGACGAAACACACCTGCCGAGACTACAAACAGCTTAAAAGGAAAAGGCGGCGGCAGCAGCGAGGCCACCAGCACGGACATCACGTCATAACGGTCGATCAAGTCCTTGACGCGCTTTTGCTTCGAGGCTGAAAATTTTGATAGCGCTTTTTTCCCGGCCCGCTGCGAGAGCCGGTACAAAGCGACGCATCCAATCGTTGAGCCGATGGTTGCCGCCGCCACGTAAATCAACAACCACGACGGCCGCGCGGCCGCCAACAAAAGCAATACGGCATCAACGCCGCCTGGCATCGGCACCATGACCGAATCCAAAAACGCGATTGCGAACAGTCCAAACGGCCCAAATGAAATTAAATACTGTGAGATTTGTCCGAGCGCCCCGGTAATCTTATGAATTAAAGCCTTCAATTAAATATTTAGCCTTTCGGTGAATCTTCGGTGACGTGCTTCGCCTCTGCGACGGCCTTTCTGCCCCGGCGCGAAATGAGATAAATCGCCAGGGCAATCAAGGCCACCGCCGCGACAATGCTCACGATTAGCAGTCCATTGTCTTTCAGGAATCTTAGGACGGCTTCGCCATAGTAAACCGCGAGGATGCCTTCTGTGTAATAGCGAATCGACCGCGCGATCAGAATCGTCAGCAGAAACTTGCGCCGCGGAAACTGTAAAGCGCCGGCCGTGGCGACAAAAATCTTGAAGGGCAAAGGCGGCGGCAACAAAGCCGGAATCGCCAGCGCAAACACGCCAAAGCGCGCATAAGCACGCTCGACCTTCTCCACGCGATCGGCGCGGAAGCGTCGATGAAGCACTGCCAATCCGCCCCGCTTGAAAATCGTGTACAGCAGCAAACAACCGAGCACGGATCCAATTGCGGGAAACAGCGGAAAGAAGAAGGCCGTTTTCGGATGCGCGTAACAACGCGCGACGACGAGGTAATCGTTGATTTCAGGCAACGATAACAGCGACGAGTCCAGCGCCCCGATCAGAATCATCGCCGGCCCGGCGTAGTAAACCGGGACGCCGACAATGAAACCTCCAACGCGTCGCGCTATGGCGTCGAGCCAATCAAACATAATAGGTGACCGGTGACAAGGTACCGCGTGTCAGGTGACAGGCTGGACTGCGCGACGATCTTCAGGTCACCCGTTACCTGTCACCGGTTTCACTGTGCTGGTTTGAAGATTGAAGGAGTGTCGTACGTAACGCCTACGGTAAGTCCTGAGCGGGGGCTCTGACTTGTCAAACCTTTAATGCCGGCGAAATCGAATCGGAGACCCGACGCGCGAATCTGCATCCCCAGGCGCGCTTCGCCTTGCGACTCAGTTCCCAACGGGCCGCCCCCGGGTCGCGTGTTCACACGGCCGTTTACCTCACCGGCGATGCTGAATTGGTCATTGATGCGAATGATGCTCGCCGCGCCGTACATGATCACGTCGTTCTGCGTGAACAGTTGGGTGGGCGCCGTGAGAATACCGATGCCGAGGTTCCCGAAAGTGTTCACGCGCCCGTTGCGACCGAACTTCTTTCCGACAAGCAACTGACCGTAAGCGTTGGTCTGGTTCAGACCGATGCCACGCCCCTGGCTCGAGTTCGGCAACTGCACGCCGAAGCGAAATCCGATCGAAGGCCCGTTCGCCGTTTCGCTGCGCAGCTTAATCTTGGTCCAGAGCGTGAAGTCGCCGAAGTCGTTCGTTGAGTTGGCGCCCGGGGCAATCTCTAAAGGAATCGCGCTGGGACCCTGCGAATTAATGCTCAGAAAGTTTTGCGCCACGCCTTCGATTTGCACCTCGACGTTCGGAGCCAGCCCAATGTTTATCCCAATGACGCCCGCGCGCGTCAGATCGCCATTCAAACCTGAGACTGGGAACTTGGCGTTCTGTAAAAAATCCATGCCCACTTCCAACCGCATTGAACCGGGTGGAATGATGTCTACGTCTTCGGTGATCAGCGGTCGCTGTTGCGCGCGCACAGTTGTCGCGAGCACCAGCATGCAGCCCAGAACTGCAAAGCGAATCGATTTCGATGTGATCAGTATGCGCACGATCTAAAGCCGAGCGAATTGTAATGCGCCGTTGCGCGAAGCGTCAACGCCAAAGTCCCGCGTCAGAATGATCGCGCGTCGCGATTACTCGAGCTTGCGCGCGAGTTCATCTATCAAAGCTTCCTGCCCGCTCAGCATTTTTCGCTTCGCGAGCTCCGGCGCAAACCATTCGGCGCGATCAACTTCGGGAAACTTCTGCATCCGGCCTGATTTCGGCGGCCATTCAGTTTCGAACTCATTGCTGTTCAGGGTGGCCGGATCGAAATCGCCTTCAACGGCCCAGGCGTGAACGATCTTCCTGTTCTTCTGTGTGATCGGCGTTAGAGGAACGTATTGTCCGTCTGGCGGTGCGGCGCCGGTTTCTTCTTCGAATTCGCGCCTGGCCGCTGCGAGCGGGTCTTCATCGTGGAATTCGCCCTTGGGAATAGTCCAGGCGCCTTCGTCTTTGTTGCGCCAGAACGGCCCGCCCGGGTGAACTAGTAATACTTCAGTGCCTGAGTGCGCCTTCTTTCGATAAAGCAAAAGCCCTGCACTTTTCTTTGGCATGAACGAACTGAACCACAGAGGACACCAATATCATACAACCTCGTCGACGTAGATCGGCTTTAATTCAGACGCCAATACATCAGCAGCTTCATCCAAAGAAACCTTTTCCCCCGCCTGCTTCGCTAACTCGGCTTCGGCCGCCAGGATCAAGGCGGTAGTCTGCATCACCGTGTCCGGATTCAGCGAGATAGATGTAATTCCTTTCTCGACGAGAAATCGCGCAAACTCCGGGTAATCGGAAGGCGCCTGACCGCAGATGCCAATCTTCTTGCCCGCCCGGTGCGCGGCATCAATCGCCATTGAGATCATCTTCTCGACGGCGCCATCGCGTTCGTCAAATAAGTGCGCGACCATTTCAGAATCGCGATCGAGGCCAAGCGTCAACTGCGTCAGGTCGTTTGAGCCGATCGAGTATCCGTCAAAGATGCGCAAAAACTCGTCGGCAAACACCACATTCGATGGCAACTCGCACATCGCATAGATTTCCAGGTCGTTTTCACCCTGCCGCAAACCGTTTTCCGCCATCAGATCGATGACGCGTTTGCCTTCTTCAACCGTCCGGCAGAACGGAATCATCGCCTTCACATTCGTCAGGCCCATGTCTTCCCGGGCCCGCCGCAGCGCCAGACACTCAAGCTGAAAACCCTCGCGGTAGCGATCGTCGTAATACCGCGACGCGCCACGGAAACCGAGCATCGGATTCTCTTCGGCCGGCTCGTAATCCTGCCCGCCAATCAACATCGCGTATTCATTCGACTTGAAATCCGACATGCGCACGATGACAGGATTCGGATAGAAAGCGGCCGCGATCCGCGCGATGCCTTCCGCCAAACGACGCACGAAAAACTCGCGCGGGTCCTCCTCACCGATGCGTTTGGCGATCTCGCGCACGACTTCTTCGTCGGCCAGCTTCGGATAATGCACCAGCGCCATCGGATGAATGCCGATGTGGTTGTTGATGATGAACTCGAGTCGCGCGAGCCCGACGCCATCGTTGGGCATCGACGCCAGCGCGAAAGCATGTTCAGGGTCGCCAACGTTCATCATGACCTTGGTTACAGGTCGCCGGCTGTTGTCGATGATGTGTTTATCAACCGCGTAATCGATGAGCCCTTCAAAGACGCTCCCCTTCGCGCCGGTGGCGCAACACACCGTCACATCCATCTCGGATTTCAAGAGCCGGGTCGCATTGCCGGTGCCGACTATGCAGGGCAAGCCCAACTCACGGCTGACGATGGCGCTGTGGCAAGTGCGGCCGCCACGATCAGTGACAATCGCCGAGGCCTTTTTCATGACCGGCTCCCAGGCGGGATCGGTATGCGAAGTTACCAGCACCGAACCAGCGCGAAACTCCGACAATTGAGCTGGATCGTCGAGGACATGTACCTGGCCGGTACTGATCTTTTCTCCGACCGCGATGCCTTCGCATAATGGTAAACCGTGTTCGCCTGTGAGCTTGTAACTCTCGATGTAATTCTGCTTGTTCATCGCGTGGACCGTCTCAGGTCGGGCTTGCAGGATGAATAGCTCTCCCGTCAATCCGTCTTTGGCCCATTCGATATCCATCGGGGATGGCCGGCCGGCGCGTTCAGAGTAGTGCTGCTCGATCTCGCACCCCCACTTCGCCAGTTGCAGAACTTCATAATCGTTAAGACAAAAGCGCTGTCGTTGGGCCTCGACGACTTCCCGAACTCGCGTTCCTTTTCCGTCGAGCCCATAAATCATCTGCACTTCTTTCGTGCCCAGTTGGCGGCTGACGATCGGTCGTGCCCCCTTTGCCAGGGTGGGTTTAAATACGATCCATTCGTCGGGCGTGGCCATTCCCTGCACAATCGCTTCGCCTAAGCCCCACGCGCCGTTGATCACAATGGCGTCGCGAAATCCTGATTCGGTGTCAAGCGTGAACATCACGCCTGAGCAGGCGAGATCGGAACGCACCATCGGCTGTACGCCGATCGCAAGTGCTACTTCGAAATCATCGAAACCACGCGCGGCGCGATACGAAATCGCCCGGTCAGTCCACAGCGAGGCGAAGCAACGATGGCACGCGTCCAGCAGACGCTCTTCGCCCCGCACGTTCAAGAACGTCTCTTGCTGGCCGGCAAACGAAGCGTCCGGCAAATCTTCGGCGGTGGCAGACGAGCGCACCGCGACTTCCGGAACGCGGCCCAGGCGTTCCGACAAGCGATGGTAGGCGTCTATGATCTCGTTTGCGAGTTGGCGCGGCAACTCAGCTTCAAGAATTAACGTCCGCGCCTGATGTCCGGCGCGGCCCAACGCATCGATGTCCTTGTAATCGAGCCCGCGCATTAGTTCGCGCAGACGCTTTAACAATCCGTTCTGCTCGAGCAGCAGGCGGTAGGCGTCGCTGGTGGTCGCAAATCCATCAACGGCGTTCACGCCGCGCGGCCCGAGCGAACAAAACAGTTCGCCGAGGCTCGCACACTTGCCGCCAACGAGTTGGACATCGCCTGCGCCGACATCGCTGAGATCCAGGACCAGTTGATTTGTTCGCTGATGATTCATGGCCAACCTCCAGTTACACTTTCCCGAGTTGTGCGGCTGCACCGCGCGTCAGCTACCGCGGGAGTCAGGACTGTTTAATTAACGAAGAGAGGTAATCGCGTTGTGAATCCGCAGATTAGCACACAAACAGTGCGGAGTTCATGGAGTTTTCAACAAGATTTGCTGTATCGGGACGCGCGGAAATAGCAGTGAAAGAAGTGCAGGCGCGGGCGCTCCGCCCCAACGAATGGTCACTGCTCGCGCATTGACGCCTCAATCTGTTTGAAGACTTCGCTATGGATCTCAGCAATCTTCTCAGGGAGGACTTTTGGTCGTCGATCGAAGGTAAGCAGACCGTTGATCTCCTGTTCGATGTCGGTCAGCTGCGTATAGCAGAAACCGGCGAGGAACTTGAGAGACGCAATGCCTTCCATCAAGTCGCGATACTTTGCGAGCAATTCTTCGGGGGTCTTGAACGAGTCGTAGAACTGATACAGCAAATCGCGGTGCGCCTCAGGAATATGGGGCGGGGTCGCCAAAAACCCGCCGACCTCGGAAAGCACGATCGGCTGGCCGCGATATTCTGAGCCACGCGCGAACAAAGGCTTCTCGCCGACCCAGACTTTCAATGGCAATTCGCCGCCGGATAATTTATCGCGATAGCGTTCGCGCAAGAGCGCCGCCGTCGGAGTGTAGTCGTGAATCGCACAGATATCAGTGATGTCGCTGTGTTCCCAGCCGTCGTTATCTACGACCGGCCGAGTCGGATCAAGCCGCCGGGTCGCGCGCACCATTCTTTCGAGATAGGCGTATTGTCCGGCATGCTCCTGCTGGAGTCCCGGGAAACCCATACTCTCGTTTACGGGTACCCAGGCGATGATGCAGGGGTGATTGAAGTCACGACGCACAGCCCGCTGCCACTCGGCCGAAAGCAACTCCTCCGACTCAAGTGACCACTCGCGCGCGTTCGGCATCTCTTCCCACACCAGCAGCCCCAGACGATCGCACCAGTAAAGCCAGCGCGGATCCTCGATCTTTTGATGTTTACGCGCGCCGTTGAAGCCAAACATCTTCGTCCACCCGATGTCGGTTTGCAGTGCTTCGTCCGACGCAGCGGTGAGATAACCGCCCGGGAAGTAGCCCTGATCCAAAACCATCTTCAGGTAAATCGGCTCCCCGTTGATCCGAATGGATCCGTTGCGTAACTCGATGCTGCGCATCCCGAAGTATGAAGTCACCTCATCGAGCAACGTGTTCTTATCGTCATACAGCCGAATTCGCAGGTCGTAGAGATGCGGTGAATGCGGATACCAGAGTTTCGCGTAAGGAATGCGCAGCACGAACTGTCCGGTAGCAACCGGCGTGAACTCTTCAGCGCGCGTTACCGATCGGCCATGATCAAAGACTTCAACTCTGATTTGCCAGGCTGCGGATGGTGCGTGCAGGAATACGGCGAGGTAAACCTGGTTACTGTCCGAGCGCGGAACAATCTGAATCTCTTCGACACGAATCGGCGGCGCGCTTTCCAACCAAACGGTCTGCCAAATTCCCGTCGTGTTGTAGTAATCGATGCCCACCGGCAACCCGGTGTGCGATTGCTTGCCCCGCGGCTGGCTCGGGTCTTGTCGATCTTCGACGCGCAGAGTGACGCGATTCACGCCGGGCTTCAGGTATGGCGCGATGTCGAATTGGAAAGGAACGTGCCCGCCCTGGTTATGACCGACCTGCTGTCCGTTAACCCAAACCGTTGAGGAGTAATCGACCGCGCCAAAGTTCAAAAGCACATCAGACCGCTGCCAGTCGTTTGGAATCTCGAATTTACGCGCACACCAGACGATCTCATGTACGGATTTGTCGTTGATGCCTGAGAGTTCCGTCTGATACGCGAATGGAACCGTGATGCGCAAAGGCAACTCGCGTCCGTCGTGCCAGCCCGCATTCTCTCCTTCGTCAGCATCATCGAACGCGAATTCCCATTCGCCATTAAGATTAAGCCACGGTTCACGAATGAACTGAGGACGCGGATATTCCGGACGAGGAATGTTTTGATCGGACATCGTTATTTGTCAGGGGAAAGTGTCAGTACCGGGAGCGGTAGCGACCGGGTCAGGACCTAAATTGGGTTCTCGATCCCGTCGCTACCGCTCCGGGGTACTGACACGCGCGTCGGGCACTCAGAACATCTCTTCGCGCACGCCTTCGTCGGCTTTGACTAAGCAAATCTCCGGTTCAATGTTAGTTGCAGTTCGATACTCGTTTCGCACGAACCCGATGAAATCCTCGACGGCGTCGGGTCGCACAACGTTGATCGTGCAGCCGCCAAAACCGCCGCCGGTCATTCGCGCACCAATGACGGCTTTATGACGCCAGGCAATTTCGACCATTGCATCAAGTTCGGGAGAACTGACTTCATAATCATCACGCAGCGATTCATGCGACGCTTCCATCAAACTGCCCAGCATCTCTCGATCACCGGCCCGCAATGCTTCGGCTGCCTTCAGCGTGCGATCATTTTCCGTGACCACGTGCCGGCAACGTCGACGGACCGGCTCGGGCAATTCGCCCTCGCACTTCCGAAAGTCGTCCAGCGTCACATCACGCAGTGAGCGAATGTGCGGCAGCTTGTGCCGCAGATGCTCAACCCCTCGCTCACACTCCGCCCGTCGTTCATTGTAAGCAGAGGAAGCGAGGTCGTGCTTAACGTTAGTGTTGCAAACAACCATCGCCGCCTTGAAGGTCGCCAGCGAAATTTGATTAGCTTGCAGCGAGCGACAATCGATCAACAGCGCGTGTTCTTTTCGCCCGAGCACTGCCGTCAGTTGGTCCATGATGCCGACCCTGGCGCCGACGAAAACCGTTTCGGCTTGTTGCGCCGCTAACGCGAGCGCCACGTCGTCAATCGTCACAGCCGCGATTGTCGCGAGCGCCTTACCAGTTGCAACTTCGAGCGCAGCGGACGATGACAAGCCTCCGCCGATGGGCACGTCCGAATCGATCAGCAGGTCCGCGCCGGTAAGCTTCAAACCTTGTTCCCTCAGAGTCCACGCCACACCCGCGGTGTAGCCAAGCCACTTTCTTTCCAAGGCCGGCGACCGATCATCGAGATCGAACTCGCCATCCTCTTTTAAGACGAGGGACTTTGCACGGACGCGACGATCACCCCGCTTCGCAATCGCGACGTACGTGCGTCGATCGATTGCCATCGGCAGCACAAAACCTTCGTTGTAGTCGGTGTGCTCGCCGATAAGGTTGACGCGGCCGGGGGCTGAGAAAATTGCTGGAACCGAGCCATATGTTTCCTCAAAAACCGATCGCAATTGATTCAGATCGACCATCGATCCAGGACGCGCGCAATCCCTCTCCCAGACGTAGGAGGGAGTACGACCAATCGTTCTACCGCGAACGCTCCATTATTCGCTGTAACCGCTGGGGTGTTGCTGCAACCATCGCCACGCCGAATCCACGATTTTCCGCAAATCCTGAAACTGCGGCGACCAGCCCAGCTCACGCTTGATCTTTTCTGAGCTCGCGATCAGCACCGCTGGGTCGCCAGCGCGCCGCGGCCCAACCTCAGTTGGAATTTCGCGTCCGGTAATCTCGTTTGCCACCTCGATAACTTCGCGGACCGAATAGCCTTCGCCGCCGCAACCCAGGTTGTAGATCGCGCTTCGCTCGCCGAGTATCTGCAACGCCATAACGTGCGCTCGGGCAAGATCCACGACATGGATGTAGTCGCGAACGCAGGTGCCGTCGCGCGTCGGATAGTCCTCGCCATAAATTTCGACGTGTTGGCGCTGACCGGTGGCAGCTTGCAGCACCAACGGAATCAAGTGCGTTTCCGGATCGTGCCACTCGCCGCAACGATCCGTCGCGCCCGCGGCATTGAAATAGCGTAGCGACGCGTAACGAATGCCGTAGGCGCTTTCATACCAATGCAAAGCGCGTTCGAACGTGAGCTTCGTCTCGCCGTAAGGATTCGTCGGGTTAGTTAGATCCGTCTCTTCGATGGGTTGCTTCTCAGGCTCGCCGTAGACCGCTGCGGTAGAAGAGAACACAAGACGCTTCACGCCTCCGTGACGCATGGCCTCTAACAACGACATCCCGGCAACGACATTACTTCGATAATATTTATCGGGTTTCTGGACCGACTCGCCGACTAAAGAATCGGCGGCCATGTGAATGACGGCTTCGATTTGGTGCTCATGAAAAGCCTCGATTAATCGGTCTCGATCCAGCAAATCGGATTCAATGAACGCTACGTTCGCCGGCACGCTCTGGCGATGGCCTTTCGCGAGGTTGTCATACACGACAACTTGATGATCGTCGCTCAAGAGCTCTTCAACGACGACGCTGCCGATGTAACCGGCTCCTCCTGTGACTAAAACTCGCATCAGACAGATTCTCTAATCGGCAGAAGTTTCTTGAAACAGCTTTCGTTGATTCTGTAATTCGTCGGCCAGTGGTTGGTATATCTCGCGCTCGCCCTTCTCGTTCGGATAATCCCAGAGGCCGTTGTGACAGTGCCGGTCGTCGTCCCAACCGGGATGGTTCACAATCGGATAGAGACAAATGCCGTGGAGCTCCACACCTTCTTGCATCGCCGCGCGCGCTTCAGTGCAGATGTAGCGTAACCATTTCGGGCGCAACTCGTCTTCAATTCCAGTTTCAGCAACAAAGAACGGCCGTTGATATCGAGCATACAGTTCTTTGATTATTTCGCGAAGCGGCCTATAGCGCGGGTTTTCCGGCTCGATAAAGCCGGCGCCATGAATCCACTGATTGTGTACGTAATAGTTGCCGCCGATGATGTCGAGATACTTTGGCCCGCCGCCGAGTTCAGGCTTAACGCGCCCGGCCAGCATGTCCCAGGCTTCGTATTGTGACAGGCGATAAGCCTCAGCCGCGCGCGCGTGCTCGCTATTATTCGGATCGAGCGGCAGCACATTGATCATCGGATCGATTTGCGCGATGCGCGTCCGAGAGTCGATGTCCCATAAAGCTTCACAGGCCGCAATGTTCGCGAGGACCAGCTGCTCTTTCAACTGATTGCCGCGGTCGTGACAGAACGGATTAAATGCCGCGCCATCGCCCGCAGCCCAGGAGAAGAACGAAATCTCATTTGTTGGACATGCGAACAGAACGCCATCCGTCTCTTCGCGCCAGAGTTGGGCAAACTCACGCGCATATTTTGCGAAGGCATCGATGAAACGCGGCTCGAACAGATCAAGCCAATCAGGCCAGCCATAATGAAAAAGATCCCAAATTACCTGCGTTCGGGTTTGCTGCGCGGCGCGTAGCATGGGAAGCAGGCTCGAGAAGTCGTACGCGCCCGGCGTCCTTTCGATCAAATGCCAGCGCAGACCGTCACGCGCCGTACGAATTCCCTGCTCATGCAGGCGCAGGTAATCTTCGCGCGCGAAGCGATCGTGTTGAGTGAAGGCAACCTCGTCGAGGCGCTTGCCCGAAGCCAGGCGATGCGTCGAACACTCAAAACCGCCCAGAAAGAGACTTTCAAACAGCTTCTCGTATCTCGCCATTCCCGCCATTGCTCCGAGTCAGCTCTGGAAGGATCGCTCTTGTTGCCGGGATGTGTTTGCCGTTCGGATGTCCGTTTTCCAGAATCAACGCGTCCTTTCGTTTGACGCTCGACATCTTCGCAAACACGGTCAGCGCCTGCGCCACGATTTGATCCATGTTGTAGTACTTGTAGGTCGCCAGACGTCCGACGAAATGCACTTCCGGTGTCTTGTCGGCCAACGTTTTGTAACGGGTGTATATTTCGGCGTTTTCTTTCCGCGGCACCGGGTAATACGGATCACCCTCGCTCTGCGGAAATTCGTAAACGATGCTCGTCTTCGAATGCTCCTGGCCCGTCAGGTACTTGAATTCCGTAACGCGCGTGTAGAGGTGCTCATTCGGATAGTTGATCACGGGCGCTGACTGAAACGTCTCAACGTTATGCGTTTCGTGTTTGAATTCGAGCGACCGATACGGCAGCTTGCCGTAGCAATAGCCGAAGAACGCATCGACGGGCCCGGTGTAAATCATCTCGCGATGAGGAATGTCTTTCTCGACCTCACGGTAGTCACAGTTCAGCAGCACTTTGATGTTCGGATGATCGAGCATGTTCTCGAACATGCGCGTGTAGCCGTGCAGCGGCATCGCCTGATAAGTGTCAGTGAAGTACCGATCGTCCCGATTTGTCCGCGTTGGAATACGCGAGGTTACGCTCGCATCGAGTTCTGATGGATCGAGTCCCCACTGCTTCAGCGTGTAATTTTTGAAAAACTTCTCGTACAGTTCGCGGCCCACGGTTCCGATTACCACGTCTTCGGACGTGCGCACATGTTCGCGCGGCTCAGCGACCTTCTTCAGAAACTCTTCCACCTCGAACGACGTCAGGTTAAGGCCGTAAAGCGAATTAATCGTTTCGAGATTAATGGGGATCGGAACGATCTGTCCGTCAACGCTCGCGCGCACGCGGTGTTGATACGGGCGCCATTCGGTGAAGCGCGAAAGGTATTCAAACACCTCGCGCGAATTCGTGTGAAAAATATGCGGGCCGTATTTGTGAACAAGCACGCCATGCTCGTTGTAATGATCGTAGGCGTTGCCGCCGATGTGCGGACGCTTGTCGCACAGCAGCACCTTCTTGTTCGAACCACGTGCGAGGCGCTCCGCCAGCACGCTGCCGGCGAATCCCGCTCCAACAATTAAATAGTCAAACATTTTATTCGCTCCCCTTGTTACGTTGTGAGAATCACGTTGTGAGAATCACGTTGTGAGAATTAGGCTGCGTTGCTGGTCGCGATCGCCTCCGAACCCATCGCACGAGCTTTCGCAGCCAGCACGTTCGGCTTCCGCCGGTGCAGCGATACTCGATTAATCAATTCCGACATTCCCGACCAGGTTTGGTCCCACGAAATATTTGCCAGGAACTCATCCACACGGTGCAGCCACTTCTTACTTGTCGCTTCCGGCTTCAGCGATTGCTCAATCGCCGCGATGAACTCTTCCGGGGTCCGGGCGATTCGAACGAGATTCAACTTACCGTACGGCTTTATGACATCAGCGATCGGCGTTGACACCACTGGCTTACCGGCCGCCAGATACTCAGGCGTCTTGGTTGGACTGATGTAGCGCGTCGCTTCGTTAATCGCGAACGGCATCAGCGCCACGTCCCAGCCCGCGATGTAACGCGGCAACTCGTCGTAAGTCTTTGACCCAAGGTAGTGAATATTCGGCCGTTGCGGCAGCGCTTTAGAATCGATCTTGGTTACCGGGCCAAGCATCACGAACTGCCAGTTCGGACGCGCCGCGGCGGCGGCATCGACCAGCGCGGTATCGAAACGCTCGTCAATCACGCCAAAGAATCCCAGCCGTGGATGCGGGATTCGCTGCTGATCTTCGGGATCTGCGGCGCGGCGGCGCGCCTGCATGAAGTGTTCGCGATCGATGCTGCTGGGAAACGCATGTACGAATGGATGTTTGTTACGCTTGGCCTCGTACAAACTGTGACCGCCGGTGAAAACAACGTCGGCTCGGCTCAAGAGTTCGACCTCCTGGAACCGCAAGCTGTCCGGGGCGCCCTTAAACGCCGACAACTCATCCATGCAGTCATAAATGACGGCCAAAGGGGTCAAGTGTTTCGTAAAATCGAGGGCCATCGGCGTGTAGTACCACAGCACGTATTCGTGAATTTGGTGTTCGCTGAAAAAGGTCTGAAGCAGGCTGCTGAGAACGGCAGTCTGCGCAATCTGGCTACTTAAACCGTCCGGCAGAATCGGCGTGACTACTTGCACTCCATTTTCTCGCTCACGCACTTCCAGCCGCAGCGATCCACTGCCTTGCATCGCTTCTTCGATGAAAAAGACGCGGCGTTCAGCAGCACAACGCTTAAGAAGGTGCTGGGGTCGTTGGTACACCCAGTCCCAACGCAGGTGTGAGAAGCAAACGAGGTCGGGCAGCGTTTCAGATGTGCTGCGCGACGGTTTGTGCAGTGGCCGATTTCCGGCTTCGGCAATTAATGCCGGTGATGCCTGTTGAGAGTTCGACACAGATCTATCCTCCAATTGTTAGAATCCCACCTCGTAATGCAGATAGAACTCAACCTTGGGAGTTTCTATCCTTATGTTGCCGACAGAGAGGAGTTCAGCCAGGATTGGCTGAAGCAAGTAATTACGGCTCAGTGTTCGAGCAGCCGCAAGTTAACGCTATTTCATGTTGCAATGTCACATAACACTTACCTCTTATCCTCGCTCCGTCTCGCTTTGTTTCGATACAGCGCAAGGTCAGGGTTCGCGCTTCTTCAGTCCGAAAACATTTCGCTTTCTTGATTCGGTTACGGTATTAGCAAACGGAATACCACTATTAGAATGTCGCCGCATTAGATG
>DASUTF010000298.1:0-8138 GCA_036374695.1 Pyrinomonadaceae bacterium
TTCACACGCGCCGGCGCCGCGCTGCCGTCCGCCGGCACGAAGGCGAGATGCTCCATGCTGTAGGCGCCGTACTTCTTCTCGTCGGCTTCCAGAAAGACGATCCACTTTCCGTCGCGGCTCCATTCCGGCCGGGCCCGGTTCGCGCGATTCGCCTCTGTCGTCAGCAGTTTCTCAGTTGAACCCGGCCTGGCATCGACGACATACAACTGCGCCGCTGGATCGCGATCCGGATCGTCTGCGTGATTGCTCATAAAAGCGATGCGCGCTCCGTCCGGTGACCAGGAAGGCGAAGACTCGTCCCACTTACTCTTCGTCAAACGTTCGAGTTTCTTTGTCGCGATGTCGAAAAGGTAGATGTAGGTGTGACGCCCCGACAGCAAATAGCCCTGCACATCCTGCTTGTAACGGTATCGATCGATGACAATTGGCTTCGGCGGTTTCGGAGGCGTGCCGGGCGTGGGAGTGGCGCTTGGATCTGGCGCGTCGGGATCAGGATCGCCAATGACCAGCGCCAAACGCTTCGAATCGGGCGACCATTCATAGCCCTGCAAACGGCCCTTCAACTCGGTGAGTTGAAAAGCCTCGCCACCGTTCCGATCGAGCAGCCAAACCTGACTGCCTTTCACACCTTGCTTACCGGGACGGGATGAAGTGAACGCGAGGTATTTTCCGTCAGGGCTCCAGCGCGGCGCATTTTCGCTGTCGTTGCTGAAAGTAATCTGACGATCGTTCGTGCCGTCGTAAGCGACCAGCCAGATGTGTGTGTTGCTCTTGTCGTCTTTAGTGTCAATCGTCGAGACGGTGTAAGCGATCGCCTGACCGTCAGGCGAAATTTGCGGGTCGCCCACATTGCGGAAACGCGCGAGATCGTCGAGCTTAAGCGGCCGGCGCGCGCTTTGGGCAAAGCCCGCCAGGGCCGTAAAAATGATCAGCGGAACGACAAAGAGAAGATTCTTACGCACTATTCAATTACCTCCGGTTTAATGTCCGTCCGAAAGATCATCGCAAGATTAACCGCACAGGTCACAGAGGATGACTGTGCAAAATAGCATCGTGTGAACTGCACACACGTGCCGATGAATTCGACAAACGCTTGGCTCCCTGCCCTTGCCTCTTAGCTCTTAGCTGTTTCGTTTTCCTCTGTGGTTAATTGATCCTCGCAAAGGTGAACGCGCTAGTTTCCTCCGCCACGTATCACGTACTCCATCACATAGCGCCGCAAGAGTGCTCGATTGGCCGACAGATACGCGCGATGGTCCTGCGCAATGCCCTGGTCAGCGCGTCCCAGCAGCACGTAGGCTTCGAGCAGACCTTCGTCATTCAGCTTCTTAAGTTTTGTCAGTGACGGGCTGAGCGCCTTTGTCCGCTTGTCGCTGGCAGCAACCGTAATAACACTTCGTATGGCGTCGGCTTCCTCTGCCAGACTGTGCCGATAGGCCGTCTCTTTTGGATAAGTTTTCGCAAATTTCTCCTTTCGCCAGCCCGTGCGGGTTGCGCCGTAGCCAATCCAGGCGAATGAACCATCATCCTGCCCGAGCGCTGCCGGATCCAAATTGATGTTCACATCACCGTTCTCTTTGAACGTCACCGTAACCGGAATGTCGATCTGGGGATGGCCCAGACTGGTGTTCGTGGCCTGCGCCCACTGAGTCAGTCCGGAGGCGGTAAAACGGTTGTATGGCTCAGTGATGTACGCTTCGACGTAACGATCTCGGGCTTGATCAAACTTACGCTGTCTCATCAAAGGCGTCGCCGAATATCGATAAGCTGTTTCGCGGTTGGGATCGATCGAGATCGCTTTCTGGTACCAGAACTCGGCTTGCTCGTAGTTGTTTTTGTGCAGGAAAACATCGCCAGAGAATACCGCCGCGTGATAAAGCTTTGGGTCAAGCACCAGCGCCTTCTGATAATTCTTCAGCGCCTCGTCGAGTTCGCCTTTCGAGAAGTGTGCTTCGGCGGTCTTCATGATCGCTTCCGCGGCTGCGTTGGATGAAAACGCGGCGCCTTCGCTGCCATCGGGCGGCAGACTCGTAATCAACGCATCCACCAAAGGCTCGTCGTACCCCAACTCCTTGGCCCGCACAAATGCGGCCCAGGCACGAACGCGTATGTTTCGGCGCGCCGCGGCATCAGGCACGTCAAGGTCATTGGCTTTCGCAATCAAAGCAAAGCCCAGGTAGAAGTGCATTTCGGCATTGTTGGGCTCGGCCGCCAGGATCTTTTCCAACAGGGGCAAGGCCTCGATATATTTCAAATCGTTAATCAGCGCTGTGGCTTTCTGTTTTGTTTGTTCGAGGTCACCCGTTTGTGCAGATGCTGACTGCGCAAACGCCAGGGCCAATGCGAGCACCAGCAAAGCGTTCGCGACGCGAGTAAGATTCACTTTTGGTTTTGCCATCAGAACTCCTTTGGTTATGGGATGCGACTAGATATGCGCCCAGTCCCACAAACCCCAACGCAATTCGTCCGTCAGTTTGTGGCCGCTTTGCTTCAGGGTCAGCAGGATGCTGCCGCGATGATGCGATTCGTGCGCGATCAGGTACCCAAGCAGCGGCATGAGGCCCCGCTTGAATCCCGTCGTCTTGCCGCCGTTCGCCCATGATTCGCGGATCGTTGTTTCGATTGCCTTCGCGGACGCATCGAGGGCCAACTTCAGCTGCTTCTTGTCAGGCGTTTCGCCTTTTGCGAAGTGTGGCAGCTTTGCTTCGCGATTCGTCTTCGCAGTTATCTCAGCAAACGTCAGTCGCACCTCGTGCATGTGCGCGAGCTGGCGCGCGACGTCGCGGCCGCCGCGTGTTGAAAGCGTTGCGCGCAACGCATCCTCAGACAGCGCGCTCAGCAACCTTAACGTGACGCGGTGGTTGATTTGCCAGGCTTCGACAAGTTGGTCGAGCATCAGGGTAACTCCTTACCTGCTCCGGGCGAGCGAGATTCTACTGCGAATCAGCCTGCCTGCCTAGATACTTGATGCGTCGCGGCTTTGCGGTTAATGTAGCCGCCCAACCATGAAAAGCACGCGTTTCGTCTTTGCCATCATTGCCGTTATTGCCCTCGCGGTTTCCGGTTGTCAGCGCAGTGGGACGCAGGACACGCGCACGCTGACGCTCGCCATCAATTCCGGCGTCGAGGGTGATGCGCTCAAACAAGCGGCGAAGGATTATGAACAGCAAACCGGCATCCACATCAACATCGCTGAGTTCCCGTACGCCAATCTTTTCGAGAAGGAATTGATCGATCTAAACGCCCGCACCGGCGCTTATGATCTGATCATGCTTGACGATCCGTGGTTTCCGAAGTTTGCTTCGCTAAATGTGCTCACGGATTTGATGCCGCTGCTGCAAAAGCGCGGTAAGAGTGGGCCTGATGATGACTTTGTCGCGACTTCGATTGCGCTCGGGCGCGAGCCTTATCAAACCGGCGCGTTGTATGCGCTGCCGTACGTCGGCAACTCGCAATTATTTTTCTACCGGAAAGACCTGTTTCAGAAACACAATTTGAAAGAGCCGGCGACCTGGGACGATGTCCTGGCCGCGGCGAAAACGATCAGCGAAAACGAAACGAATGGCGCGCCTGGCGGCGGGAAGGTGTACGGCTACGTGATGCGCGCCGCGCAGGGCAATGCTGCGGTCGCCGATTTCATGCCGATCTTCTGGGCTTTTGGCGGTGAAATGTTCGACGGGGCAGGCCAACCGACAGTGAACAGTCCGGAAGGAATCGCCGCGCTCAAGTTCATGATCGAGCTCGGCAAGTATTCCCCGCCCGGTTACGCGAGTTTCAATGCCGATGAAGTGGGCGCGCACCTGCTGCAGGGCACCGCGGCGATGTCGATCAATTGGCCGGCGTGGATCAGCTCGTTCAGCGACGCGTCGAAGTCGAAAGTGATCGGCAGGATGGAGTTCGGTCAATTGCCGGCGGCGAAAAATCCGGGCCGCGCTGAGATCGGAAACTGGCTGATTGCGATTCCGCGGGATGCGAAAAACATCGAAGCCGCAATGGACTTCCTGTTATGGGTGACCCAGCGTGAACAGATGAAGCTGTCGGCGCAACGGGGCAACCCTCCGACCCGCAAATCTCTTTTTACTGATCCTGAGATGGTGGCAAAGTTTCCATCATACCCGGCGCAGCTTCGTTCGCTCGAGAGTTCGCGCCCGCGCCCGCGCACGCCGCTCTGGAACGAGATCGAGAATGCGTTTGGCATCTATCTGTCGAAAGCTAACAGCGGCGAACTAACCGCCGAAGATGCGATGAACCAGGCGAATGCGGAGATCAAGCGCATTGTCGAGCGTGGACAGTAAGAAGGGTGTTGGGGATTGGGTGTCGGGGGTCGGCTCCGACAGGACGATCGCGTACCTGCTTATCGCCCCGACGATTGCGGTGCTCCTTGCGCTCACGATTTACCCGCTCATCTACTCAATCAAAGTCAGTTTCGAATCCAGCTCCGGCACCGCGACCCTCCAAAACTTCACGAGGCTTTTCACGGACCAGTTCTTTCTGAGCGCCTTATCACACACCTTCGTTTACGCCGCGATTGCTCTGACAGTCGAATTTCTGCTGGGTCTGGGACTGGCTTTGCTGCTCGATTCGCAGATTCGGGCGCGAAATGTTTGGCGGACAATGCTGCTCGTACCCATGATGCTGCCGCCGGTCGTTGTCGGAGTCGTGTGGCGCCTGATGCTCAATTCGAATTTCGGGGCCGTCAACGGAACCTTGAAATCGTTTGGCGTGAATGCTGATGCGCTGACGTGGACTGCGTCACCAAAGCTGGCGATGGCCTCGGTGATAATTGCCGACGTCTGGCAATGGACACCGTTCATGTTTTTGATCCTGCTGGCCGGATTGCAGGCCATCCCGCGAGAGCCGTACGAAGCCGCGCTCGTCGACGGCTCAACCGCGTGGCAGACGTTTAGACACGTAACGCTGCCCCTGCTGAAGCCGGCAATTCTGATCGCGCTATTGCTGAGGACGATGGAGCTGCTGCGCGTCTTCGATCACATTTTTATTTTGACCGAAGGAGGGCCCGGACTCGCGACTGAGACTTTAGGTCTCTACATTTATCGCACGGCATTTCGCTTTTCGAATTTTGGTTACGCGGCGGCAATGTCGTTTGTGCTGCTGCTTATCACAAACATAATCAGCGCGGGATACATTCGGTTGCTGCAAACACGGGAGACATGAGTGTCAGAAGCCCGACCGTTAGGGAGGGCAAACTGCGAAGTCTGCAACCAACGAAGCCCTTTGCTTACGCGCGGGCTTCTGACACGGCTTTCGAGATGGAGCAAATGAAACCAGTTCGTTTTTTAAAATACGCGGTGATCATCATTGCACTGCTCTTAACGCTCGCGCCCGTCTATTGGATGATCACGATTTCATTCAAGCGTGAGGTCGATCAGTTTGCCTTGCCTCCGAAATGGTTTGTCTTCACGCCGACACTCGAACATTACGCCGACGCATTTATTAACCGGTCATTTGGCCAATATCTCTTCAACAGCCTGTTCGTCGCCGTCGCGTCCACGATTTGCGCGCTGGTGATCGGAACGTTGGCCGCTTATGCGCTCGCCAGATTTCGCCTGCCGTGGAACCTTGATCGAAAGCTGGCGCTCTGGATTCTCTCGACGCGAATGTTTCCTGCGATCGTGACCGCCGTGCCGCTGTTTCTGATCATGCGTGCTGTTTGGCTGGTGAATACGCGAGTGTCACTGATCATTGTCTATACCGGCTTAAACCTGCCGTTCGTCGTCTGGATGATGCGCGGATTTTTCGCTGAAGTGCCGCGCGATTTGGAAGAAGCCGCGATGGTCGATGGCGACTCGCGCATGGGAGCGTTTTGGCGCGTCGTGCTGCCGCTGGTGGCGCCGGGCCTGGCGGCCACGGCGGTGTTCTGTCTAATCGTTTCGTGGAACGAGTTTCTGTTCGCGCTGGTGTTGACGCAGACCGACGATGCGATGACGCTGCCGGTGGGCATCGCCGGACGCGTAACGCAATACGGAATCAAGTGGGGCGCGATGAGCGCGGCGGCGGTGGTGGCGATGGTCCCAATCCTCGTGTTTGCATTGAGCGTGCAAAGGTATCTGGTCCGAGGCTTATCGCTGGGAGCTGTGAAAGGATAGTGGCACAGACTTCAGTCTGTGATTCAATTTGGTTTAGGTTCAACTTCCAAAGCATATGAACGATTCCGGCGTCTTCTATCATCGCAACCTCCCTCACTGGCACCCGCCAAACAGTTCCATCTTTCTAACCTGGCGACTATATGGTTCGTTGTCCAAGAACGTGATTAACGAGTTGAAAATTACTCGACAGGAACTGTTAATGAAGAAGGCAGGAGTAGCTTCAGGTTGGACGGTCGACGCACGGCTTGTCGAATACAAGAGATTTTTTGCCAGGGTGGATGCGATTTTGGATAAAGCGAAAGGGGGTCCGCTTTGGCTCAAACAAGATAATATCGCCGAAGCGGTCCAGCGGAGTCTGTTGAAAACATATGCACATCTCTACACGCTTTGGGCTTACGTTGTGATGGCTAATCACATACATGTATTCCTGCAACCGAAAGGTGAAGTTAAGATTGCGTCTATCACAAAACATCTGAAGGGGTCCACTGCCCGTGAAGCTAATCGCTTCCTGCGACGTACCGGAAATCCCTTCTGGCAGGATGAGTCATTTGACCATTGGTGTCGTGATCGAAATGAGTTCTTTCGAATAGTCAGATACATCGAGAATAATCCGGTCAAGGCTGGCTTGGTTAACAAAGCCGCCGATTGGAAATGGTCATCGGCAGCCGAGAGAAAAAGAAGGGGTTTGGCTGATATCCAGCCGTTGACGTAAGTACCGGGAAAAGGCGGATTGAAAACACAGACTGAAGTCTGTGCCACCTAGATTGAGCATCACTCTCCGACATCTCCACAAATCGTTCGGCAACTCGGTTGTCGTTGAGGGTGTGTCGCTCGAGATCGCTGACGGCGAGTTCGTGGTGCTGCTTGGTCCATCGGGTTGCGGTAAGACAACTACTCTGCGCATGATTGCGGGGTTGGAACAGATGACTTCCGGCGACATTCTGATTGATGGTCAGAGAGTGAACGACCTGCCGCCGCAGAAACGCGATGTCGCCATGGTTTTTCAGAGCTACGCGCTCTATCCGCACATGACTGTTGCGGACAACATCGCCTACCCGTTGCGCGTGCGCAAATTGCCGGCCGCAGAAATTGACGCGCAAGTAAAACAAACGGCCGCGATGCTGGAGATCGAATCACTGCTGGCGCGGCGGCCGCGCGAACTTTCCGGCGGTGAACGCCAACGCGTCGCGCTGGCGCGCGCGATCGTCCGTCATCCGAAAGCTTTTCTGATGGACGAACCGCTGTCGAATCTCGACGCGAAGCTGCGGTTGCAAATGCGCGGTGAACTGAAGCGCCTGCAGCACGAACTGGCCACGACAACGGTTTACGTCACGCACGATCAAGCAGAGGCCATGACGCTTGGACATCGCGTGGCCGTGATGAACAAAGGTAAGCTGCAACAGTTCGACACGCCGCTCGACATTTACAATCGCCCGGCGAATCGTTTCGTCGCTGAGTTCGTCGGCAGTCCCAGCATGAATCTGGTCGACGGCGAGATTGATGGCGCCTCAGGAACATTCAGGACAAGTGATGGCGCGCTGCACCTCGCTAACATCCCCTTTGTGACTGCCAGCGGGCCGGTAACTTTCGGGATGCGGCCGGAAAATATCGAAATCAGCACAACGCAGCGGGACGGCTGGTGGCAGGCTACCGTCTACGTTACTGAGTTGATGGGGAGCGAGACTGTTGTGATCGTCGAAATTGGAAAGCAAAAGATTATCGCGCGCGCGGCCAGCGATTTTCGCGCGGAGACGGGAAGCGCTGTATGGATCGATTTTGATTTTCGAAAGGCGCACTGGTTCAATGCTCAAACGGGGCTCAGGGTCGAGTAGCACAGTGAATTAACCACAGAGGACCTAGAGGAAACAGGAATCAGACGCGGATTAACGCAGATTCGCGGCGGATTCAATTTGCTTTTTTGATCTGCGACAATCCGCGTTTATCTGCGGCTTTTCTCTCTGTGTCCTCTGTGGTGAATTGAGATCATAAAATGAAACTATCACTCAACGGCGCGACCACGATGAAAGCCGA
>DASUTF010000299.1:0-6560 GCA_036374695.1 Pyrinomonadaceae bacterium
CGCTTTATAAGAATCTCAGGGAGGAACATCAACCGGAACGCGCGATCGAGGCTCTTTACAGAATGCGGCGAGCCGAAAGTCGTCATCTTGATTCCCAACTTCAACGTGGCGTTCTGAGCTTTCGGAAATATTTTCTAAGAAAGCTTCGCTCGGTTTCTTATGACTTCGTTTCAGGTTATGGAATGAAAACCGCACGAGTCTTGAGATTCTTACTCATCGTCTTGGCGGTGTTTTCCGCGGCTAATTATTCGCTTCGAGGCCGAATTTTCCAGCTTGATCACAACCATTCGCTTATGGATGTAATCTATTTCACCTGCGTCACGATCACCACGGTTGGGTTTGGGGATATCACCCCGAAAACCCAGCTGGGGAGGGCCATCGTGAGCGTTGAAGCTTTTGCAGGTCTTGTGGTCATATCATTGTTCATACAGGCTGTGGCAAACCGAGCACTGAGGTCAAAATGAAAATGTTTTCCATTGCAGAATTCGGCTCCTTAAGTAGGCACACGATGGACATGTACAGTGATCGGGATCTGCTGTTGGTGTGCCCATCGAAAAGCAAGCTCCGTCTTCATCGGCGGTATTCTAGACTCGGGTACAACGTTAGTGCACTTTCGGAAAGACAGCTTAGGTCAATGAAAGAAAGCGGCTCGCTCTTTCTTCAGCATTTGAAAAACGAAGCCACGATCCTGATTGATTCTGACGGGATGTTGCGAAGCTTTCTGAATTCTTGCGAACTAATAAGTCCGATGGAATCCGAAATCGCCAAGTGCGAAGCAACATTAAGATTTGTTCTTTCCTGCCCACAAAGCCCCGACCTTACCGCTTGGAAGGCGGATTTCCTCTTCTGCGTATCAAGGGATTATTTGATCAAGAGAATTGCTAGAACAGGTCGAGGCATCTTTGAACTTGAAATGATTGGGCGCGCATGCCAGGAGCTATTCGACTTGAGACCTGAAGAATTCAATCCTCTTCGAGAGTTACGTAAGGCGAAATCCGACTATCGAAGCGAGAAATCGCCCAATTCCAGGATTCGCTTCGAGATAGACGCGTGGTTTTCAGTCTTAATGCGTCGCTTCGCCGTTGACTTCAACGGTGTCTCTGAATTCTGCTTTGTGCGAGATGCGAAGAGTTTCTCCAGTTACAGATTCAATTCGCACTATGAGCGATTACGATTCTTGGAGGGACTGTATCTGGTTGCTTGCGCCAAAGGATTAATTCACCCAAATCACGAGTTGCTCATGAAGCACATTCGCCAGCCTAATCTTTACGGATCAAGTCGACAATTCAAGGAAACTCGAATACAAAAATACATTACGGACGTGGTGGATCGGCTATCTGGCTCATCGGTGCGCCCAGGAATCTCACTTCCGAGGCGGGGTGTGTTCATCGCAAATGTTGGATGATTAATGGCGACGCACCGGCGCTTCAAACCACAACGTTCCCAGGGGCGGCAGCGTAATCAACGCTGAATGTTCCATCCCATGACAGGGCGTCTTCTCTGCGCGAACACTCCTGACAACTCCGAAACCGCCGCCGCAGTACTTCTCGTGATCCGTGTTCAGAATCTGTTTGTAGCTTCCCTTGCGCGGAAGTCCGATGCGGTGCTCCGCACGAATGACTGGCGAGAAGTTGCTGACGCAAATGATCTCTTTGCCGGTCGAAGGAGCGGTGCGGCTAAAAGCGACGATGTTCTCTGCGGCGTTATCGACTTCGATCCAACTGAAGCCGCTCGGGTCGCTGTCGGCTTCAAACAACGCCGGGTGCCTGGCGTAGAGCTTGTTCAAATCCTCGATCAATAACCGAACACCTTTGTGGATGGGTTGTTCCAACAGATGCCAATCCAGGCTTTCTTCTTCCGTCCACTCGCGCCACTGGCCGAATTCACCCCCCATGAACAGAAGTTTCTTTCCCGGATGCGCCCACATGTAGCCGTAGAGCGCGCGCAGGTTCGCAAACTTCTGCCATTCTTCGCCCGGCATCTTGTTCAGCAGAGCGCCTTTCATATGCACGACTTCATCGTGAGAGAAGGGAAGAATGAAGTTTTCGCTCCACGCGTACAGCAGACCGAACGTCAGCGCGTTGTGATTGCCGCCGCGAAACAGTGGATCGGTCTGAAAGTATTTAAGCGTGTCGTGCATCCAGCCCATGTTCCACTTGAAATCAAAGCCGAGTCCGCCGGTATAAACCGGGGCCGTGACCTGCGGCCAGGCGGTTGATTCTTCCGCAATCATCAGCGTTCCGGGACATTCCCGGTGCGTGACTTCGTTCAGCTCTTTCAGAAAAGAGATCGCCTCCAGGTTTTCGCGCCCACCGAACTCGTTCGGCACCCACTCGCCTTCTTTGCGGCTGTAATCGAGGTAGAGCATCGAAGCGACTGCATCAACGCGCAATCCGTCGAGATGAAATTCGCGCAGCCAGTAGAGCGCGTTGGCGATCAAAAAGTTTCGCACTTCATTGCGGCCGTAATTGAAAATGTAAGTGCCCCAGTCAGGATGCTCGCCCTTGCGCGGATCGAGATGTTCGTACAGCGCGGTGCCGTCAAACCGGCCCAGCGCAAATGCGTCCTTAGGAAAATGCGCCGGCACCCAATCCATGATCACGCCGACGCCTGCCTGGTGAAGATGGTCGACCAGGAAACGAAAGTCGTCCGGCGTCCCGTAACGTGATGATGGAGCGTAGAACGCACTCACTTGATAACCCCACGAAGGGCCGTACGGATGTTCTTTCAGCGGCAGAAATTCGACGTGGGTAAACCCATTTTCGATCACATAGTCAGTGAGTACCGGCGCCAGTTCGCGATACTTCATCGGCCGGTTATCTTCTTCAGCCACGCGCCGCCAAGAGCCCAGATGGACTTCGTAGATCGACATCGATTCGCGCCAGGCCTGTCGCCTGGCTCGTTTCGCAATCCATGCGCGGTCGCGGAACTTGTAGCTGGAGGTGAAAACAACCGACGAAGTATCCGGCGGCACCTCCATCATGAAGGCGTACGGATCGGCTTTAAAGAACTCGTGACCGGCCGTATTGATGACGTACTTATAGAGTTCGCCGGCGCGCAAACCCGGGATGAAGAGTTCCCAAACTCCCGACGTTCCCAAGCGTCGCATCGGATGTTTCGTCACGTCCCAGGAGTTGAAGTTACCGGCAAGACTGACCCGGTCTGCTGCGGGGGCCCAGACGGCGAACGCAACGCCGGGCATACCGTCGCGCGTCACGACGTGCGCGCCCAGCTTTTCGTAGATCCGATGGTGCTTGCCTTCGCCGAAGAGGTAAAGGTCGAGCTCGCTGAGAATTGGTGGGGCTTCGCTGGATGTGTCAGAAGCCCGACCGTCAGGGAGGGCATCATTCGCCACGAAGCCCTTGCTTACGCGCGGGCTTCCGACAGGTGGCGTCTTTGCGGTGTCGCGCTTGCGCGGACGCTTTTTCTCCAACGGTTGTTTTGATTTCTTCGAGGACATTTTCTGTCGCCCGCTATAGCGGGCTGAGTATCAAAATTAATCGCTGAAGCCCGGGTTCCGCTTCGCTTCACCCGGCTACTATCTGCCGCCAACTTCGCTGGCTCTTTGAGTGTTGCCGCCAGCCGCGCCTCGTTCCACAGATCACGTCAAAACGGCGTCCTCGCATAGTTCGCGGCTGGAGGGAGGCCCAACAAATCGACGGAAGATGTCCGCGCCCGTGCCGAGCTCTGGCCGATTGCTCTTTGCTTCCGAAAGGATTTCCAAAAATCGTTCCCGCGCGGACGGCAGCTTCAATTCCTCCATCAAATCCATCGCCCGCGCGGCGTACCTTAGGACCTGAATCGTTTCAATCCCGGATATGTCATTAAAGAACCAGCCGCAGCTTGTATACATCAACAGCAGCATCCGTTGCAGTTCGAGATAAGTGAGCGCGCGTAATGCTTCGTCTCCAGGTAACCACCGCCCGGTGTGTTCAAACAAAAACTGTTCGCGCGAATGATGCGGATTGAGAATAAGCGAGATGCTGTCATCCCGCGCGAGCCACGGAAACGTGAACAGCCGGCCGCGCGTGGCTTCAAAGTGCGGAATGTTCTCGTCCCGCAGAAAGTCCAGTGCATCACGCAGAGGCGTTCGCCACAGCTGATTCCAACCCGGCTCGCCTCCGGTCGAGCAGCCACAGTCACGAATCCAACGCCCGACTCCGTGCTGACAACTCCACGAAGTGCCATGGCCGTCCGTTCCGTTGTTGAGCTCCACCTCGTGCTGGGGCGGATGCTGATCGAGATACTCGCCATAGTTCGTTATTTTGAAACCGCGCGAGGGCGCTTCGACTGTGAGTGCGTGCGCCAGACAAAGGTCGCCGAACTTAAAGTGATGTCCGTAAGTCTCTCCGTCCGTAGCTAGATTGAGCATTTCCTTTCCGCGGGCGGCTTGCGCGAATGAATCTACCAGTGCACCGCTCGAACGCAGCAAACCTTCAAACGCAATCGCGCGCGAAAGAGGCCCGTGGTAGAAAAAGACCGCAATCGATTTACCGGTGTCGTGGGTATGCGTGTAGCGGTAAGGAATGCTTGTGTCCAGGTTCTCCGGGACAACTGAATGCCAGTCATTGGTTGAGTCTTCTACCCCGTCGCTATCCTGACTAGTCGGGATACTGACACGCTTCGCTTGATGTGGTTCAAGAATAACGTAACGCAAGCCTTCATCGATCAGCGATTCGAGCACGCGGTCGTTGCACGCCGTCTCAGGCAGCCACATCGCTTCTGCTTCGCGCCCAAACCGATGGCGAAAATCGCTGAGACCCCAGCGAATTTGCGTGCGCCGGTCACGCTCGTTGCACAGAGGCAAAATCGCGTGACCGTATGCCTGCGCAATCGCGTTGCCGTGGCCGTGACGAGTCAAAACACTTGCCCGATCCGCGTCAATGATTCGGTTGTAGGTTTCCGGATGGTTCTGCTCGAGCCAACTGAGTAACGTCGGCCCAAAGTTGAAACTGATGCTCTCGTAGTTGTTGATCGAGCGCGACTCGCCCGTCACCGGATCTGAAATTACCGCAGAGGTATTCGGTTGATAGCATTCGGCTTGAATACGTTCGTTCCAGTCATGAAAAGGCGCGGCGCTGGGCTGTGCTTCGATGGCGCCCGTCCAGGGATTTTCCCGTGGGGGCTGGTAGAAGTGACCATGGACGATCAGAGAGGGTGTCGGGGGTTGGGTGTCGGGTGTCGGGTTTGGAATTTCCATTTACAGTTGACTAGCGCCTTCAATTAAGAGCGCGTAAGACTCATAAACCCTACACCCAACCCCCTACACCCTCGCAAGTGCCAGCCAGGCTGCGCCCAACAGGCCCGCGTCGTCTCCGCATTCAGCTTTGACAATCTGACAACGCGCAGCCGGGACGGGGAAGGCGCGTCGCATCATCTCTTCGCGCGCGCGTGCCGCAAAAAGATCGAAGGCGGCCGAGACTCCACCACCGATGACAATCATTTCCGGATTCAAGGTGTTGACGATGTTCGCCGCAGCGATGCCGAGATAGGTCCCCATCCGGCGAAATATTTCGAGAGCGAGCTCATCGCCGCTTGCGGTCGCTTCGGCAATTGCTTCGGTGGTCAGGTTGTCAGAGGCAAGTGAGTACAAGCCTGATCCGGAATGAATCGCAAGTCCTTCGCGTGCCATACGCACAATCGCCGTTGCGGAAGCGTAAACCTCCAGGCACCCGATGTTGCCGCACTTGCACCGGACGCTGCCGAAAGGGTGAACGCTCGTGTGGCCAATCTCACCTGCTGTCCCATCAACCCCGCGCCAGAGTTCTCCATTGAGAACGATTCCACTGCCGACTCCGGTCCCCAGCGTCAAACAGACAATGGTCTGATGGCCACGCGCGGCGCCTTGCCACATTTCACCTAAAGCCGCGGCATTGGCATCGTTTTCGATTAGGACTGGACGCTGGAGCTTTGCTTCCAGCGCCTCTGCCAACCCGAAGTCGACAATCGCGGGAACGTTGGGCGCATTAACGATCGCGCGTGTTTGCGCGTGAACCGAACCGGGAACCGCCACGGAAACAGCTTCAATGCGCGCGGCACGTTTTGCCGATTCAGCTTCACAACGCTCAACGGCAGCGACGATCGCATTTACGATGTCCTCAGCTTTGTCAGACTCAGGAGTTGGAGATTTAACCCGTTCGTGAAGGCGACCACTGGAATCGATATTCGCCGCGCGCAGGTTCGTCCCGCCGAGATCGACGGCGCAGACGAGTTTATTTGCGGGTTGGTGCATGTGTTAGTACCCGGAGCGGTAGCGACGGGATCAGTAAGTCAGGTTGGGTCTTGATCCGGTCGCTACCGCTCCCGGTACTGACACATCAACCTTTTCTCCTCCCGAACATGTCGAACCCGACCGCGTCGACCAGCACACCGCCTTTGACGACGTACTGCGCCCAGTTCTCAACGTTCAACAGCGACATGCCATTGTCGAGGCTGGCGAGAATCAAAGCGCCAAGCACGGCGCCGAACACAGTCCCCCGGCCGCCCATCAAACTCGTTCCCCCGATGACGCACGAAGCGATTGCATCGAGCTCCATCAACGTGCCGGCGTCGGGCGAAGC
>DASUTF010000300.1:0-18203 GCA_036374695.1 Pyrinomonadaceae bacterium
ACGTCGGGGATTTCACACGCGTTGACGCGCATCCACTTCGTCGATCGGAATCACGGGTGGGCCGTGGGTTTCGGCGGGACGATCCTTACCCTCGGTACAAGGTCAGCACCATCGCTCCGTTAGGATGTAAGCAGAAGGCAGTAGGCAGTACTGTAGAAGGCACAAAACGGTAGCTCTTACTGCCTACTGCTCGCTGCCTTCTGCCTTCTGTCTTTCCGGTCGCATATGCGGAAACAGGATCACGTCGCGGATTGAGTGTTTGTTCGCCAGGAGCATCACTAAACGATCAATTCCCACGCCAATCCCCGCGGCCGGCGGCATGCCGTAAGCCAGCGCGCGGATGTAGTCTTCGTCCATCACCATCGCTTCTTCATCGCCCCGCTCTCTAGCTCCGGCCTGCTCTTTGAAGCGCTGATACTGCTCTTCCGGATCGTTCAGTTCCGAGAAGCCGTTCGCCGTTTCCAAAGCAGCGACAAAAAATTCAAACCGTTCAGCCACTGAAGGATCGACGGGTGAAGCTTTCGAGAGCGGTGAGATCGGCTTCGGAAAGTCCGTGATGAAGGTCGGTTTAATCAAGTGCGGTTCGGCGAGTTCCTCAAACAGCTCGACTATTCGTTCTGCGCGTTCATCCCGGCTGACTTCCTGCTTTCCGAACCGGGCAATCGCCTCTCGCATTGAAATCCGTTCGAACGGCTGCGAAAAGTCGATCTCGTGCTCGCCGTAACGAACGTGGGTGTGACCCAGGGCGATGTAGACAACTGAGCGCAGAAGCGCTTCGCAGAAGTCCATCATCTGATTCACATCAGCGTAGGCCCAGTAGAACTCGAGCATCGTGAACTCAGGATTGTGGACGCGATCGATACCCTCGTTGCGAAAGTTTCGATTGATCTCGTAAACCTTCTCAAAGCCACCCACCACCAGTCGCTTCAGATAGAGTTCCGGAGCGATGCGCGCATACAGATCGATGTCGAGCGCGTTGTGATGTGTCTTGAAGGGCCGGGCGAGCGCGCCGGTCGCTTTCGGTGTCAGCATCGGCGTCTCGACCTCGACATAACCATGCTCGTCGAGGAACCGTCGAATCTCGCGGATAGTCTTGTAGCGCAGCTCGAAGACTTCGCGGGGCGTCAGGTCGTGTTCGTCGTACTCAAGTTTCAGACTGCCGGCGATCAAATCCGCGTATCGCTGTCGCTGGCGAATTTCGGGATCGTGTATGCCGTGCATCTTGTCCGGCATCGGCAGCAGGGCCTTGGCGAGAAACTGAAGCTTCTCAACATGGATCGACAGCTCGCCGGTTTTCGTGATGAACAAAAACCCCGCGACGCCGATGAAGTCGCCGTGATCGAGCAGCCCAAATAACTCCCAACCATCAACTTCGCCGCCTTCCGAGTCGTTACGCAGGCCGGCGACATCCTGCCGGCGAATGTACATCTGTAAACGCGACACGCCGTCGGACAGATGAAGGAAGGCGGCCTTACCCATCACGCGAGGCGGCGCTGCAATGCGACCGGCGATGCGAACTCGCGTTTTTTTCAACTCGTTGTTCGTCGATTCAAGAAGGTCCGCCGAAGGCTTTTCACCTTCGCGTGTCTCGGGCTCATACTTTCTGAACGCTTCGACAATCGAGGTGATCGTATCTTCATGCGAAACAGTTTCCGTGACATCGCTTCTCTCGAACTTGTTTGGATAGACGTTGCCCACAAGCGCGCGGAGCGCTTCAAGATGCGCGCGGCGCGCCACCGTCTGATCGTTTTCTTCGAGAAAAGGCACCGTCATGGCAATCTGTGAATAGTAAATGGTAAATGGGTTAATCGTAAATGCGCGAGTCAGATTACTTGATCGTTATGTTCGTTCTGGTAACATCAGTGCATGTCTGCCACACTCGAAGACATCACCAGGGACGCCTTAAAGCTTACACGTCAACAGCGACTGGCCCTCGCCGGTTTTCTGCTCGAAGTCGATGAAGCAGCCAGCGATCCTGAAATAGATGAGGCTTGGGAGCGAGAGATTCTCGCGCGCATTCACGCTATTGATGAAGGTAAAGTAGCCGGTGTGTCCTATGAAGAAGTCATGCGCGCTGCAAATGAACGCCTGACGCGATGAAAATCTCTTTTGTTGACGAGGCTCAACTCGAACTCCTCGACGCGATTTCCTTTTACGAAGAGGCACGACCAGGACTGGGACGACGATTCAAGGACGAGCTGGATCTTCGTCTTCAGAGGCTGCGCGATCATCCAGAGGCCCATCGGGTTCGCAAGGGTGGGTACCGCCGCCTTAACCTCACTGTCTTTCCGTACTACATTCCTTACATATTAAGGGCTGAAACATTGTGGGTGCTAGCCGTAGCCCATTCGCGCCGCAAGCCGGAATATTGGATCGAGCGGAGAATGAGATTTAATCAAACATGAAAAAGATTGTGACACGCGATGAACTGCTCATCGAGCGCGAACACCTGCGCGAGGCGGGCAAGAAACTCGTGTTTACCAACGGCGTGTTCGACATTCTCCACGTTGGTCACGCGCGTTACCTGCGCCTGGCGCGCACGCTCGGCCAGGCGCTGGTGGTGGCCGTCAACAGCGATGCTTCAGTGCGGGAATTGAAGGGTGCCGGCCGTCCGTTGATGAACCAGAATGATCGCGCAGAGCTGCTCGCGGCGTTGGAACCGGTCGACTACGTCACGATTTTTGATGACTTGTCGCCGCGGTCTCTGATTGCTGAGTTGCTGCCGGACGTGCTGGTGAAAGGCGGCGATTATGCGCTGGATCAGATTCATGGACGTGAAGAAGTTGAAGCGGCGGGCGGCAGCGTTGTGTCTCTGCCGTTTGTGGAAGGTGCTTCGACCAGCAAACTTATTGAGCGAATGAAGACGGGGCAGTAGCCCCCCAACGGAAGATTCCCGCCGGCAATGCAAGCAAAGCCCTATCTGAAAGAAATATCATTGAAGCGGGAGATGGTCGAAGACTTTGATGCTTACCCGTTCTGTATTCCCGGAGTCAGAAAGCTAAAAACTCTGAAGTTTCACCCCGACGTCACGTTTCTGGTGGGCGAGAACGGCTCAGGCAAATCCACTCTGATTGAAGCCATAGCGGTCGGCCTCGGCTTTAATCCGGAAGGCGGAACAAAACAATCACAATTCACCACCACCCGCACGCATTCAGAATTGCATCGCTACCTTCGGATGGTTCGCAGTTTTAAAAAGCCCGGCGACGAATATTTCCTCCGCGCTGAAAGTTTCTATAACCTGGCCACTTTCATGGAGGAGACGGGTTACCTGCGAGGTTATGGCGGCAAATCTCTGCACCAGCAGTCACATGGCGAATCGTTCATGGCTACGCTCTTGCACAAGTTGACCGGCGGCGGTCTCTACATCATGGACGAGCCGGAGGCGGCGCTTTCTCCTTCCCGACAAATGGCCGCGCTTTCGGCGATTCATAATCTGGTCGAACAGGAATCGCAGTTCATCATTGCCACACACTCGCCGATTCTGCTCGCATATCCGCGAGCCTGCATTTATCAACTCGACGAGGATGGAATTAGGAAGATCGAATACGAACAAACGGAACATTATTCAGTCACGCGGCAGTTCCTGAACGGCTATCAACAAATGCTGACGATCCTGATGGAACCATGACTTCGGCGCCCAAATCACCTTCTATTCTCCAGAACGCGCTCGGAGCAATCTTCCAAAGCGCGGAATTCCGAAGTGTGCTCGATCAAGTCCGCCGGGGCACCCGTGTTATTTCTATTAGTGGTCTGGTGGCAGCGCCCGCACGCGCGCTCGCGCTGGCCGCGCTGCAACGCGAAACGGGAAAGCAATTCGCCCTCGTAGTTCCAGCTCAACGCGACCTCGAGAATTGGGAACGCGACATCAGTTTCTGGTATTGCGCTTTGCGGGGCGCGTCTGAATGCAATGACACCGTGGCCGTCCTGCCCTCGTCCGAGAGCGATCCATATGCCGGCGGATCGCCGCACGCAGAGACGCTCGAACAACGCGCGTTGGCGCTGTGGCGTCTGGCGCGGACTCACCCTGATTTCGTTCTGCTGACCTCGCGCGCGATGGCGCGGCGCACAATTCCGCCGGCCGAGATTTTGAAGGCCGGAACGGTGCTGCGTCGTGATGAAGACACCGCGCCGGAAGAACTCGTTGATAAATTCATCGCCGGCGGTTACGTCCGAGAAGATCCAATCGCCGCGGTGGGCGAGTTCTCGATACGCGGCGGCATTCTCGACGTTTGGCCGCCGGGACGCGATGCGCCTGCCCGCATTGAATTCTTTGGCGACACCGTCGATTCAATTCGCGAGTTCGATCCGGAAACGCAACTCTCCATAACCCAGTTAACGCAAATCGAGATTCCGCCGATGCGCGAATTGCTGGTGCACGCGGCAGACTTTCGCGACTGGGCGTCGCACGCGCGCCTGCGCTGGCGTGACGACCGATTCGCCCGCTCGCTTCGCGATCGAACCGTTTACGCTGACGAGGGCGAAAGCTTCCCCGGCTGGGAGTGGCTGATTTCGCTGGGCCGCGAGAACCATGCAACCACGTTTGATTATCTGAAAGAGGCGGTGCTGGTCATCGATGAACCCGTCGCGGTCGAGAACTATCTCTCGAGCGCGTTTCAAACCCTCGAGCAGCGCCACGCGGAAACTGACGCCGCCGATGATCTGGGTTTGCAGCCGGCGGAACTCTATCTCACCGCCGAAGAACTGCGGGCGCGAATAGATTCAAAGCAACGAGTGGAGCTGCGGGCTCTCGGTCGCACCGTGGCGGCCACCGATCAGGAGTTCGCGCTCGAGGCCGAAGCGCCGAAGATTTCGGTTGGCAAGGAACGCGGGCGTAAGCGACCGCTGTTTTTGTTTCCACATGTGTCAGCACCCGGAGCGGTAGCGACGGGATCAGCCACATCGTTCAGGCCTAATGATCCGGTCGCATCCACCACCCCGCGCGGGCTGCCCGCGCGGGGACCCCGGTCCGCTCCCGGTACTGACTCAACAGAAATTGAGTGGAAAGCGCAGTCGGTAATGCGTTACCACGGCCGTTTGCCGGATCTCGCGCGGGACGTTATTGCGCGGCACGCGAATTCAGAGGCCACGACCCTGTTTGTGATGCCCAGCCGTGGCGTAGCCGAGCGCGTCACAGAAATTCTGCGCGAATACGAAGTGAACGCGCGCCTAACTTCATTCGAAGATCAATCCGATGCTCCGGCAACCGCGCCAGCAGTCGTCACCTTCGGCAAACTTTCCGGCGGCTTCGAATTGCCCGGTACGCACGCCGGAGGCGTGCCGGTTCCTGATCGAGAGCACGCCGGAGGCGTGCGTACCGATGCCGGAGGCGTGCGTACCCTGGTCGTCCATGTGGAAGGCGACCTGTTCGACGAAGCCGCTGAACCCGCGCTTGAACGTCGCACCACGGCAATCAAGCGCGAGAAGAAACGGCGCGCACGCGCCGCCGCGTTTCTTTCCGACTTTCGCGATCTGAAAGTAAACGACTACGTCGTCCACATCGATCACGGCATCGCGCGGTTCGGTGGACTCGTGACGCTTGACCTGGGGCCGGCACAGCCTTCACCGGCGACGATTGCGGCGCCCAAACGCGGCGAGTTCATGCTGCTTTACTACGCGGAAGACGCCAAGCTTTACGTGCCCGTCGAGCGGCTCGATCTGGTGCAGCGATACTCCAGCGCCGAAGGTCATCAGCCGACGCTGGACAAACTTGGCGGCATCGGTTGGCAGAAGACGAAAGCCAAAGCCAAACGCGCGATGCGCGACATGGCTGACGAGCTGCTGCGTTTGTACGCTGAGCGCAAACTGGTGGAAGGGCATTCGTTCCCGCCGGACGCGCCCTGGCAGCGCGAGTTCGAAGAAGGTTTCGAATACACGCTAACGCCCGATCAGGAAACCGCGATTGAAGACGTGAAGAAAGACATGGAGACGCCGACGCCGATGGACCGCCTGCTGTGCGGCGACGTCGGTTACGGCAAGACCGAAGTCGCGATGCGCGCGGCATTCAAAGCCGTGATGGACGGCAAGCAGACGGCCGTGCTGACGCCGACGACCGTGCTCGCCTACCAGCACTTTGAAACGTTTCGCCAGCGGTTTGCGCCTTTTCCGATCAAGGTCGAATTGCTTTCACGCTTTCGATCGTCGAAAGAACAGAAGGAAGTGGTGAAACGTGTCGAAGGCGGCGAGGTGGATGTCGTAATCGGCACGCATCGAATGCTTTCGAAAGACGTGAGCTTTCGCGATCTCGGTTTGGTCGTCGTCGATGAAGAGCAACGTTTCGGGGTGGCGCACAAAGAGCGTCTGAAGCAGCTGAAGAAGCGGGTCGATGTGCTGACCTTGTCAGCGACGCCCATTCCGCGCACGCTGAACATGTCCCTGAGCGGCTTGCGCGACATGTCCCTGATCGAGACTCCGCCGAGCGATCGCCTCGCCATCCAAACCCAGGTCGTGCAGTCATCGGACACGGTGATCAAGTCGGCAATCGAGCTTGAACTGTCGCGCGGCGGTCAGATCTTTTTCATTCACAATCGCGTCGAGTCAATCGAGACGATTGCGGCGCTCGTAAAGCGCCTGGTGCCGTCGTGCCGCATCGCCGTCGGCCACGGCAAAATGAATGAAAAAGAGATGGAGCGCGTGATGCTGGATTTCATTGATTATAAATACGATGTCCTGGTGGCGACGACTATTATTGAGAACGGAATAGACATCCCCCGAGCGAACACCATCATCATAAATCGCGCCGATAATTACGGTCTTTCTCAGCTTTATCAGTTGCGCGGGCGCGTCGGGCGCTCGAATCGTCGAGCTTATGCCTATCTGTTGATTCCGGCGGAACAGGAGCTTTCGCCCATTGCGCGCAGGCGTTTGGCCGCGATTCGCGAGTTCTCGGAGTTGGGAGCTGGATTCCGGATCGCGGCATTGGATCTGGAATTGAGGGGTGCGGGCAATTTGCTGGGCGGGCAGCAGTCCGGGCACATGGACGCGCTCGGATTCGATCTTTACACGCAAATGCTCGAGCGCACGGTTGCGGAGTTACGGGGCGAACAGGTCGAAGACGAAACCAGCGTCACCATCAATCTCGCCGTCGATGTCGCGATCCCCGAAACCTATATCAGCGACATGGGACAGCGCTTGCGGACTTACAAGCGCGTTTCGTCCGCGCGCGATGAAGAGGCTTTGACCGCCATTCGTGCCGAGACCGAAGATCGCTACGGCCGCATCCCTGAATCGGTTGAACAGCTTTTCGCCTATGCGCGGCTGAGGCAGGCGGCCGAGGATGTCGGGGTCGTTTCCATTGACCGGGCGCCGCGTGGAATCGCCTTCAAACTCAGCGAAAAAGCGCGGGTTGCGCCGGAAAAGCTGATGGAAATGGTGGGGCTTCGCGAGGGCGCAAGCTTCGCCCCCAGCGGCGTTTTGCGGCTGGAATTGAGCGAGGAAGAGCGGGACGAAGTGCTGGCCGTGGCCCGCCGCGTGTTGCTGCAAATCCGCAGCGACGGTTAGAATTGGCACTTTGGAGTGCGGCGACTTGTCGCCGCTTTGTTTTCATCACTGGAGAAAAGCGGTGACAAGTCACCACTCCAAATTTAAGGAGCACTAATGAAATTCAAAACACTCACCGCTGCGCTGACTTTTGTCGCGGCTGTTTTTCTTTCGCCGGCATTCGCAGTCGCCCAGGAAGGCGAGCCGGTCGTGGTTGACGAAGTTATCGCCCAGGTCAACGATGGCGTCGTCACCCTCTCACAGTTAAAACGCGAAATGAAAGAGCGCGTGGAAACCTTGAAGCAGAACGGCATGAGCGCAGAGCAGGCGCAGGCCGAAGTGGAAAAACGGAAAGCTGAACTGATCGCCACGCTCATCAACGAGCAACTGCTGCTGGCAAAAGGGAAGGAGCTTGACCTGAGCGAGCGGGTCGAAGCGCAGGTGAACAAGCGTATGCTTGAAGTCGCCGTCGAGAATAAGCTGAATTCGATCGAAAAGTTGGAAGAAGCGATGCGACAGTCAGGCGTCGATCCGGTTGAGACGCGCCAGACGATGCGCACCGAGATGATGAAGCAGGCGGTGCTGGAGAGCGACGTCGATTCGAAGCTGTTTTATGGCTTGAGCATCGATGAGCTGCGGAAATACTTTGACGCGAATAAGAACAAATTCGTCAAACCGGAAACCGTCGAACTTTCGGAAATCTTTTTGAGTCTCGCGGGCAAACCCGAAGCGGACGTAAAAGCGCGCGCCAATCAACTCGTCGCGCAGATTCGCGGCGGCGCTGACTTTGGCACCCTGGCCACGGCGTACTCGGAACGCAGCCAGCAGAACAAAGGTAAAGTTGGTTTGTTTGAAGTCACAAATCTGCGACCGGACATCGCCGCTGCGATCAAGAACGTTCAGGCCGGTGGCGTCAGTGAACCTTTGAAGACTGACGAGGGGTATCAAATCCTCCGTGTCGATACGCGAACCGCCGGTTCTTCGACGCCGACGTTCAACGAGAACAAAGTGCGTGAAATGATCACCATGGAGCGCCTGCCGAAAGCGCGCGAGCAGTATCTCCAGGATTTGCGCAACGACGCTTACGTGAGCGTCGCCGAAGCTTATCGCGCGTCGGTGGCGCCGCTGCTTAACATCGTGCCACCCGCCGCTGCGACTAAGACTGACAAGAAGGACAAGAACGCAAAACCGTAACAAAGTGATGAGTGATGAGTAATGCGTGATGAGTAAAATGCGAATTCTCATCACTCATTACTAAACAGTGCGTCTTGACCTATTCCTAAAACTCAGCCGGCTTTGCCCGCGCCGCACCGTTGCGCAGAAGCTTTGCGATGCGGGCATTGTTTTGCTCAACGGCCGCCCGGCGAAATCAGCGCACGACGTCAAGGCCGGTGACGAAATCATTATTCGCAAGGCCAACGAAGAAACGGTCGCGCGCGTTCTGAACGTGCCGACTTCCCACAATGTCTCTCGCCGGGACGCAAATTCGTTAATCGAACTCGTCAGTAGAACGGAACCGGATCCGGAAATAGGCGTCTAAGTGACGTGGTTGGCGCAGAATAAAGGGCTAAGCTTGGTCTATCAATGAAGGCTGTTAACAGACTACTCCTCTGGTCAGCATTTCTGTTTGGGCTGGTGGTTCTCGGCGTCCAGCCCGTTTCTCTGCAATCAGCGGCCAACAATCAATCGCCCCTCAAATTGCCGCTCACAGCGCCCCGAATTGTCGTGAAGAAAGCTGAACGCCGTTTGTTTCTCTACGATGGGAACAAGTTGGTGAGAACGTATCGCATTGGACTCGGCCTGAGTCCAAAGGGCGACAAAGTGCGGCAGGGCGATCGCCGGACTCCCGAAGGCGACTTCTACATCTTCACCAGAAACGACAAGAGCGCATTTTATCTGTCACTCGGTGTCAGCTATCCGAATGCGCCGCACGCCCACCGCGGCCTGCGCGATGGACTGATCTCAAAGTCGCAATACGACGCGATCATGCGCGCGCTGAAATTGAAAAAGACACCGCCACAGAACACGGGTTTGGGTGGCGACATCTACATCCATGGTCACGGCGCCGGCAGCGATTGGACCTGGGGCTGTGTCGCGCTGGAGAACGACGACATCCGCGAACTTTTCAATGCGGCCACCGTCGGCACGCCCGTCACAATCCTGCCTTAGTCCCGCGCGTGCCTCTTCGTCACCGTTCGATAATCGAGCGGCGCACCCTGCCGACAGAAAGTGTCAGCGCTCTCCATCAAGTCAGAACCACCTGCGATAGCGGTTGGTTAATTTGCTGATGTTGAAGGGTTTTCAGGCTCAACGGCCCGCTAGCGCAGGCCGTTCTGACTCCATGGCTTTTGCAGATCACATTTCCGCAGTCATTGGCATATCGGTTGCTAAAGCGACAATGAATTCGCAGCGAATCGAGAGCGTGCATCTCCGAGGTTTAAAACATGAATATTCTGAGCGGATTTTTCACTGAAGATTTGGCGATTGATTTGGGCACGGTCAATACGGTCGTGTACACGCCGACCCAAGGCGTCGTTTTGAACGAGCCTTCCGTGGTCGCCGTCAACAAATACAGCCGCGAAGTCATTTCGGTTGGCGCGCCGGCTTTAAAGTTACTGGGTCGCGAACCGCACGACACTGAGGTCTATCGGCCGCTGCGACGCGGAGCGATCGACAACTTCGAAATCTCGCAGGTGTTCCTGCGCGCAATCATCAGCCGTGTCCAGAAGCAAGGTCATCCGAAGCGCAGTCACCTGGTGGTTGGCGTACCCGGATCCTCGACGCCACTCGAGCGTCGCTCAGTCCGCGATGCGGCGCGCGACGCCAAAGCCGGACGCGTTGATCTGATCGATGAAGGACTCGCGGCCGCGATCGGCGCGGGGTTGGACTTCGAAGACGAACACGCGCACCTGGTCGTCGACATCGGTGGCGGCACGACGAACATCGCAATTCTTGCGTCGGGCGGCGTGGTTAATTCGGTGAGCCTGGCGGCCGCGGGCAACGCGATGGATGACGCGATTCGCGACTATCTGCGTTTGCGTTATGCAGTGGCATTTGGCGAGCGCACGATCGAACACATCAAATGCGAGCTGGGCTCGGCCGCAGCATTTCATCATTCACAGCTCGACCGCAACGTCGAGATTGTGGGCAAGCAACTCGCGAACGGCGCGGCGTTGCCGGTTACGATTAGTGCGCGCGAGGTCCGAACGGCGCTCGAACCGGTCCTGTCGGAAATCATCTCCGCGGTGCGACGCGTGATTGAAGACGCCAGTCCGGAGGTCACCGCCGATATTCATTATTCGGGCGTGATTCTGACCGGCGGCGGCGCACTGCTGCACGGAATGTCCGAACGGCTGCAAAGCGAACTCAATCTGAAGGTGACCGTCCCTGAAGATCCGCTCATCACGGTCGCGGTCGGCGCTGGACGTTTATTGGAAGATGCGGAGCGTTTGCAGCGCGCGTCTCTGCGCCTGGACGGGCCGGTTTGGGAACAGGCAGAGCGACTGGCGGTGAATTGGTAGTGGGTACGCAGGCGTCTCGCCTGCTCTGTCCCGTTGCACATCACGAGCAGGCCTGAGGCCTGCGTACCAGAGCCACATGGGGTAAAATCTCGCGTGGCTTTTTTATGAGCGAAATCAAGCCTTTCAAGATTCGCGATGTTGAGATCAATCCGCCTCTGGTGCTTTCACCGATGGCGGGCGTGACCGACATTTCTTTTCGCCGGCTGCTGAAGCAGCGTGGCGGCATTGGCCTGACTGTCTCTGAATTCATCTCGGTCGAAGGCTTGACGCGCAACAATCCGAAGTCGAAACGGCAGATGCGCTTTTACGAAAACGAGCGGCCGTTTGCGGTGCAGATTTTCGGCGGCCAGGTTGAACGTATGCGTATGGCGGCTGAGATGGCGGAGGAAATCGGCGCAGACATACTCGACATCAACTGCGGCTGTCCGGCGCCGAAAGTTGTAAAGCATGGCGGCGGCTCGGGCTTGCTGCGTGACCTACCGCGGCTGGAAACGATTCTGAAAGAGATCAAGAAGGCGATCACGATTCCGCTGACGATCAAGATTCGCGCCGGGTACTCGGACAGCACGATCAACGCGGTCGACACGGCGAAGCTCGCCGAGGACTGTGGCGTCGAGCACATTGCGCTGCACGGCCGGACGAAAGAACAGGGCTATCGAGGGCTCGCAAACTGGGATTTGGTGCGCGCGGTTAAGGAAGTTGTGAAGGTGCCGGTTTCGGGCAGCGGCGACGTGACGACGATTGAGCAGACGTTCGATCGTTTTCGCGAGACTGGCTGTGACGGAGTGTTAATTGGACGTGGCGCGATGGCCAACCCGTGGATCTTCCGGCAGATCGAAGACGTGATGCACGGCCGCGAGCCCTTTCAGCCGACTTTGGAAGACAAGCGCGCGCTGCTGCTCGAGTACTTTGAAATGCTGCAACAGGACATGCCGAAGATTGCGGCGATGGGAAGGATGAAACAGTTGGCCGGACAGTTTACGCGCGGTTTGCAGGGTGGCGCGCTCTTCCGCACCGCGCTTTACCATTCACATTCAGTCGAAGAAATTCTCGGCCGCATCTCGGAATACTTCGAAGCGATCAATCACGGCCGTCCCTACTACGGCGAAGGCCGTCCTCCCGGTGAAATCATCGAAGCGCCTGTGCTCGATTCATGCGAAGCAGCGACTGCTGCCGTGTAATTCCTATCACTGACTACTTTCCGAGTTGCTTAGCCAATCGATCGAGCAGCGCCTGCTCTTCCGCGGAAATCTTGCTGCCTAGACCCAGAATGCCACCTGAGGCCGCGGCGACGCGCGTGGAAAGTTCGAGCAGTTCATCGCGATCAATCTTCTTTTCATCCGGCCGATCACTGCCGGCGAGACCGGCAATCACGCGCAAAGTTTGATCGAGGAATTCGTCGCTCGGTCGATGCGTTAACCAATCATTCAGTTGCTGATAAGCAGCTCCGTCTTCAGTCACACCGTGAAGACGCGCGGCCTCGAGAATCATTTCACGCTCGGGCCCGCTGACTTTGTTGTCGGCCCACGCGACGCTAATGAGCGGCATGAGATGCAACAACGAAACCGTGTCGCGCGTGTACCCGAGGTCCTGTAACGTTTTCAGGATGTCTTCGTTCGGAATCCCGCTTGCTTCCGCAAGCTCTTTCATTTGCGCTTCCGCCTCGCGCCGCTTGCGAAGCTTTTCGATTAACTCCTGTTCTTTGCGATGAAAGTATTCTTCTTCGAGTCCCTTGCCACGCTTGGCCATTGCGTCTTCCGACATATCTGCCTCCGATTAATGAAATGCAGGCCCGTCATCTGACAAGCCCGCTAATGATTGCACCGCGATCCTAACAGAACCACACGACGCCCGCGAAACGCAGGTGAACGAATGGAACTTCACTACTTAATGGATCCCTTATAGGAATATCGCCGTTCGCATTCTGCTTATCCGCGCAAATCCGGGTTAATCTGCGGCTAATTCTTACTGCTTCGCCGCCGTCTCAGTTCCCGTCTGATCGCTGCCGTAACCACCCCACACGCCATCGAGCGTGCCATCCGGCTTGATTTCATAAGCGACGAATCCGCAGCGCGCGCCGCCGATGCCGACCGCGACATGATTGCCGCGTTTAATGCCGACGCCATCTGTGTTGTTACTCCAGACGAAGCGATGAACATTTCCCGCTGGTTCGACCTTGAGCTGTACTTTGTAGGGAGTGCCATTTGGGTTCTTGCCCGTTGCATCGTAGTCGCCAACCAGGTCTGAACCGCTGGTGCGCGTAGCACTCTCATTTCCCGCTTCGTCCGTGCCCCAGTTGCCCCAACGCCCCAGCAGCGAGCCATCGCCCCGGATTAGGTAGTTGATGACGCCACAACCTTTACCGTTTGGTCCGTCGGCGAACGCGACGGCCACGACATCTCCATTGACGACGCCCACGCCGTCGTACTGGCGGCCGGCGACCCAGCGAAATTGATAGACGTCGCCGTGGGGAATGATTTCCAACGTGCCGCGATAGGGCGCGCTATTCGGATTCGTGCCGGTGATGTTGTACTTGCCCGCGATGTTTGCGGTCGTCGCCGGCGCAGTGGTGTCTGTTGAAGAAGACGTCGCCGTCGAACTATTTGTGCTTGAGTTCGCCGGTTGGGTGCTGCTGGTTGTGTTGTTGCTGGTTGACTTGCACGCGATGACACAGGCCACAAGCAGGATGAGCGCAATGCCGGCGTAGATTGATGAGCGAGCTTTCATGTCGGGACTCCTGATACTGGATGCAAAGGCGCGCTTATTTACGCCGTTAATCTGTTTCTTGTCAATCAAAACACCAGTGCTATAGTGGCTGTCCTTCATCACCGATGACCAGGAAACATCGCCAAACAGCGGCGAGATCTTTTCGTGTCGGCGTCGATACCGGCGGCACGTTTACGGATTTTGTTTACGCGGCGGGCGGCGAGATTCACGTGTTCAAAGTTGCATCGACGCCGGACGATCCTTCACGCGCCATTACTGAAGGACTGCTGAGAATCATCGAAGAGCATTCCGCGCCGGTCGCCAGAGTTGAAGTCGTCCACGGCACCACCGTCGGAACTAATGCGCTGCTGCAACGTCGCGGCGCGCGGGTCGCGTTGGTGACGACGGCAGGCTTTGAAGACGTTGTCGAGATCGGCCGGCAGGCTCGACCTGAACTTTACAACCTGAATGCGATCAAGCAGCCGCCGCTCGTCGCCGGCGTTTTGAGATATGGCGTTTCCGAACGCGTCGCGGCGTCGGGCGAAGTAATCGCGCCGCTCACGGCTGACGAGGTGGCGGGTTTGCTGCGGCGAGTCCGTAAAGGCAAACCTGAATCGATCGCGATCTCTTTGCTGTTTTCGTTCGCGCACGTTGAGCATGAACGGCGAATTCTGGAAACGTTGAGTCAGTTGCAGGTTCCACTCTCGGTCTCTCATCAAATTCTGCCCGAGTATCGTGAATACGAGCGGACGTCGACGGTTTGCGTAAACGCATATCTGCAACCGCTGATGGGGCGCTACCTGGGCAAATTAGGTACGCATGGCTCCGGCATGCGGCACGCAAGAGTAGGTACGCGTGCCTCCAGCATGCAGCACGCCGGAGGCGTGCGTACCAAGTTACGCGTGATGCAGTCGTCCGGTGGCAGCATCTCGGCGGAAGCTGCGGCGAACGAGCCGGTGCGCACTGTCTTGTCCGGCCCGGCGGGCGGCGTAGTCGGCGCGTTGCGCGTCGCACAAGCCGCGAAGATTGAAAACATCATTACGTTTGATATGGGTGGCACTTCCACCGATGTCGCACTCTGCGATCGCGACGGGATGCGGCTCACGAACGAAGCGATCGTCGCCGGCGTTCCGGTGGCTGTGCCGATGATGGATATTCACACCGTCGGCGCCGGCGGCGGTTCGATTGCGCGGGTGGACGAAGGTGGAAGCTTACGCGTCGGCCCGGAATCGGCGGGCGCGGATCCCGGACCGGCCTGTTACGGCCAGTCGCTTCTGCCGACAGTCACCGACGCGCACATGGTGCTGGGCCATTTTCCGAATGCTTCGTTACTTGGCGGTGAGTTCAAGCTCGATGACGCACGCGCACACAAAGCGCTTGAGAGCTTAGCCGCGGACTTGAGCAAAGCCGCACAGCGAAAAGTAAGCGCGCGCGAAGCCGCGCAAGGCGTGCTCGATGTGGTCAACACAAACATGGAACGCGCGCTGCGGCATATTTCGGTTGAGCGCGGACATGACCCGCGCGCATTCACTCTGGTTCCATTTGGCGGCGCGGGCGGATTGCATGCCGTCGATCTGGCGCGCGCGCTACAGATTCCGCGTGTGCTGTTGCCATTCGCCCCGGGTGCGCTTTCAGCTATCGGCGTCCTTGCGGCTGACGTGGTGAAAGAGCAAAGCCGCACGGTGATGTGGGAAGCGGGCGCGGACGTTTCCCTGAAGCTTGAACGAGTGTTCCGCGAGATGGAAGCAGAAGCGCGCGCCGTGCTTAAACGCGAAGGCTATCCTGAATCCAAACAGCGCCACGAACGCTCACTGGCCGCACGGTATAAAGGCCAGTCGTTTGAACTTCAGATCAAACAGACGAGCGGCAGCATCGCGGCGGCTTTTCACCGGGCACATCGCGCCCGGTATGGCTATGCGCAGGAAAAGAATGTCGTGGAAATTGTCAGTGCGCGCGTCCGTTCCCTTGGCGTGGTCGAAAAACCGAAGACGCAGCGCGCAAACGTCGCGGCGCGGGCAATCGCGAAGCCGCACGATTCAGTCGAAACCTATTTCGAACGAAAGAAGACCCGGGCCGCGCTGTATGAACGCGAGAGGCTTTCCGTGGGCGCGCGTTTACGCGTGCCGTGCATTGTCACGGAGTATTCGGCCACCACCGTGATTCCAGACGCGCGAGCAGCACTCCTGGATAAACAACTGAACTTGCTAATTGAGTTTTGAAAAATGATCGTCAAGTTTGATTACACACCAGAGGAATTCGTAGACGCGGCAACGCGTTTGTTAAATCGAAGCAAGACGTACCGGCGAACCTGGTGGTATGGACTATTAGCAACGTTCGTATTCGGATGGTTGGCATCGTTCGTGCTCGTCTTCGTTATCTTCAGACAAATGTCAATTGCGGTCGCGATCGGTTCAGTAATCGGACTACTTTGTGTTGCTACTTATCCATTCAGTCAGGAGGCCTCTGTGCGGAGACGACTCCGCAGTTTCGTCAGAGAGCGCTACGGTGAAACAAGCTCATTTGTTTGCCAGGTCGAGTTAACACCAACGCAAATTAGGACGGCCGACGCAAATTGTCAGATATTTCATGAATGGTCTGAGGTACGGGAAATCCGCGATGTTCCTGATGCAGTCGAGATAATCACCCGCGGTGGAGGAGGTATCATTGTCCGGAACCGGGCATTCGAAACGCCCGAAGTCCGCGCGCAGTTCATAGGGCTGGCGAAGAACTACGTTGACAGCGGCCGCACATGAATTACTCAACGACATGAAGAAATTTGATCCAACGACTCTCGAGATCTACCGCGCGCTCTACACGTCAGTCGCGGAAGAAATGGGGACGGCGCTGCGGCGGACCGCGTTCTCGCCCAACATCAAAGAGCGGCGAGACTATTCGTGCGCCGTGTTCGACTCGGCCGGTCGGGTGATCGCGCAGGGTGATCACATGCCGGTGCATCTCGGCTCGATGCCGATGGCGGTGGCCGCCGCTTTGCGCGAAGTCGAAATCGGTCCGGGAGATGTGGTGGCCGTCAACGATCCGTTCGCCGGCGGTACACACTTGCCGGACGTAACCTTGGTGATGGGCGTCTTTGGAGAGGCGGCAGGAAGCAGACGGCAGACGGCAGGAGGAAGGCACCGACACCCAACACCCGACACCCGACACCCTCTCTTCTACGTTGCCAATCGCGCGCACCATGCAGACATAGGCGGGGCGACGCCCGGTTCGATGGGGATCGCGACGGACGTGTACGGCGAAGGCGTGCGGATTCCGCCAATTCGAATCATGCGCGCCGGCGAAGTCTGCGCAGACGTCATGAAGCTGATTCTCACGAACGTCCGCGGCAGCGATGAACGGCGCGCGGACTTCGAAGCGCAAATTGGATCGTTGAAGACTGGCGAAATGCGGCTGCTTGAGATTGTTGAGCGGCGCGGCGAAAAGGAAGCGCGCGCATACGCGCAACACTTGATCTCGTACTCTTCACGAATCATGCGGGCGACAATTGCCGCGATTCCCCACGGCACTTACGAAGCACAAGATGCTTTGGATGACGATGGCCTCAGCGAAGAAGAAATCCCGATCCGTGTTCGCATCAACATCAAAGGCGAACATGCGACAGTAGATTTCACCGGCAGTAGTCCCCAGGTCGCCGGCGCAGTCAATGCCGTCGAAGCTATAACGGTTTCAGCCGTCTCGTACTGTTTCCGTTGTTTAATCGGCGGCGATGTTCCGGCCAGTGCGGGGTTGCTCGAGCCCATCGATGTCATCGCGCCGAAAGGAACGGTCGTAAACGCGCTACCGCCGTCGTCGGTGGCCGGCGGCAATGTCGAAACGTCCCAACGGATCGTTGATGTCGTTTTCAAGGCTCTGGCGCAAGCTATTCCCGATCGGATTCCCGCCGCCAGCCAGGGCACGATGAACAACCTGACGATTGGCGGCATCGATCCGCGCACCGGCCGATAGTTTTCCTACTACGAAACAGTGTCCTGTGGCATGGGCGGGCGTCCGACGCTGGACGGTATGAACGCTACGCACACGCACATGACGAACAGTCTCAACACGCCGGCTGAGGCGCTTGAGTACGCTTACCCGCTGCGCATTCGTGAATATCGCATTCGCAAACATTCGGGTGGCAAAGGAAAGTACAAAGGTGGCGACGGCGCGATTCGTGAAATTGAAACGCTCGCGCCAGTGAGTGTCGCGCTGCTCTCTGATCGCCGTAAGCTTGCGCCTTATGGATTAGAGGGCGGTAGCGACGGCGAGCGCGGTCGAGCTTTTATCATTCGACGCGACGGTCGCCGTGAAGAATTAACTTCGAAAGGAAGCTGGCATCTTGAAACCGGCGATCGGGTGCGCATCGAAACACCGGGCGGCGGCGGATACGGAAAGTGATCTACGCAGATTACACAGATAAGACTTAGACCGAGCGTTTGCACACGAACCAAGCTTCAGGCCAAAGGGACGCATTTCCCAACTTAGCTGTCTCACGTTATCTGTGTAATT
>DASUTF010000301.1:0-11317 GCA_036374695.1 Pyrinomonadaceae bacterium
GTGCGGCCGTTGCGCCGAAAACCGGGTTCCAAATCGCCGGTGAACCGATTAAAACCGTTGCGGTTCAGATCGTCGTTGTAGCCCGCGTAGAACGCCGTGCCCGGGTTCGGCGTCCAGCCAAGCAGGAATTGTCCGCGAACGTTCGATGCCAGCGTGTCATAGTCAACGCGGGCGCGTGCTGAGAGGAACCTCGTGAACTGATACGTTCCCCGCAGCGCGTAAATGTCGTCGTCAAACGCAACCAGCCCGGTGTCGTACCGGCGCAGACGCGCCTTGTTGTAATTCAGCGAGAGCTGCAATTTCTCTGTCGGTTTGTAGGTGAAAGATCCGTTCAGATCCAGTGCGCGGCCCGGTCCCGGATCGAGCGCCACTCCCTGCCCGAATTGCAGCGCCGCCGGACTCACACGCGGAAACTTTGGCCCGCCACCAAAGTCGTAGTCCAATGCGCCTGAACCGAAGTTGGCAAAGAAGCGCATTGAATATTTCTTGCTGGGCGTGGCGCCGCCGCCGAGGAACCAAACCTTGTTATGCGAAGATCGGGTCGGCTGGCCAAAGAAAGCACCCGCTTGCGCCGCGGTCCGCTTGGCGCCAAATTCTTCCTCGTACGCTTTTTCGTATCGGTCGTCAAAGCCGCCGCCGAAAAACGATTGCTTTTGGAAATTGAAGAACAAGTGCGCACCGGTTTGCGCTCCCTGGATTTGACCGTGCCAGTCATAGACAAGCTGATTGAAGCTTTCGACGTTCCAGGATACCAGTCGCGCTTTTTGTTGCGGAGTTGAATTCCAGGAGATGTAGAAATCGTTTTCGTTCGTATTGGTGCGGCGGACAAACCCGACATCGGAACGGAAATCGCGCGTGCGACCGAAGGCGAACGCCTGTATGAACAGGTTGCGTCCGGCCTTGTCGAGTTGCGCGAGATAACCGAATCCGTTGCCCTTCCGGTAAACCTGACGGTTTTGGCAGAAGCGTCGTTCACGTCCCGTCAGGTTCGCACAGGCGGTCGTCCGGTCGAGTTCCGGATCGCGAAAGTAGCGATTCGAAGTCGTCCCCACGGTGTGAAGCGTGAGCGTCGTCTGCTTGTCGAGCTTGAACCGGCCGTCGATGCCCAGAAGCTGGTTGTGCTTCTCGATAAAGTTGTACGAGGTCGCCACCATGCCGATGCGGCTCTCTTTGCCCACGTCACGAGTCAGACGCAACACGCCGATGTAGGCTTTCTTGTCCAGCAAAGCGAAATTGAATGGATCAAGTCGCTCGTCACCGGTGAATGTTCCCGGGCCACGATCTGCGGCCACCATTAAACCGTACGAGTTGCGTCCCTGCTTGCCGACCCACTTTGCGGCCGCCAGCGGGTTGATGATCGTGCGCGTGTGCACGACGTTCAACGGCAACTGAAAGAGTTCGATGCCTTCAAGAAAGAACGGCCGCTTCTCTTGAAAGAAGATCGGAAAGCGCTGGTTCGTAGTAACGACCGTCGCGTCCGCTTCGACCTGAGCAAAGTCGGGATTGATGGCGAGATTAATTGTCGAGGTCGGCGTCAGCGTGTATTTCGCGGTCAATCCGAGATCGAATTTGACCGGCTCGTTAACCATTCGGCCCGGATCGTTCGGAATCGGATTGTAGTGCGGAAGGAGCTTCCCGGTTTCTGAAACGGTGAGACTGGGGATGAGCTCAAGCGTACGTTCAGTTGAAATGCCATCGAACCCGGTAATTTTTCCCGCTTGATTCAATAACCCATTCGTGTCGCGCGAGATGGGCATCCACGAATCCTGTTCGCCGTTCAAGCGCTGAATGATACGAAAAATCTGAATGCCCCAAAGTTTCCCCTTGCCGGCTTCGTAGCGCAGAGACTTAAACGGAATCGCAACTTCGACGACATAACCGTCGCTGGTGATCGTCCCTTTCGAGTCCATCACGATGTCGACGCTGAAATCGACGTTTACACCTTCGGTGCGAATGCCGTCCATCTGCACGCCGAGCGGATTGAATGCGAGCACGTACGCCTTCCGCTGATCGTTGAAGGTGTCGAGCAGCACGCGAATACTGTCCTCGACCCCGTTCAGAACGTCGTCACGCTTGGCAATTGATGCACTGACCTTGTCAGGGTCGTCGAAACAATGAAACGCGATGTAGAGAGTCTTTGAATCGTAGCCCATCATGACTTCGGTGGGCTTTGAAGGCTCTGTATTGTCACCCGGACTGGTTTGATAGAAGTTCTTGAAGGTCGCCGCGCTTTGCCAGACAGCATCGTCCAGACGGCCGTCGATTACCGGGGCCTTTTCAAACCGGCTGATGGTAACCGGTCGGCTTTTTTCCGGCGGAAGCACGACGCGCCCTTTGACCGGCGCCGGGGTTGTCACGGCCGGGGAATCTGCCGGCGAACCAGCGGGTGACGCAACGGGTGATGGGGCCGGCGTGGCCGTCGGGATCGCTTTCGCGTGAGCGATCAAAGCTGCGCTAAGAATAAATGCGGACGCGAGGGAGCAGACGATAAGACGCTGTCGAATGGTTCTTATGCTTCCCATTTGTTCTTCCGAACTGTCTCGAAGTTCCAGCACGTGCGGCTCTGCCGCACTCCTGCCCAATAGATAACTCAAAAGCTCTTGCGGAACAGCCACGACATCTTGACGAAGTACGTGCGGCTGTTGCGCCGGAAGCCTGGCAGGATCTGCTGGCTGAATGGATGCAGGCCGTCGTAGTTCATGTCATCGTTATAACCGGCGTAGAACGATTTACCCGGACTCGGTGTCCAACCCAACAGGAACTGCGAACGCACCCGCGAATTCAGCGTGTTGTAATCGATGATCGCGCGGGCGAACCAGGCTTTGGTGAATTGATACGTGCCTCGCCAGGTAAGAATGTTGACGTCAAATGCGACGCGACCCGTGTCTTCGCGAACCAGCCGCTGCTTGTTCAGACTGAGCGAAGTGCGAAACTCGTTGGTCGGCTGATAAGTGATGCCACCATTGATTTGCAGAAGGTTTCCGCGTCCGGGATCTTGCGGTGCAAAACAAACTGCGGGCCGAAGATCAGGATCGCCCTGTTTCGGTGGGTTACACAAACCAGCGGCGGCGGCCTCTCGCGCAGCAATTGCCGGCGGGCTCACGCGCGGGTATTTCGGCAGGTTTCCGAAATCCAAATCGAAGTGGCCCCAGCGGTGCGTGACCTGACCGTTGAATTGAATCTTCTTATTGAAGTTCGAACCGAAGAAAGCCGACAAATGGTGCTTCATCGACGAACGCTCGGTGTCCGGGCCATAAAACGTGCAGCGGTTGGTTCCACCTAAAGGGTTGCATGGCCGCGCTTCGCGAGTTGGCCCAAACTCATGATCGAATAAGCGCTCCCACGCGGGCTCCCAAAACATTCCGAACCAACTACTGCGCGGCAGGCTCAGCTCGAACATTTGCTCGCTTTCCCAGGTGTACATTCGACCCTGCCAGTCGTAATCGACGTGGGTAAAGTTGTGAATGTGATAGGAAACTAATTTCTTTTTGGGATTGCGATCTGAGTTGTAACGCAGGAAGCCGAAATTGAAATTCGAGTTCGGCCGCTGGAAGAACCCGACGTCCGCGCGATAGTCCTGAGTGAAGCCTTCGCCGCCGAGCTCATATCCCCAGTTCCTACCTGAGACACTGTAAACCGTGGAGTAGCCGAAACCATTTCCGGTGCGATACCGCGTGATGCCGTCGTCCGCATCAAAGAAAAAATTCCGCGACGTCGTGCCCAGCGTCTGAAAAGCAAAGACTGTCTGCTTATTCAGCTTGAACCGCCCGTCAAACGAAAGCAGTTGATTGTGCTTCTCGATGAAGTTGTAGGTCGTCGCAAGCAGGCCGATCGTATTTTCCTTGCCCATGTCGCGCTTCAGCCGCAGCACGCCGATGTAAGCGTTCTTGTCGATAAACTTTTCGTTACTACAGTCAATGTTGACCGGTGGAACTTGTGCCCGAAGAAAAGCCTGGCGTTCCAAACAAGCTGCCAGCTCTCTGCGCTGATCGATATTTAGGTTGCCCGGGCCATTGTCGCTCGCGAGGATCAGGCCAAAGCTGTTGCGACCGATTTTGCCCGTTGTCTTCACCGCGATGTCCGGATCGACAATCGCGCGCGTGTGCAGGGCGGTAATTCGCGTCTGAAAGATGTCGATACCTTCGAGGAAAAAGGGCCGCTTTTCAGGGAAGAAGATTGGAAACCTTTGATTGGCGGTGACGACAAGCTGGTCCGCTTCGACCTGCGCAAAGTCAGGATTGATCGCGAGGTCGAGAGTAATAGCTGGACTGGGAACGAACTTCAGCGTGAGACCCGGATCAAACTTGACCGGCTCGTTCACAATTCTGCCGGGATCGAGCGCCGCTGCGGCAGTGCCCGGATAGACACCATACGAACGAACAAACCTGCCGTCTTGCGAAAACGTCAGACTTGGAACCAACTCGATTGTGCGCTCGGTGGAGATACCCTCCAGTCCGGTCAGCTTTCCGGCCTGATTCATGTTGCCGCTGATGCTGCGCGAGAATGGCATCCACGAGCTAAGCTCACGGTTGAAGCGTTGGATGCGCCGGAAAAAGTGGACGCCCCACTGTTTGTCTTTGCCGGCGACGTACCGAATAGATTTAAAAGGGATGGCGATTTCGACGAAGTAGCCGGCTTCAGTGATTGTTCCCTTCGAGTCGAACAGAACATCGACACTAAAATCTTCCCCGCGGCCTTCCGTCAAAATGCCGTCGCCCTGTATGCCTAACGGATTAAAAAAGAATTCAAAGGCGCGGCGTTGATCATTGAAGGTGTCGAGAAAGAACCCGACATAGTCGTCCTGAAAAATGTTGTCGCGTTTAGCCACGGTCGAGCGAATCTTGTCCGGCTCATCGAAAGCACGAAACGCGACGTAGAAGAATTTTTCGTCATACCCGACCAGGACCTCAGTCGGCTTTGACGGCGCAATGTTGTCACCGGGATCGATCTGATAGAAGTCCTTCAGAACCGCCGCCTCTTTCCAAACGTCATCATCAAGTTTCCCGTCGATGACCGGGGGCTTAGTCAGCTTCGGGACACGAACGGGTTGCGCCTTCTCAGGCGGGAGGACGACGGTGCGGCCGCTGCCTGCGGTCTTCGCGTCAGCACCCGCGGCAGCCGGTGTCGGCGCGGATGCCGGATTGCTGCTTGCCGGACTAGCTGACGGACTCGCGGTCGGAGTGGCAGCTACCGGTTGCGCCTGCGCGCCGGAAGTGGCTGCGACTAAAGCAAAACAGGTAAAAAGTATCCGGGCTACGGTCCCAGGACGTACAAATGAAAAACACTGAGTGAGGGAAACATTAAAGGTCATTAGGTGCTGGCTCCGGGCGCTTCGGCTATTACACGAAATGAGCGCGCCAAAGGTTCCCCGAAAATGAGATGGAAGTTCGGTATATGAAAAACACTCCTGCCGCCGTGATGAACCGGGTACATGGATGAGCGAGTTTACGCTCAGGTTGACCTGATTGTTTGTAAAGAGTTGTAAAGTCCCGGCGAACGCCGCTTCGGATTAGGCTGCCTTCTTTGTGTTCTGAGGCACAAGCAACCGTTCGACTGTGGCGAGGAAGCTTTGGGGGTTGAGTGGTTTTGGCTCGTACGCGTTCGCGCCAAGCTGAAGCGCGAAGGTTGCGGTGCCTGTGCCGAACGCAGTCGTCACCAGGATTGGAGTTTGCTCGAGCGTGGGGGTGTCGCGCACGCGCCGCACAACGTGAACGCCGTCTGCACCGGGCATCTGGATGTCGGTGACTATCAGGTCAGGCCTGGTGAACAGCGCCAAGTCGTATCCAGCGACACCATTATCCGCGACTGAAACCTCGTGGCCGCGCGCTTCCAGCGCCATCCGCATCAACTCGCGCGCGACATCATCATCTTCAATTACTAAGATTTTGGACATAGTAGCGCCTGAAGCCTGCCGAATCCTTCTCTCGCTTGTATGTCTTAGTAAAGTGCGATTTAGGTCGCCCTTCCGCGGTTTTTGACGCGGCGACAGGCGATAAAAAAAGCGTGAGCAAAGCTGTTGGCCTCACTCACGCTTTCCTGCTGGGGTTAGGACTTGATGTTAATAGCCGGCGTAGCCGTCATCGTACCCATTCTCGAAAGCAGCACGATAGTACTGTTGATACAGGTAACGATCGCCGAGCCTTGAGCTATAGTCACGCGTCGCCTTCTGGTATGCGCTTTCGTCACGAAAGTCGAAGCGTTCGCGCTTATTACGATCCTTGCGGCCTTCCTTCGCGCCATCGGCGAAGCCCGCGTTCAGCGCCGTCTGACGCAGATCGAACGATCCACCCAGGTCCGGATAACCATCGTTGAATCTCCCGTCGCGCCGGTTGCGATCCCATCGACGACCGCGCCGGTCGCGATTCTGTTCCACCCGATTATCGCGTCGATTGCGATTCCACCAACCATCGTTCTGCTGTGCCTGGGCGGTCGCACTGGACATCACGAACATCGCGGCGAACGAAAGTCCCAGGATTAAGCCCCCTAAAATCCGTTTGAAATAACTTCTCTTCATCATCGTTGACCCTCCACCGGTGTTGCTCCGCAATGAACATGCCAGAGCCTATAGAGCGATAACGGCCTTGTATTCATCCCATATCGTGTCGGCTTAGACGACACCAAACGCAAAAAGAATACGTATTCGAATACATTTGACTCGCCGCCCGATCTGTCGTAGAAGCAGCATTAGTGAGCACGCACCCTGACAATACCTTCGAGATTGAACAGCTTTTGCGAAACATGAATGAAGAGTGGGTGAAGGCATTATCGTCCCGGGACGGCGCCACTCTCGATCGGCTTATGGCTGACGATTTTGTGTTCAGTTATCCGCTCGAAGGAGATGACAAGGCTCAGTTCATTGCCGACTGTGTCAGTGGCAATCTAACTGTCAGACATATCAATCGCGATCAAATCAGCGTGCGCGTGTTCGGCCCGACTGCAATCTTAACGGCGCGCGACACCACGAACTGGATTTATCATGGGCGCGAGTTGTCGGGCCAATACAAGATTCTCAACGTCTATTCGAAACGCGAAGGCCAATGGAAGCTGTGCGCCGTACAGGCCTGCCCCATCAATCCTTAAATTAAGTGATGACCGTTTCACCCGCACGTCGCTCGGCGTTTGAAATTCTGCGCAGAGTCGAAACGGAATCCGCCTACGCGTCAATGCTTTTGGCGGCGCTGGATTCGAAAATGCGCGAAGACGATCGCGCGCTGTGCCATGAGCTGGTGTTGGGTGTCCTGCGGCGAAAGCTCTGGCTCGACAAAACTCTCGAACATTTTGGCGACCGTAAGATCGAGAAGTTGGACCTGGCTGTGCGACTCGCGTTGCAGGTGGGCCTCTATCAGCTCCGGTTTCTGACACGCGTTCCTGCCTCGGCGGCCGTGAACGAATCAGTGAATTTCGTGCGGGCTTCGCGCGTGAAATCGGCTGCGGGATTCGTTAACGCCGTGTTGCGACGCGCCACTCGCGAGCCTGACCACGACCCGGCCGCTGCGATTGTCGATCCGATCCGGAAATTATCGATCGAAACTTCGCATCCGCCGTGGCTGATCGAGCGCTGGGTGCAGGCCTTCGGATTCGATGAAACGGCGGCGTTCGCGCACGCGAATAATCAGGCCGCGGCAACCGCGGTTCGATTGACGGCAAAGGCCTCGCGGCACAAAGACACAGCCGAACGAGTCCTGCAGAATTTGCGAGACGCCGGCACCGAAGTCACTGCGTCCCAAATTGCCCCCGATTCGTGGCGAGTCATGGGCGCTTCAAATGTCGTCCGGGAATTGGCTAACGACGGGCTCATCTATTTGCAGGATGAAGCCTCGCAGTTGCTCGCGCACCTGCTTAACGTCGAGCCTAATCAACGCGTACTTGACTTGACGGCTGCACCGGGAAGCAAAGCAACGCATATTGCGGCTCTCGCGCCGTCCGCTACGATCGTTGCGGGCGACGTTCATCCCCATCGCGTCGAAACAATGCGGCGACTTGCGGTCAAACAGGAAGCGCGCATTAGCGTGCTGGTTCACGATGCGACGGAGCCGCTGCCCTTTACCGACGAATCTTTCGATCGCGTTCTGCTCGATGCGCCGTGTTCCGGCACGGGGACGCTAAGGCGGAATCCGGAGATTCGATATCGGCTCCGGCCCGACGATGTCAGCGAGCTTGCGGAGCAACAAAAACAAATGCTCGCGCGCGCCGCCATCGTCGTCCGCCCCGGGGGCCACTTGCTGTACTCAACATGTTCCGTTGAACCGGAAGAGAATGAAAAGGTCGTAGATCAGTTTGCTTCCAATCATTCAGCGTTCAGGGCAATCAAGCCAGCCAGCGCTTTTTCATCCTTCATGCCTCATCCTTCATCCTTTCAACTGCGTCTGTGGCCGCATCGGCAAGGCTCTGACGGGTTCTTTATTGCGGCTTACGAGCGGGTCCGGTGAGTCAAACTTGGCAACGGCAACCTATTCTTCTTTGCGATCCTTTGCGACTTTGCGTCCTGGCGCGAAAGGGCATCTCACGAAACTGGTCCGTTCACGCAAAGGCGCCAAGACGCAAAGAAACGCAACGTAAGAAATCATTGAGGCACGACAATGGCTATCCTTGCCACTACGGTACATGTTAGACTTCGCGCTTCATCGGGCTTCGGGCTTTGGCAACATTGATGGCTCCAACCGTTCGGCAAATCCTCTTAATCCTAAAGCGAATCGTGATAGTGATCGGCATCGCCGTCGCATTTTCGTTCGGCTTGGCAGGTGCGATCTATCTGTCCCTCCGCAGTTCTGAAACGCGCGTCCCGAACGTAATCGGTAAAGACGAAAAATCAGCGGAAGCCACAATCAGCGATGCCGGCTTGAACTTTCGCGTCCGGGCCCGGCGCGCCACCTCGGAAGCGAAGCCCGACACCGTTCTTATCCAACTGCCGTACGCGGGCGAAATTGTGAAAGTTGGTCAGACCGTGGCCGTGGACATAAGTCGCCCGACGGCAAACGGCGAATCAGCCCCGCCGGCGAATGCGAACGCAAACACGTCAACCGGGAACAAGAACGAGAATACGAGCACGAACTCGACGGCAACAGCGACCCCGACGCCGCGAAAGAAGCCGGCAAATAAGAACGCGAACGACAACGCCAATGCGAACGCGGCGGCGAACCGGAACCGGAACGGCAACGCGAATCGGGTCACGCCGAATGCAAACGCGAACCGCCAGGCGACTCCGGCGACCACCGGCAGCAATTCGAACAGCGGAAACACGACCCGGCCGCCGCGCAACTCAAACACTAACCGGCGTCCTGTGGCGGCACCAACGCCGTAACCGAACCGGAAGCGGACCGGGGTTATCGCGCGGGCACCCCGCCGGGGGGTGGTGGCAGCGACCGGATCAGTAACTCAACTTCGACGCGTAACTTATGACTTCGCATCACACATCGATGGTCGAAATCGCCCCTTCAATCCTGTCTGCCGATTTTGCCCGGCTGGCGGAAGAAATCCAGGCAGTTGAGCGCGCCGGCGCTTCCCTGCTGCACGTAGACGTCATGGACGGCCGGTTTGTACCCAACATCACCATCGGTTTACCGGTGGTAAAAGCCATTTCGCGTGCAACCCGGCTGCCCCTCGACGCGCATCTGATGATTGTCGAGCCGGGTCAGTACGCCGAACAGTTCGTGGCCGCGGGCGCGCAAATGGTTTCAGTCCATATCGAAGCCGACCCGCACGCGCACCGGACGCTGTCGGCCATTCGGGCTGCGGGCGGACAGGCCGGCATTGCAATCAACCCGGCAACATCGCTTTCGGCGGTGGAAGAAGTCCTCAAATTCGCGGATTACGTGCTGTTGATGTCAGTTAACCCGGGGTTTGGCGGACAAAAGTTTATTCCGGAATCGTTGGATAAATTGAGGCGTTTGCGCAGCATGATCGACGAGCGGGGCTTGACCACGCGGATCGAAATCGACGGCGGCATTGACCGCGATAACATCGCTGAAGTGGCCGCAGCCGGCGCTGAAATCATCGTCTCAGGCTCGGCAATTTTCTCGGCAAAGGATCCCGGCGTCGCCCTTCGGGAATTGCGTGAGGCGACCGTTCTCTGGGTTTAGCGAGTCGTCAGTGATTAGCTAACGCCCCAAAGTCAGTCTAGAATGACCCGTTTTGTTTTGGAGGTTCCCAATGTTTCTTGTTTCTAACCGCGGCCGTAATTCGATGAAAGTCTTTTCGTCACTTCTGCTCATCGCCGCTTTGTCTTTAATCCCCGTGTTACACCCGGCCACGGTGTTGGCGTTGCCAAACGGGCAGGGCCAGAACGACGCTTCAAACTTTCAGCGGCTCAGCGTAATGAAGTCGAAGCTCGAGGCCATGCGCCGTTCGCTTTCGTCGGCCATCGCCGCGATGAACTCGGGCGACAAAGGCGACAAGAAGAACGCCGACGACCCACGCGAGCGGCTGCGTGGCTTAGACAAGGAAGCCGGATCACTCCTGAGCGAAGTTAACGATCTCGTCACCAAGGAGGAGAAGGCCGAGAAGTACGACACGTCGCGACTTGGCGGCCTGGAAACTTCCATCGCGGAATTGAACACGCGCGTCGAATCGGCGCTGCAGTCAACGGCGAGCGCCCGCACTGGTGAAACCGCGAACTACCGTCCCAAACAGAAGAGCGGCCGACGCTTCTTCGGTCTGCTCCCCGGAAAAAAGAACGACAAGTATGAAGAGCTGACCGGCACGGTGGCGCCCGGACGCGATCGAGTGCTGTTCATCGAAGCCGCTAAGGAAGTCCGCGGCGGTCGGCATGAAACCGGCCGGTTGTTGTTCACCACGATTATCAACACCTATCCGGACTCGCGTTACCTGGCGCTGGCAAAACTTGCCATTGCCGACTCTTTCTATATCGAGGGCACCACCTCCTCTTTGATTCAGGCCGGACAGGCTTATGAAGACTGGCGCACCTATTTCCCGACCGATCAGCTCGCCGATGACGCGCTGCTGAAGGTTGCCGAGACCGAGATGCGTCAAATGGGCTTATCGGATCGTGACATCAGCCATGCACGCAAAGCTGAGCAACGTCTGAAAGCGTTGATCCAAAGGTATCCGCAAAGCGACCTTCGCCAGCAGGCGGAGTTGCGTCTGCGCCAGGTGCAGGACAACCTCGCGATGCACAATTTGCAGGTGGCGCGGTTTTACTACGATTCGCGCTACAGCCATAAGAAAGGCGGTCTAAAGGGCGCGCAGGATCGCTTGAAGGAGATCACTGAGAAGTGGCCGAGCTTCTGTCTGATGGACGAGGTGCTGTTCCGTTATGCGACCACGTTCCTGGAAGAAGAAGAACCGGATGAAGCTGCAA
>DASUTF010000302.1:0-3165 GCA_036374695.1 Pyrinomonadaceae bacterium
ATCGATCCGGCACTCGCCGGCCGCAAAGTGTTTGCGTTGATTTGGACAACGACTCCGTGGACCCTGCCTGCCAACCTCGGCATCGCTGTGCACCCGGACTTTGATTACGTCGCGCTGGAAAGTGGCGACGAAGTGTACATCGTGGCTGCTGAGCTGATGGGGAGCGTGATCGCAAAATGCGACATCGGAACTGTCGAACCGTCTGACGATCCGGCAAACGACGAGAACACGGGCAATAGCTCTATGATCGATAACTTTAAGATCATAGAAACAAAGCTTCTCGCCCGCTTTCCCGGATCAAAGCTCGATCGGCTGGAAGCGAAGCACCCCTGGATTGATCGACCGTCGCTTTTCATGGTGGGCGAGCACGTGACCCTCGGCGGCGAGGCCGACGCAGAAACCCAACTCGATGTCAGCGAAGCGCGCGATAAGTCAGCGACGACGAAAGCTGGGACGGGTCTGGTGCATACCGCGCCCGGACACGGTCACGACGACTTTGTGATCGGAAAGAAGTACGGGCTGGAGATTTACTGTCCCGTCGATAATGCCGGCCGCTTTGATTCCGATGTTGAACACTTCGCCGGCATGACCGTGTTCGAAGCGAATCCAAAGATTGTTGAATTCATGCGCGAACAGGGCGTGCTTCTGTTCAGCGAAGATTACGAGCATCGTTATCCGCACTGCTGGCGCTGCAAGAACCCGGTCATTTTTCGCGCCACGCCACAATGGTTTATTTCCATGGACGAAGCGGCCGGCGGCGACCAAAGTTTGCGCGCGATGTCGCTGCATGAAGTTGATGACCGCGTCCGATGGATTCCGGCGTGGGGCCGCGAGCGCATGCGCAACATGCTCAAAGGCAGACCCGACTGGTGCGTTTCGCGTCAGCGCGTTTGGGGCGTGCCGATTCCCGCGTTTTACTGCGTGAGTTGCCAACACGTCGTCGCCGACGCCGATGTCATCCGACACGTCGCCGACATCTTCGAAAAGGAAACCGCCGACGCATGGTACAAACGCGAAGCCTCCGAATTACTTCCGGAAGGCTTCAAATGTGGGCAGTGCGGCGCCACGGAGTTCACGAAAGAGACTGACATTCTGGATGTCTGGTTCGACAGCGGTTCGTCTTCCATCGCTGTTTTGGAGAACCGCGAGAATCTCCAGTGGCCGGCCAATGTTTACATAGAAGGTGGCGATCAGTTTCGCGGCTGGTTCAACTCGTCTTTAATGGTGGGACTTGCCGTTCACGATCGCGCGCCGTATGACGAAGTGATCTGTCATGGCTGGACACTGGACGCGCAAGGCAAAGCGATGCACAAGTCCGCCGGCAACGCCGTCTCGCCCGACGAAGTAATTCCGAAACTTGGCGCCGAGACTCTGCGACTGTGGTGCGTGTCGTCGAATTACATGGAAGACATGCGCTGCTCAGATGAAATCCTGCAGCGCGTTACTGATGGCTATCGCAAGCTGCGCAACACGGCGCGCTTTGCGCTCGGCAATCTCTCCGGCTTTGAGCCGGCGCGCGACAGCGTTTCCGAGCACGAGATGCTTGAAGTCGATCGCTGGGCGCTGGCGGAATTGGATTCAGCCATCGTGGATGTGCGCGATGCCTACGAGAATTACGATTTCCACGGGGTCTATCAAAGACTGCATCAGTTTTCGACCGTGACTTTGTCGGCGCGCTACTTCGACATCATCAAGGATCGCCTGTACACGTTTGGTCCGCGTAGTGCGGCCAGACGATCCGCGCAGACTGCTTTGTACAGAATCGCCGATTCGTTGGCGCGGATGCTGGCGACGATCCTTGCATTCACGGCTGATGAGATCTGGGAGAACCTGCCCGCGGATGAGCGTGAGCCGCGCGCGGAGTCCGTGCACCTGGCGTTACTACCAACCGCCAGCGGCGCAGACAATACAGAACTGTTGACGTCGTGGGCGCACTTGTTTGGTTATCGGGACGCGGTGCTCGGCAAACTGGAAGACGCGCGCATCGCAAAACTGATCGGCAGCTCGCTCGAAGCGCGCGTGGAAATCTCGGCCGGCGCGCATGCGTATGACAAGTTGAAGCGACACGCAGACGATCTGCGCTACATCTTCATCGTCTCTGAAGTCCAGTTGCTTGAACCAAATGCAGAGATGGACGCCGAAGAAATCGAAGTCAGCGTCGCGCGTGCTCATGGCGAAAAGTGCGAGCGGTGCTGGAACTACTCGACGCGGGTGGGCGAGGCAACACGCTTTCCGAGCGTTTGTGAAAGGTGCGTTGAAGCCTTGGAGGAGATCGAGGCCGGCGCCCAATGATCCTAAGTGCCGTTAGGCGCGGAATACTAGTAGCCCCGGGGGCCTCCGATTGTTTTCAAGCCCATTTTATGGGCGAAATCTTCCGCTCCTTCGGACTTTAACGTTCTTTTGTGACGAGTACTATAAATATCTCGCACCTGTGGAGCGAAATCCTGTTTCATTGATCCGGGAGTGAATTGAAAGGTTTTTTCAAAGCTCGAGTTGGCTGGCGTATCGGTTACCTGGTGGCGTCGCTCGGCATTTATCTGCTCGACCAGTCGAGCAAAGCCTGGGCTGTGCGGCGACTGCGTATCCAGGACATGACCGTCATCCGCGGCTTTCTCGATTTCACCTACGCTGAGAATCCCGGCATCGCCTTCGGCCAGTTGCAGGAAGGCGGCGCGTTCGGGCGATGGTTCTTTGCGGCGCTGGCGGCAGCAGCAGCGCTGGCCGTCTTGTTCTACTTCTTTCGCACGCCGCGTAATGACGATCGGGTTCTGGGCGCCTGCGCGCTGTTGCTCGCGGGTATTCTTGGGAATCTGACTGACCGCGTGCGGCTTGGCTACGTGATCGATTTCATTCTGGTGCACGCCGGGCAATACCACTGGCCAACGTTTAATGTCGCCGATGCGAGCATTACCTGTGGAGCGCTGCTTTTGGCTTACGACATGATTTTCGCGCATCGCAAAGAGCAGAAGGCGCAGCTAAAAAAGGCGAGCGCGCCGTCCGAGTCATGACGACTGCTTACTGCTCACTGCTTACTGCTCACTAGCCCATGCATCCAATTCTTTTCCGCCTCGGTAACTTTCCCGTCAACGCGTATGGCGTGTTTCTCGCGCTGGCTTTTCTTTCCGCAATCTTTGTGACCGTCAGGCTGGCGGTGCGCGATGGATT
>DASUTF010000303.1:0-6293 GCA_036374695.1 Pyrinomonadaceae bacterium
CTGCGCGTTCTATCGACGGCCGGGCGCGCCGGACACTTATGTGCGCACCCTCGAAGAGATTTGCGAAAAGATTGACGAGACAATCGCGCTGGGCGGCACGGGCGTTCTCATGCAGGGCGGACTGCATCCTGATTTCGGGATCGAGTGGTACGAAGATCTGCTGCGGAAACTCAGCGCTAAATATCCCGGCTTTCAGCTGCACTGCTTCTCACCGCCCGAGATTCACAACATCCATCTGATTACCGGCCTCGATTACGAAACGATCATGCAGCGTTTGAAGGACGCGGGACTTTACAGTATGCCGGGTGGTGGCGCCGAGATTCTTGATGACGAAATTCGGAAGCGCGTCGCCACAAAATGCACGACGGATGAATGGCTCGACGTGATGCGAGCTGTACATAAAGTTGGATTGCGCTCGAGCGCGACGATGATGTTCGGCATCGGCGACCGCGTCGAGCATCGCGTGCGCCATCTTCAGCGGATTCGCGATCTTCAGGACGAAACCAAAGGCTTCTTCGCGTTTATTCCGTGGACGTTTCAGCGTGAGAATACCGCGCTGGGACGAAAGATTAAGGACGAGCCGACTGGGATTGATTATCTGAAAATGCTCGCCGTTTCAGTGCTGTTCCTGGACAACATTGAAAACTTCCAATCGTCCTGGCTGACGCAGGGACTGCGCCTGGGACAGGTCGGTCTTCGTTTCGGAGCCAACGATATGGGCTCGATCATGATCGAAGAGAACGTAGTTTCGGCCGCGGGAGCGCACAATCGCGCGTCAGAAGAAATGCTGCGTTACCTGATCACCGAAGCCGGTTTCATTCCTCAACAGCGCGACATTCTTTATCGCCACGTGTCGCGCGCAGAGCGCGAAGCACGCGAGCAGTCAGTTACACCTCAGCCTGCGAACTCACGCCAATTGAAAGTTATGACGGTCGCTTAGGTGTTTTATCTCCCTCTCCCAGAGGGAGAGGGAGAAAACCGAATCCTCAAGCTTTCAGGCGGATTTTACTTCGCGGATGCGGCGCCGGCGACGCTTGTGTTCGTCTTCCGCCCGCAGTTGACGATCGGGTTCGGCAACAAACAACGGCTCGAGTTTGGAACCCTTAACCAGCAGGCCCGTGCCTTCAGCGGTTGGGTTTACTTTGGCCGACAGCACTCGCGAAACGCGCTTCGGCATCAGCGCCGGAGCAATGACCGCGGCTGATTCAGCCAGCGCAACGATGTCGCCACCCCCGCGCCAGTGTTCGCGCACGACTGTGTCGTCAGTGCGACCGATCAATCGCAGCAGCGTCAAAGCAACCAGGAAGAGATCGTCGATCTGCCCAAGGAACGGAATCATGTCCGGCAGAAAATCAAATGGAATAATCGCGTAGATGACCGCCCCGGCGAACAACGCGCGCTCAGTGACCGGTACGCGCTTGTCAACCATCAGTCGAGCAGACAGCGCAACCATGTTCGGCAGAAACATGAGCAGGTTCTTCATGCGGCTTTTGAGTTTGAGTTTGGACATGATCGTCAGTTAGTTGTCAGTAGTCAGTAGTTAGTTGCAGATACGATTTTTGTTGCGCTCGGGTTCAGCGTGGAAAGTCTAGTCGAGTGGCGCGCTGCTGAGCAAGCTTCCGACCAAACTGACTGTCGTGGTAAATTTGCCACGCTTTCCAAACAACTGACCACTGACGACGGACAACTGACAACCCCGTGTCCATTCTCGACCAAATTCGCCAACGTGCTGCTGCTAATCCGCAACACATTGTGTTGCCGGAAGGCGAGGATCCGCGGACGTTAATCGCAGCCGGCGCCGCAGTGCGACAGCGTCTCGCGCGAATTACCGTGCTGGGATCGGAAGACAAGCTTCGCGACGCGGCGCGACAGTCAGGCGCGGACCTGGGCGGCGTCGAAGTGATCGACCACCAACGCGCCGGCGATCTCGACAAGATGGTTTCGTTGCTGCATGAAGGGCGGCGCGCGAAGGGCATGACGCTCGACGAAGCGCGCCACGCTTTGCGCGATCCGCTCTACTACGGAAATCTGATGGTGCGGTCGGGAAGAGCTGACGGTTCAGTCGCCGGCGCGACGAACACCACCTCGCACACTGTGCGCGCGGCGCTGCACTGCATCGGTGTGCGGCCGGGCTTCAAGCTTGTGTCGAGTTTCTTTTTGATGGCCCTGCGCGACGAAAGCGTCGGTCACAACGGCGCGTTGATCTACGCGGACTGCGGCGTCGTGATCGAGCCGAGCGCTGCCGAACTCGCGGAGATCGCCATTGCCTCAGCCGATTCATGCCGCGCCTTGATTGGCGCCGAGCCGCGCGTCGCGATGCTTTCGTTTTCAACCAAAGGAAGCGCTCAGCATCGTCTGATCGACAAGGTCGTCGAAGCCACGCGCACAGTTCGGGCGCGCGCGCCGCAAATCGAAATCGACGGTGAGCTGCAGGCCGACGCAGCGCTCGTGCAGGCAATCGGTCAATCAAAAGCGCCTGGGTCGCCGGTCGCCGGTCGCGCGAACGTACTCATCTTTCCCGACCTGCAGGCAGGCAACATCGCTTACAAACTGACCGAGCGCCTGGCTGGCGCAACGGCCATCGGCCCGATTTTGCAGGGCTTAGACCGTCCTGCTAACGATCTCTCGCGCGGCTGCAAACCGGAAGATATCGTTGACGCCATCGCCATCACGGCCGTTCAGGCTCAGGCGAGAAAATCCGGCGGTTGAGTCCCCGAAGGCAACGTCCCGGCAGCCGCGCGCGCATCAAACCCTCGCACATCTTCACCAGTTGAGGAGAACAATTTGCGCCGCACGCTATTTATTATTCTTGGGTTGACGCTGCTGACTTCAGCCGCCGGCAGATCGCCAGCTCAAACCGCGAAGCCATCCCCGACGCCAACGCCCGATGAGAAGGAAGGTCAGGATCCGGTCAAAGTCTTTACTGAGGAAGTTCGCCTTCAGGTGATCGCCACCGATCAGGCCGGCAACTACGATGCGGGGTTGGAGATTGACGAGGTGCTGGTGTTGGAAGACGGCCAACCTCAACAGATTCGCAGCATTCGCCATCTGCCGACGAACGTGCTTCTGTTAATCGATACCGGGAACCAACTCGGGTTGAAAGATACAAACGCGTCGCGCGAAGTGGCGTTGCGCTTGATATCCCGGCTAAAAGATGGCGATCGATTCGCGGTGATGCAGTTTGCGATGCGGCCTGAGCTCTTGCAGCCATGGACGACGGACAAGGTGGCCGCGGCAAGAATTCTGAAAACAAAACTACTTTCGGGAAAAAGCAGCCGCCTGAACGACGCTCTGGTCGCGGCCGCCGCACAATTCAAAGAGACGCCGCCGGGAACCCGCCATCTTGTGCTGATCACTGATGGCGTCGAAGAGCCTGGGGGAAAGACGACGCTCGCAAAGGCTTTGCGAGAGCTGAACTCGACGCAGGTGAGCGTCCACGTGATTAGTTACACATTGCTGGCGCGGCTCGCGCTCGCCGGGCAACCTAAGGTGGTCAGAGGTGGGGATGGGAAGCAACGCGACGGAAATCCCGCCAGCAATCCCGTCGCGAACGGCGATCCGACATTGCCGCCCGGCAGCACGCGCACGCCTTCATTTCGAATCGGAACGATCGATCTCGATTTTGCCATGCGCCGGAAGCGCAAAGAGTACGAACGCGCCACGCACGAGGGCGAGCGTCTTCTGACTGAAATTGCGCAGGAGAGTGGCGGGCGGATTATGGTGCCGGACTCGGTCGAGACGATGCTTGGTCAAGCGGACTCGATCGCCCGCGACATCGGCGCGCACTATGTGATTACCTATCGGCCGACAAAACCGCTCGCCGAAGCCAAGCCGGGTGAGTACCGTCAGATTGAAGTTGCGTCCCGACGCGTGGGACTCTATCTGCGCAGTAGGCGTGGGTATTTTGTGCCGGCGCAACAGTAGCAAAGTCTTACCCATTGACAGAGGGAACCTCCGCAGGAAGAATGTGGTCATGAAGCAGGAGAAATCGATCAAACGAGTCAAGATCGAGCGTCCGCGCCGCGCCGTTGTTTCTGAAAAGGAAGCCTTAAAGCGAATGAAAGAGTTCTCGAAGCGAAAGGAGCAATTCCTTGCCACTGCTCGAACGGGCAAGGGTCGAAGTTTACATCCCTGACCTGCCCGCACCTCAGTACCGTAACTCTGTATAATGAACGCGATGAGTACTCACTTTGAAGAGATCGAGAAGCAAGCGAAGGCATTAACGGCAAGGGAAAAGGCCGCTCTTGCCCGGGCTCTAATTCAGGAACTGGACACCACCGCTGATCCAGCGGCTGACCGACTTTGGATTGAAGAAGCGCAACGACGTTATGCCGCGTACCTGCGAGGTGAGATTGAAGCGCTTCCTGGCGATGAAGTTATGCAACGCGCGCGCGAGCAGTTGAGATGATTGGCTACCGCTTCCTCACGCCGGCCAACGAAGAATTGTCTGAGGCAGCGAAGTTTTACGAAGCCCACTCGACCGGTTTAGGCTCGGACTATCTTAACGAAGTCCAGCACGCCATTGATCTCGTTTGTGAATTCCCAGAACTTGGACAAGCCATCGACCAGAGACTTAGACGAGTTGTTCTTCATCGCTTTCCGTTCAGCCTGATCTATTCAGTTGAAACTGATGGCATCGTCATAATGGCGCTCGCGCACCAGCGGCGGCGGCCAGGTTATTGGAAAAGCCGAGTCTAGCGGATCCCCGCCAGCGCCAACTCCAGCAGCAGAATCTTCTTAATCCCTCGGTAAAGCGGTTCGATTTCGCAGTTCTCCGTCAGCGAGTGGGTTTCTTCGCACGGGCCCGCGCCGGTGGAAATCGAAGAGATGCCCGCGATCAGAACCGGACTGGAATTATTCGAGCCGGCGTTGGTGATGGGCGGGTCGAATCCCATCACGCGGTGCACGGCTTCGGACATGCGCACGAGATGGGACTCGCGGTGTCCGGGGATCGAAGCGGCGGATGATTTCGAAATTACGTCGGTCTTGACGGTCATTCCTTCGCGCGCGGCCTCTTCGTTGAGAATCGTTTGAATCCGCTTTTCGAGATCGGCGAGCACATCGTTGCTCGTCGAGCGCAGGTCAACCGTGAACCACGCGTCCGCCGCTTTCGCGTTGACGACTTCGGCACCGCCCAGCATGCCGATATTCAGATTCGACGAAGGGTTCGTCGGCACTTTCAACTGATAAATCCGTTCGATCGCGCGGGCCAGCGGCAGCGTCGCTGAATACGGTGGCGTACGCGAGCGCGTGTGCCCGCCGGGGCCGATGAAATGATGGCGGTACCAGTTAATGCCGATGCCGGCGTAAGTGAAACCCTCATAGCCGCCGTCGAGCGCTATGTAATGATCGATCTTGCCTTTGTTCTCTTGAATGAATGCATTCACGCCTTTGAATGTGGTCTCTTCCTCGACCGTGAAGACAAAGATGAGATCACCTTTGGTCTTGATCTTCGCGCCGTTCAGTGCGCGGATGGTGGCGAGCATCGCTTCGATGTTGCGCGTGTCATCGCCAACTCCCGGCGCATACACTTTGCCGTTGCGCACGGTGGCTTTAATTTGCAGGCCGGGCTGAAAGACCGTGTCTAGGTGTGAATCGAAGACGATGCGCGGCCCGCCACCGGTGCCTTTGCGCACCGCAATCAGGTTGCCCGCTGAGTCGTAGCGCACCTCGTCGAGCTGATAACTGCGCAGAATCTTCTCAATGTACTTTGCGCGTTGTTGTTCGTGTCCTGACGGCGCGTTGATTTCGGTAATCGCGATCCATTCGCGCAGAATGTTTTCTTTGTTGCGATCGATGTAGTCGTGGGCCGCTTTGACATCCGCTCGGTTTGTCAGGGCCGTTACCTGATCGATGTACTCTTGAACGGTTTTGACCTGCGAATAACCGGCGAACGGTAGAAGTAAGCTCAAGAGCAGTGAACGGGTCCAATTATTCATGCAAGTTTTTCTTTCATCGTCGAATATAATCCGGGCTTCGTGATTCTAAACAAGAGTGAAAGATTTTGTCGCCCATTTGGGCGAGAACCTCCTGGATATCTTTACCCCGGGCTGACGGCCAGGCAACGTTGAAAAACATTTGCAGCATTTTGCCGCCCCGACAAATCGGGACTTGTGCGGACAATCCTGTCGGATGACTTCAGTTGAACGTCGAAAATCGCGTGAGATTGCGCCCGGTCCGCTCGGCGTCTGGCTTGAGCGCGGAATTGTCGCGTCTCTTTTTCTGTTTGCTCTGGCGGCGCCAATTTCCATCGCGGGAGCGCAGATTGCCTGGGGACTGGGAATCGTATTCTG
>DASUTF010000304.1:0-5393 GCA_036374695.1 Pyrinomonadaceae bacterium
TTCTATCCGGCGCTGGACGTGGTCGCTCTGACCAGCCACAACGAAGGCACGCCCTTGACCTTGATTGAAGCGATGGCTAACGAGCGGCCGGTGGTCTCGACGGCGGTGGGCGGCGTGGTCGATTTGCTCGGCCCCCGGGGCGCAGACGGGGACGGTTACACCGTGTGTGAGCGCGGAATCTCCGTGAATAGTGGCGACGTGGAGGGCTTCGCCCAGGCACTGAGACGATTGCTTGGGGATGAGGGATTGCGGAAGGAACTCGGCGGGCGGGGGCGCGAATTTGTGACTCGTAATTACGCGAAAGAGCGCCTGCTGGCGGATATATCTAATCTGTACGAGGAACTCCTCCAACCGTAAACGCCTTGCGAAGAAAACGGCGAGTCGGCTTTGCCGCCTGGCAGAGCCACGCTGCTGACGCAGTTCCAAGCCAACGTCGCGGTCGTGCTAGACTGACACGAAATCGAAGGGAGCAATTATTTGCGAGTTCTGATCACGGGCGGCGCTGGTTTCATCGGTTCGCATTTGTCCGACGCGTACCTGGAGCGTGGCGACGAAGTCTACATTATCGACGACCTCTCGACGGGCAGCATTGAAAACATTCGCCATCTTAAAGACCATCCGCGTTTTCACTACACGATCGACAACGTGGCCAACCAGCCGATCACCGCGGAGCTGGTCGATCAATGTGATGTGATTTTTCATCTCGCGGCCGCCGTCGGCGTGAAACTGATCGTCGAAAGTCCCGTGCGCACCATCGAGACAAACGTGCACGGCACTGAAGTCGTCCTCTCGTTGGCGAACAAGAAAAAGAAGAAAGTCCTGATTGCTTCAACTTCGGAAGTTTACGGATTGAGCGCAGAGATTCCTTTTCGCGAGGACGGCAATCTTGTGATGGGCGCGACCACGAAAGGCCGCTGGAGCTACGCGTGCTCGAAAGCAATCGACGAGTTTCTGGCGCTCGCTTATTGGCGCGAAAAGAAATTGCCGACGACCGTCGTTCGTCTCTTCAACACGGTCGGCCCGCGACAGACGGGTCAGTACGGAATGGTGATTCCCACATTCGTAAAGCAGGCGCTGGCCGGGCGCCCGATCACAGTTTACGGCAGTGGCAAACAATCGCGCTGCTTCTGCCACGTCGGTGACGTCGTCGGCGGACTGATGAAGCTGATGGACACCGAAGCCGCGGTCGGCGAAGTCTTCAACGTCGGATCGAACCAGGAAATCTCGATTGTCGACCTCGCCAGGCGCGTGAAAGAACTGGCCAATTCAGAATCTGAGATTGTGTTCGTCCCGTACGATGAGGCTTACGAAGAAGGGTTCGAAGACATGCCGCGCCGCATTCCCGACATCTCAAAGGTCAACAAGCTGGTCGGCTTCAAGCCAGCGATGGAACTAGATGGCATCCTGAAGTCGGTCATCGATTTTCATAGTGGCCAAAGCGCCCGCGAAACTCGGGGCGTTGCTGTCGAAAGCTGAGAGTTTTTAGCCGCTTCTGCTCAATCCAGCCGTCACGATCCCGCCTTCCCCTGGGAAGGACCAATTCGCACACGACAGTATTAGAAGGCTCAGGGGGTGGAAAAGATGATTGACACAACTTTATTCAAGCGTCGGTCCGGTACCTTTGCCTGTCTTATTTCTCTGATTGGCTTTGTGCTGTTGTCGATAGGTCTGACAAGTTCGACCGCTCAACAAACTGGTCCGTTAACGTTTCAAATTTCTATCGTCGACGCGACAGGAGCTGCCAAAAGCAGTTTCTATCTGGGTGAACCGGTCGCACTGAAGATCTCGGTCACCAACTTGAGCGCGACTCCTCAGACAATAGTCACTTTTGCCCAAGCGCCGATCTCTTTGACGTTGTCAGCAAAGATTAACGGCCGAGACGGTACTGTTGTGCGTGAAACCCTAATCGGCGGCAGGTTTGGCGTCCGCATCATCGGTGGTAGAGAGGTGTATACCGAAGGAGTACCGACGGACACGACACTTGCACCGGGTCAAACCGTGCAAGTGTTGATAAGCGATCTCGGTGTTCCTTTTGGCACTCGAATGGATGACGGGAGCTATGAGCTCACCGCCCGCTATAGCGCTACGCTCCAGGCGCAAGCCAGCTTCAACGTTGCGCTAGTCGAAACGCAAAGTGTTCCGGTGCTGGACCAAATGGCAGCTAGTGGTGACGAAAGTGCTCAACGATGGGCCAATTCATATCTTGACCTGATCCGCAAGCCGTCTATAAGTGGACGCATCACCGATTCTAACGGCCCACCCGTAGGCGGAGTCTTGCTTTCCATCACAGGTGCCGGGTTTACGAATCAAAGTAACCTTTCCGATGGAACCTATGTCCTGTCGCCGCTGGTATCAGGCGGGAGCTATACAATCACGCCGTCGCTGAAAGGTTACACGTTCGAACCCATGTCGCTTGCCTTCAGCAATCTCACCACCAAACAGGTGAATGCTAACTTTACCGCTACGAAGGGCGCGGCAGGCGACAGCGTCGCGCTCGAAAGTGGCGGTGCAACTGTCACCGCCTCTTCTACTTTCGATGAAGACTTCAGGGCAGATGGCGCCATCAACGGCTCCACTCACGGTGATTGGGGCACAGGAAGTGGCGGCTGGATGGACGGAACGCCTGCTGTGTTTCCGGATTCGATTGAGGTCAACTTCGGTAGCCCAAAAGGGGTTGACTGGATAAACGTATACACACTTCAGGACAACTTCCAAAACTCAACCGAGCCAACGCTCACTGAGACCTTTACGCTTTACGGAATCACTGACTTTGACGTCCAGTATTGGAATGGAACTACTTGGGTCAACGTGCCGGGTGGGCAGGTCAACGGGAATAAGAAGGTGTGGCGGAAATTCACTTTCCCCACTATCACGACGAGCAAGATCAGAGTCGTCGTGAGGAACGCGTTGGCGAGTCACAGTCGGATTACCGAAATTGAAGCATTCCACACGAACAAACCGCCGACGGTCAGTATTTCCGGTACCTATCAGGGTGCCCCTGGCGCTAACATCCAGTTCAACAGTTCCGCCGCAGACAGCGATGGCTCGATCAGCAACTACGATTGGGATTTTGGAGACAATACAAGCGGCACCGGTTCGAATCCGTCGCACACGTATGCTCTCGCGGGAACTTACACCGTGACTCTAACCGTGACTGACGATAGTGGCCAAACCGCGACCGCGACCAAAACAGTTAGCATCGCCGGACCGCCGCAAGCGCCGATTGCTTCCGCTGGAGGGCCATACACCGGATTTCCCGGGATGAGCATCATTCTTGATGGGCGCGGGTCCTTTGATCCCGATGGCGCGATCGTTAGTTATCAGTGGGACTTCGGCGACGGCACCAGTGCGCCTGGCGCCGCACCGTCACACACTTATGCGCAGACTGGAACCTATTCTGCGACGCTGGTCGTTACCGACAACAGCGGCAGCACCGCCAGTCAAACAGCGATTGCCATCATAACGACCGGTCAGCCTGCGAAGCCTTCGCAGACAATAACTTTCAATGCGCCGGCAAACAAGACTTATGGGGATGCTCCATTTGCCCCCAGCGCCTTATCTTCTTCCAACTTAGCGGTGACTTTCTCCGTAGTTTCGGGACCGGCGACTATCTCAGGCAGTACTGTGACCATCACCGGAGCTGGACGGTCACGGTGCGGGCGTCTCAATCCGGCGATGCAAACTACAACGCCGCGTCGAACGTTGACCGAACATTTAATGTCGCGAAAGCCTCGGCAACGATCTCGCTGTCGAACCTGAGTCACGTTTACGACGGGGCGGCGAAGAACGCAATCGCAAGTACAAATCCGACCGGTCTTACCGGCATCAGTATCACCTACAATGGTTCTGCGACAGCGCCGATCAATGCCGGTAGCTACTCGGTAGTCGCGACGCTGAATAACCAAAACTACACGGCGACCGATGCAACTGCCACGCTGGTTATCGCTTCCGGTGGAGGTAGTGGTCCGCCGAGCCAACCTGGAGTAGGCGGACGGACGACAACGATGGGCTACACAGACGCGCCCCCAAAAGCTGGACCAGGATGCCATATGATTTTGGGCTTTTGAGGGAGGTAGAAGATGGCAAAGCGGAAGTCCACCGAGGTGGAGATCATTGCGGCTCTGAAGCGGGCCGAGAGTAGTCTGACTTATGAGCAAGTGGGGCGGGAGATGGGGTCAGAACCGACTCTTTCCACCCACAGGACGGAACGTCAAAACGACACTGTCTAGAGGCAGGATTCCCGATCAAACCCGTCACCAGCTTGACTTGCCTTTGCCCGTTCAATCGAATAGCTTTTATCATCGACGAGTTTAAATCCGGCACAACCGCCTTTTTTCTCTGATCCGAGATGCTTTCACTGACAGTCTCAAGCCTGCTTCCGCCCGTGGTTTCGTTTGTGCTGGCGCTGGCGCTAACGCCCGTCGTGCGCCTGGCGGCCCGGCGTTTCGGGCTCGTCGCCAAACCCAAAACTGATCGGTGGCATAAGAAACCCACCGCGATGATGGGCGGCGTGGCCATCTGGTTGAGCGTCCTGACGACCTACATCTTTCTTGTGCCGCACACGCCGCACACGTGGGTCATTATCGCTGTCAGCAGCTTCCTGTTTTTTGTGGGTCTGATCGATGACCTGATTCATACAAAGCCTTATCAAAAGTTAATCGGCCAAATTGTGGGCGCGGCCGCGGTGGTGAATTACGGACTGACCCTGCCATGGACGCGATCCGCATCCGTGAACATCGCGATCACGATTTTCTGGCTCATCGGCATCACCAACGCGATCAACCTGCTCGACAACATGGACGGGCTGGCCACAGGAATTGCCGCGATTGCGTCGGGCTTTCTAACTTTCAACTTCATCGCCAGCGGGCAGATCGTCGAGGCGAGCATGATGGCGGTATTCACTGCGGCGCTGCTCGGCTTTCTGGTTTTCAACTCGACACCCGCGTCGATCTTCATGGGCGACTCCGGGTCGATGTTCATTGGCTTCTTTCTCGCCAGCACCGCGCTAATAAATCTCTCCGGCGGGCGGTCGCGAAGTTTTCTGCCGGTGCTCGCGGTGCCGATCCTGGTTCTTTTCATTCCGATCTTTGACACCACCTTTGTCACCATCTTGCGCAAGCTTTCGGGACGCGCGGCGTCGCAGGGTGGGCGCGATCACACTTCGCACCGGCTGGTGGCTTTGGGCATGTCCGAGCGCCGGGCGGTGTGGATGCTTTACGGGCTCGCGGCCGTGTCGGGACTGCTCGCGGTGGCGGTACGCGAACTCAGACCGGACGTCAGTATTGCGCTGTTGTTCGGCTTCACCATTGTGCTAACGCTCTTGGGCGTGTATCTCGCCGGCGTAGAAGCTTATGACGAAGAAGCGCAGGTGGCGACCGCCCGCGAAAAGCCGC
>DASUTF010000305.1:0-13855 GCA_036374695.1 Pyrinomonadaceae bacterium
TGAATACTGAACGCGAGCATGAATTTTTCCTGCGTCAAACGCGGTAGCTCGAAGAACTGGCGCAGCGAATGCGCCTTCTGGCCATAAAACACGCCGCCATGTTCGATCGAGCCATACCCACGCCAGTTGCCGATCGCCGTCAGCGCGTCGCGGCGAACGCCGTTGGCTGCGGGCCACTCAGCCAAAACAACCGGTTGTTTGGTTGTCATCCAGCTGAGTCCGCATGTCGGCACCGCGCACTGCGGTTGTCCGATGCCCTCGCCCACGGTGACGAAATGTGTGTGACCATCGAATCCCACGTCAATGCCGTCTGCCGCATGCCAGAGCTGATTGAATGCGGGATCAAGATCGAGATACACCCGCGCCGGTATTGTAGCGGTGAGATTTTCGTCCTTTAGCATTCCCGAAATGTTAATGAGCAGGTCCGCGCGTTCGGCGATCTCCCTGATCCGGTCATAGGCTAATCCAACTGTTTCCTTCGTCCCTTCCACTAACAAGGCCGATGTGTCACTGAGCCCGGCTTCCTGCATCACCGCCCGAAAGTAATTCGCATTTTCGGATTCAGTCAGCGTCGTGCCCTTTGGCCTCAAGTGCCCGTTTGTTAGTGGTTCGACGAAATAGATTTCATGGCCCAACCGTTTGAAACCCAACAGGTATTGCAACACCGCCCAGGTCGCGCCTCCCTGGTGGGGCACCCCGGCGATCATGCCACTGAATAGAATTGTCAGTTTCCTTTTCATAGAGCGCTGGTCACGCAGGTTGTGCCGTCAGCGATTTGGCCGCAATGCTCGCATGCGCCAAGCTTCGGCGCGCATAGAATCGCCGGAAGCTGTTTTGGCCCATCGCCCTCGACAGCGTCAAATGAGAGGTGAGATGATGCAAACACTCTACGGCCTCGAGCGCATCGCGGTAGTAGAGACCACACTGGCCTTGCAAACAAAGATCTCTTAGTTCGGGATTTGATCCCGGCACCAGTAATGGCAATTTATTCTGCAAACCGATTACCGCCTCGTCCACGCTGATCTCGTCATCGACGACCCAGAGCAGATGCGCTCGCTCGACCTGATCCCTCTGTAACCAATCACACATGACAAATCGCCACGTGTGACGGCTTTCCTTCAAGAAAATATCCATTGCGCGAGCGGCTTCCGGGTTCATCTCTTTTCCCAGACAGACGATCAGCATTTCTTCAGCCAGGCTTTGCGTCGCGGGCAGTCGCATCCGTTCCCGGTAGAGCTCGATGATCTTCTCTGTCGGGTTGGTAAATCTGTCGCCGGAAATTTTGCGAAAGGCGTTGGCGCCAAACTCGCCAAGCTTGCTTCGATCTGCAATGAACTCGGACATTCTTTGTGCCAACTCTGATGCATTTCCAGCTTCAAACAGGTATCCGGTCTTGCCATCCTCGACCAGCTCGGGGATGCCTCCGATGCGGGAAGCGATAACCGGTGTTCGTGAGGCCATCGCCTCAGTGATAGAGACCGGCTGATTCTCGGGCCATATTGAGGGCAGGATTAAGACGTCCGTTTGTTTATAAACGTCTGCTATCTCTTCATTGCTGACCTGTCCCAGGAACCGGACCGAACCTTGCAATCCCATGTCGCGCACGCGACTTTCAAGGCGGCCCTTCCCTTCTCCTGAACCCACAAAGTTGACCGTCACCTTAGCTTCCACGTCACTCAGTAGGGAGAGCGCATCAAGAATGATGTGCACTCCTTTGTGTCGTCCAAGGTAACCGACATAGCTGAATCGCACCCTTTTGGTATCATCACTCTTCGGTTTTTCCGTAAACCTACTCACATCAAGCCCATTCCAAACTATCTTGATCTTTTCTTCCTTAATTCCACTCTGAATATACTTGCCGGCGAGATAGCTGCTTGGAGAGATGAAGGTGTCAACAGCTTGGAATTGCAGAGCGAGGTAATCACGACGCATACGTACTGGAATCTCTTTCCAATGCTCGTCAGATACTGACGGAATGCACTCAGCGCATCGGCTAAAATCATCACAGAGGCGGTCGTCGCTCTTAATCAAAGTATTCTTCCCGCAAATCCCTGCGTAATCATGCAGTGTCATCACCGTCCGGGCGTTCTTTTGCTTCGCAGCCTGAATGAGACTGGCCGAAAGCCCGGTCAAGTTGTGGAAATGAACGATATCCGGAGAGAAATCTTCCAGGAGACACTCAAAAAGCACGTGAATCCGCCGATTATAAAAGTTCAGGAATTCCGTGCTGTAGTCCTGCTGGTGCAGGCAAACGCGATATACCGGAATCCCGTCAAGGACGTCCTTTCTGAGCGCATACCTTTCGCCCTTGTCGTTAGGTTCCCCGGCAAAGACGATAACGTTGTGGCCGCTTTCTTTCAGCAGCTTTGCCTGAGCATGCGCGACTAATTCAGCACCGCCAATGAAACGCGGCGGATAAGCATTGGTCACTACGACTATTTTCATTGCATCTTTTTCACTGCTTAGCGGCGTTTTCAACGCTTCCTCTGTCTTTGCGCCAATTACTTCCCATGTATAGTTCTTAATAACCCTTTCTTTGCCCCTCTTACCCATAATTTGCAGCTTATTTAGATCGCTCAATGCGGTCCGCAGTTTTAGCCGCAAGTCTCCAACATCCGCGAATCTCGAGAGGACCCCTTCATCGCCGATGACACTGGGCATCGCGCCTCGATCTGTACCCAGCACCGGAACGCCGCAAATCCATGCCTCGAGAAAGACGATGCCGAAAGCTTCATACCTGGAGGGTAGTGCGAGCAGGTTGGACAGATGCAGCAAATTCACTTTGTCCTGATGCGAGAGAACGCCAAGGTCGATTATTCTGCAGCGCTCCTCTTTGGAAAGGGCGCCGTACAGCCTTTCGTATTCCGCGAATCGCGGTCCGACGAGAAAGAGCTTGACGGGCATTTCATCGAGTAATCCGCGCACAGCTTCAATCAAATGGCCGGCGCCTTTCTCCTCTGTTTTGCGGCCCACGAAGGTGATCACCCTATCGTCGGGGCGCAATCCGAACTCGCTCGCCATCATTGATCTAAAAGCATCGAGGCCTGCAGGCTCGTATTCCTTTGGATTTATGGCGTTTCCAGTCACAAAAAGTTTGTCAGTCGGGACGCCTTTTTCCTTCAAGTACTCCTTCTCAAATTCGGTAACGGTGAGCACCGCGTCACAATTTCTAAGCAGCCAGTAATTCGACCTTCTTTCATAATCCGGATGCGTGGGGTGGAAGTGCGGAACAATCACCGTTTTTTTCCGGAAGAGCTTGGCCAACGCGAAGGCAACATAGTTGTGTGGATACGGAAGCGTATGCAGAAAGACCACATCCGCACACTTGATTTCGCGCGATAGCTTTCCGTACATCTCTCCGGAATGTGGGCCATAAAAATAGAGGTTCAGAACCCGGTCGAGTAGTTTTTTATAAATCAGATGATGAACGGAATGAATAGGCAGGGATCTTCGGTAGCGTCTAACCACAACACCTTCATCAAGTGTGAACCGGCCCAGGGAAAGCGTTCGCTCTTCATCTCGCGGATCTCGCCAGTACTCCTCTTCCTTATGCACATCGAGAGTAAGCACCTTGACTTTATGCCCTCGCTTGGCCAGGTATCTGCAAACCTCCTGGCACCAGGTTTCAGAGCCGCCGATTGCGGGCGGATACCTTTGAATGATGTTGACGATTCGCATCACGCTAAACGATTACAGATGGCCAACTCTTCATACGGCTCACCCATGTTTGTCAAAAGAATAGCTCTGACGAGATACGTTCCGGTTGCGCGACAATCCCCTCGCCAGATGTGATCGGCGGCGATCGGCACTCCATCAATCACAAAAGTGACGTCTTGCGACCAATCGTAAAATACCTCCAACCGCTGGCTGTCCTGCCCCCGAAGATAGATTTCCTTTTCGAAATAGGCGTAATGCCCGTCGGGGTGTGTTTGATTGTCTTTCAAGTAAATATCCACCATTAGCCTGACCCAGGAATTCGTCGAGGCGTTGTTCGCAAGCACGATCTCGAATTCAGCAAGGTCTCCCTCACGCGCGGTGCCATTTGAAGAAAACTGCGAGAGCGTTACCGCAATATCATCCGTAACCATCCAGTGACGCCGCATCGCGAATACGCCCGCCAGAGTTCTCTTTGCGTCTCTTAAAAGGAAACTTAACTCCATTGTCCTTCTCTGCCGTTTCAAACCTTGAGCCATTCTCAGCATCTGATTGCAATGGCCGCGTAGTCTTGATAACTGCTAATTTCCTTTGGAAGCTCACTCCGGATCTGGAATACGGGACTTGCATTACTCTGTGATACGGGAGCGCTGAACCTGAACGAGTGCAGGCTAAAGGAGGCTTCTTCCAGGATGAATCGGAGCAATTTTGGCGGCACGGGACGTATATGAGTGGGATCAAAATAAAAATTGCTCAGGGCCTCCGGACAGTCGGTGTTGACGGTTTCAATGACGATAAGGCCTCCCGTCCTCAATTTCTTTCCGCACATATTGATCAATTCGAGAATCTGATCCGGCGGAAAATGTTCAATGACCTGGGAAGAGAAGATGGCATCCACGCTGGCGTCAGGCAGGTTGCTGAGATAATCGAAGATGTCTGAGAGCTCTACAGGCAGCCCGCGATCACGACAGAACGCGACCATATCCTGGTTGCTATCGACGCCTTTCACACTGACACCATTTTCGGAAAGCAATTCGACAAACTCGCCGCGGCCGCAGCCCAGATCGAGCACGTGCTTTCGCCCGAGGAATAGATCAAGGTAATGAGCCTGCGACCGCTTGATTTCTGCCAGCGGACCTCTGAAATTGTGCTCGAACTTGAAATAATCAAATAAGGGACTGGTGCCCATACCAACAGGCTTTGCCGGCCGCTTGCCGTTGCCATTCGTCGGCAAATGAGCAGACGAAATTGGCTTGTGGCTGCGATCGGACTCGCCGGATGGTTGCGGAGCGCGCGACTGCGGCCCGGCCACTTGACAGCTGCGCTCAGCGCGAAGAATACGCATCCTGATCTCATCAAGTCGATGAGCTACTTTGTTCTCGAACTCTACCGCTTGTGATGCGGCAGTCCTGGTCTGCTCGCGAATTTCTTCAGTCGTCCCAGACAGGGCGATTACCTCTTCTTTAATCTCCCGGCCCATCCGTGCGCTTAGCTCGACCTCCACCAGCTTTCTCTCGAACTCGTTAATGCGCTCTTGAATTCCTTTTGAGACATGATCGAGCTCGCGCGTCATGTTCTCTTGCATCTCTTTGACGGCCTGCACAACGCCATCCACTTTAGTATTGGCCTCTTCAAGCGCAGCGGATACTATGTTCGCCACGATCTGCTGGGTCGTCTGCTCACTTTCCCGCTGATTCCGATCGGCCTCAGAAACCATTCGTCTTTCCAGCGCGCAAAAATCACCTGCTAGTCTCTGAAATGCTTGGGTAACCACAGTGAGTGAGCGCACAACCGCTTGATTAAAATCTGCCTGCACTTGGGCAACAGCGTCAGCTTCAGGGGACAGGGATGACTCTGCTTCTCTGGGTTTTCCAGAATTCTCCGACAATCGTCCATTGTTAGGAGTCAGCGAAGTCGCAGGGCCTTCCGGATCAATGGGCATGGCAAAATCAGGGGTGCCACAAATCGCCGGGCCTCCAGGCGATGAATGCCGGCGATTTACCGCTCGCTGCCGGATCGCTGCCATAATGGCCTCAACATCCACGTGCGCATCCATCTCGAAATTGTTTCTCTTGCTCACTACCCTTCCCGTCTTTCAACATCATGGAGGCTGGGCTGCCCTTCTTATGAGCAACTGCGCTCCTCACCATAAGGTTGCCACCTTTGCTCTCATTCGACTGGTCATACGCGGCGGTCTCTTTGAGCGGCGTACGGTCGCCGCCCCCAAAACCGGCTGGCTTGTCGCCAGAACCCCTTCGGCTTTGCTTTCGGGCCATCGAGTTCTAATCGGCGCAATTCATAGATGAGGCATCGAGGGTCTCGGTAAATCAATTGGTAATGCAGGTCGAGATGCCGCTTAAAATCTTTGTAGAAGTCGAGCCACCAAAAAGCCGTGCTGGGAAGCAGCAGATAATTACCGCCCTCGGCTCGCAGGTCTTCCAGTTGCGTAATCGCGGCCCGGCTGTCGGCCGGATAATAACCTGCGTAAACGCCCGCACTGGTCTGCGGAAAGTGCAGGCCGCGCCGGCTACCGAATCTCAGCAGCGCCTCGTCTCCCTTGCTGACCACGATTACTGAAACATCCGTGGGCAGCATCTCTTCAACCACCTGACGAATCTCGGCGAGCAACTTGGGATAGGGGCCAGGGATATCGTTATCGAAACGCGCTCTGGAGACTATCTGTTGAGCCGGGTTCAAAACCGATTTGCGATCGATCGGTGTTGGACGTAGCGTGGCGCTGGGTTCAATCTCGCGCCGATCGCTCAGCAGTAGCATTCGGAGCCTCGTCTCCAGATAAGAGAGCGAGTCCATCTGCGCCACAAGTTCCCCGGTATGCCTGGCCACGCCAATGCCATTTAGCTTGTAGATGATCGCGCGTGAATCTCGATGGATCATTTCATAATATGATTCGAGATAGGCTGCGAACTCTTTGTAGTAATCGAGCCACCAGAACGCGGTCCCTGGCAGGAGCAGATAACTGGCGCCATCGGCTCGCAGTTGTTCAAGATGGGCGATGGCCGCGTTGCTGTCTGCGGGATGATAGCCTGCGTAAAGGCCCTCAGCGTTCTGCGGGAAATGCCGGCCGCGCCTGTTACCGAGTTTTAGTAATTCGTCGTCGCCCTTGCTGACGACGATTACCACCGCATCCGGCGGCAGTAGATCCTCAGCCAGCTGGCGAATTCCGGTGATCAGTCCCCGGTAACGCGAATGAAAAGCTCGTAATTCTCTCCTGATTTGCGGAAATCGTTCCCGGTTACGAATAAAATCGAGTCGGTGTTGGATGAGACCGGCGATCTTCTCCTCAGAGTAATGGCTTTCAATCTCTCGTTTGGCTGATTGGCCCCGCGCTTGTCCCTCGTCGCGCTTCTCAAATACCGTAGCCATCAATTCTGCCGCGTGTTCGACTGAAGGATCGGCCCAAATTTCACCGGCGCGATAGGGACCAACGTTTTTCTCGATCTCGACCAACTCATAGCGCACGGGATAGCTGTTGCAAACGTTCATGAAATCCATATTTCCTGACCAGCCCGTGGCGATTACCGGTTTGCCATTTGCCATCGCGTCGGTGATGGTTAAGCCTGTTCCTTCGGAGCGGTGAAGCGATACATATGCATCAGAGGCACTCATCAGATCTCGTATCTCCTGTGCTGACCAGTACCCATCGTAAATTGAAATCGCGTGCCCCTGCGCATGTTCTCTCAATGCGGCCGCGCCGGCGGGATCAGCCTGGCCATTCACGCATTTTATGACGAGCCGCGCAGCCTGATTGGGGGCGAAGGCCAGTTTGAAGGCTTCGATTAATGCCAGAGGGTTCTTGCGCTCAAGATGGCTGTGAAAATCGAATATGAAAAGAAAGACAAACTCATCAGGCGAGACCCCGAGCATGCGTCGTCCAGGCTGGCGGGCTCCCGGCGCTTGCGGCGTTAGAACCGGAGGTATGCGCACAACCGGCACGGGCGAGATTGGGGCAAGCGCATTTACGATGAAAGACGTAGCCGCCCAGATCTCATCATAGTAGGCAAACCGGTCGTACCAGTTTTCAGGAAAACGCGGCAACTCCCACGCCCATGCGCCGATGTTATAGCGATTCTCAAAAAAGTCTTCACCAACATGCGACATCACAGCAAAGTGCTGACCGGCATCGACAACCACGAGATTGATGTCATGAGGATATTCTTCGCCAGACGTGATTACGGACCGATCTTCCGAGCGATTTGAAGTCAACTGAGAAACACTATTGAGAGCCATCGGAATGTCGAGCGCGCGAAGCCCGCGAACATAACCTCGCGCCGCACTTCCCCAACCGCTCTCGTCCTGCAAGCAGCCACAGACGTTGATGCCCGGCAATTGCTGGTGCGACTCTTCCAGATGCGGCCGAGGTTCCGACCTGCCACACCAGGGATTTGCGTTCTGGAGTCTTTCGAGGGTCTCGTCGAATAAGTACTTAGCCATCTTCCGATACCTTGAATCTCTAAATTCGCTCGTTAATTCCTTCTCTTAATGAAAGCCTTAGCCTTTAGTTTGCGGCTATGACAAAACTGTCAGTGAAGGTTGAAGTCACAGTCGATCCAATAAACTCGGCTGACACCTGGTCGCGGGAAAGCACAATCTTCACAAAGCCTTTCCGGGGCTCGATGTTCGCGCCCATCCATTTGACGAAGTAGCCCGCTTCCGAATCCTGTGTATTGATATCGAAGAGTTCCCCGCCGCCCGTGCCGGCAGTCACGAACACAGGGCCCTTGCCCTTGCGATACCGGTTGTCGGCCCCATCGTCGATAATGCAATTCGCATTAAAGGAATCGATCGCGATTTCCGTGCACGCCCGCCCCAGTGCCAATTGTTTCGTGCGCTGGTAAGTGTGGTCATGCCCCTGAAGCACCAGGTCAACCTTTTTCGACACCAACAGGTTCATCAAATCCGCATAGACGTTGCAGTAATACGAACCCATGCTCAGACAATTTTTGTGCATGGCCACAATTACCCACTGCACGCCGGCAGCCCGCGCATCGTCAATCGCCTTTACCAGCCATTGATAGTGACTATTCGAGTGGCCGTAGTAGTAATGCTCTTCGCCGATCGTTAGGTCGGGCGAAATCGCGATAATCCGCGCCAACTTGCCCAGGTCAAAGTAATACTCCTCCGGATATTTCCCGGTAGCGCGCATCTTGTCCGGCAAGCAGGCAGCGAACTTTCGGATTTGACCTTCCTTTCCAAAATCATCTTCATGATTTCCACTCAAGAGCTGGAACGGTAATGTTGGGCCCACTTTTGAACGCACGTAATCACACCAGGCCGACTCAGGAAGCGTAGTGCTATAGCTAAGATCGCCAAGGGCGAGAATGAAATCGGGACGTGCCTTAGACATCATTTCCAAAGTCGCACTGGTATCGCTCGTCATCCCAAAGTCTCCCGCGGCCACGAAAGTAACCCCATTACCCGAGGATTGCTTTGATCCGCGATCGCACTGAGGCGTGAATACGACCGCGATCGAAAAAAGCAACAGCACGCAAATTTTCATTGCGTCTCTGGGGAATTACCGGCCTTGATAAACCGAGACATCAACACCTTCATTTCCACCCCATCTTTGACACCCTGAAAGATCTCTTCGGACTCCAGATCGAATCCGACGTTCCGAAACAGATCGCGATAGGTATGGATCAGCCAGGGACTGAGCAGATGATCGTTTTCGCCGCCGTAGGTATTAGCCAGCAAGAGCCGGCCGCCGTCGCGCGAAGTCGAAAACAATTCCCAGGCCAGCCAGCTAACATCGAAGAACGGATACAGCCAGCCGAGGCAGTAGATAGTTTCGCTCATCACGATCAGGTCCCAGGGACCTTCGGCCGTCAAATCGAACTTCATGATGTCCGCGGCGCGAAAATCAATTACGCCGGCATCTTCTCCGGCCGCACGATCGATTGCCTTCGGAGCAACGTCGACCGCCACCACTGAGTCCGAAATTCCGGCCAGCAGCCGGGTGAATCGGCCCGCGCCGCAACCAATCTCGAGCACGCGCTCGTAACGTCTGTCTTCCAGCAGCGCGATTTGCCGTTCGTATCTGGCCTGCTCGAAAACCGAGTGCTCGAAACCCCAGGGATCGGTTTCGCTCCAGACGCGATCGTAGTGGTCGCGCATCTTTCCGCTGATTGATTCGTTTTCGAGCATTGGCTTCTCGGCAATTCGAGCTGGATCGCTGCCTCAGGGCGCAACGCCGACTTCATTAAGCAACTCTTTCAGAACTTTGTCGGAATCGAAATATTCTTCGGCGAGGGCCCGCGCTGCACGAGCGTGCTTCTCGTAATTTCGCGCGATGCTTTCCGCGCCGGCCACTGCCTCTTCGAGCGTGCGAAACGCGATCAAGCCCTCGCCCACCGGCAGGTTTTTGCTGAAGCCCGTGTCCTGGACCAGCGCCGGTTTCCCCGACGCGAGATAACGCACCGTCCGATCGCTAAACCATCCGCTGTTTGTGTCTACGTAAATTCCCTGCGCTACCGAGAATTCGGCGGCGGAGTTTTGGACGTATTGTCGAAAGGCATGGGGTCCGTTACACATCGACAAAGGGTCTTTGATCTGCCAGCCATGCTCAATCAGCATCTCGCGATCCCTGTTGTCACTCGGATGTATATTCAGAGCGATCTGAAACTTCTGTGAACTCTGCCGGGGCAGGTCAACAAACTTTCTAAACTCATGAACCTTCAAGCCGAAGGCGCGATTACCTGCATTGATGGTTCCAAAAGGGCCACGCCAGTTTGCAATGGTTGTAAAAGGATGTTCTGAGCTACAGCTTACCGGCCAGTCGTCCAGCACCACCGGTTGACGGGTCTTTCGCCATTGAAGATCACCCTGCGGAATCGAGCACTCGGCTGCGCCGATGTTCTCGGCGATCGTGAAATAAAAATCGTGTCCCTTAAGCCGAAATTGCGTGTTTGGATCTGTGTGCCAAAACTGGGTAAAGCCGGGATCGATATCGACATAGACCTTGCGCCGCAATCTGCTCATCAGCCACTCCAGCGAGAGGTGGCCGCTAATATTCACGAGCAGATCCGCCGACGCCGCACGGTCGACTAACTCGCTTTGGGTGGTGCCCCACACCTCTTCTCCATTTTTGTAAACCAACGCCGCAGAGCCAGCCAGTCCAAACTGCTCGATCGTCGTTTTGAAATAATGGAGGTTTTCACTGTCTTCGAAAGTCGCCTTGACTCCGGCTTTGTCCACGCAAACATCGGAAGCAATCTGCTCAATGAAGAACACCTGAAATCCAAGGCGTCTAAGGCCGAGCGCCCAGCTTAGTCGCACCCAGGCCTCACCGCCCTGCTGGTGTTTATTAGCGATCGCGCCACTGACAATAACTGATGCCACAATCAATCTCTCGGTCCGTCTCTGTTCAGGCGAGGTTTAGCTTTCGTAATAGTGCGGGCAGGACTTTATCGGAATCGAAATACTCTTCGGCGATAGCTCTGGCCGCACGCGTGTGCATCGCATAGTTCGCCGATATCTCTTCTGCGCCGGCAACTGCTTCGTCGATGGTGCTAAAAGTCAGCAGGCCTTTGCCGGTCGGGTACAGTTCCTTAATGCCGGTGTCCTGTGCGAGGACTGGCTTGCCGCTGGCCAGATAACAGATGCTGCGCTCACTGAACCATCCACTCCTGGTGTCGACGTAGATGTTCTTCGTCGCCATGAACTCTGCCTTAGAGTTTTGAATGTACGATCTGTAGGTAACTGGATCGCGCGCGACGACTTGCGGGTCGCTTAATGACCAACCTTTTTCCCCGAGGAGATCCAGGTCTTTGGTTTCAGCAGAATGAATATCAAGCGCGACTTGAAATCTTTCGCTGCTGATCTGTGGCAAGTCCAGAAACTTTCGGAATTCATGCACGCGCAATCCGTAAGTCTTTCCGCGATATTCGATCGGGCTATATGGGCCTCGCCAGCTTCCAATACTGGTAAAGAACGCGCTGTTCGATCCATCACGCTCTGGCCAGTGATCTAAGACGATAGGTTGACGCCACGTAATCCAATTCAAGCCGCAGGTGGGGATGCCACAATCGGGCGCGTTGATGTTCTCGGCGATCGTGACGTAATCGTCGTGCCCCTGGAAAAGACTTGCGAGTCCCAAGTCCTGCCACATCTGCCCAAAGCCCGGGTCGGTATCCAGAAAAACTCGCCGCCGGGCCGCGGCCAGAATTTCCTCATCGGTCAAAAAACCCATCACGTTGAGAAGGAATTCTGCATTCCGAGTGCGTTCGTTCACCTGCTCGCTTGAAAGACCGATGAATTCGCGATTCGGGCCACAGATCAAGGCGAATGAATCCTCCAGCCCAAAGTGGCGCATCACATCGAGAAAGTAACTCAGATTCACCGACTGCTGGATTTCACATGGCTGGCCGTCTTCATCCCAGCACATCTCCGGCTCAAGCCGGTCGATGAACAAAACGTCCCATCCCAGGCGTTTGAAGCCCAACAGGTACTGGAGAAACTGCCAGGTATGACCCGCCTGTCTCGGCTTTTGCGCGAGGGAGCCTGCGATGATTACGGTGTTACTCATTTGCTTTCGTTGGCCCGCCAGATGGGCTTTGAACGAATCCCCACTGACTTGCCACGGGCTCAACATCCTTAGCGGCGAACGACCCAAACTGAATAGCCGCTCCTCACGAAGAAATCTTTAACCGCTTGTATCTGCGGTTCTAACCGAACGTCCAAATCCATCGAGATGAGGCCCTTGTTTCTGGGAAGCAGAGACTCAATTAGCGTCAAGTACTTCTGCATCAGCTCCGGATCGCTCTCCAAAGCCCTGTTGAACAATCCACAGGCCCTGCCGCCCCCGTCGCCAACCTTTTCCAGAATGTCATCTGAGATAGATTGGGCCGACTTGGCGCGTCCCAACCTGACTATTTCGGTGTAGATATAGTCATTGGAGATATGCATATGACGGTCAAGGTGCGCCAACTCGCGTGCTAATGACGTTTTACCTGATTGACTTTGGCCACAAATCAGCAGCAGCGATGGTTTTTTTGGAGTTATGCGAACGAATCTTGTGTTGATAGTTGGGTGCTCGCTGGGAAGCCAGTCCAATACTCTGACTGCATAATCCCTTAGTACTTCATCCAAAAGAAACTCAAATGACGGCAACCCGCCTATAGGGGTTTGAACTATCGGATTGGCGGTTTCAAATCCGCCAATTGCATTCCCGGTTCTCAAAACTGCGAACACCACCCCCTGAGGTAAGAGAACGTTCCGCATGTGCGTCATTAACCTGGCAAGGTCTCTGACCACATTAAGTCCCGGCAAAGCACGTGTATCAACAAACGCGATGTTAATATTTGAAATTTGCGCGTCCCAGGGCGCGCCGGACACAGAAACAAGTCGCGGGTCACTGGTATCGTGGTGACCATTGCCAACGATGTAACACTGGCGTGCCCCGGCCGCAAGAATGGCTTCGTGAATGCGCGGATCCTGCGTATCGAGATCGGCCACAATCAGATCTTTGAGGTCGCCGTACTCACGATTGTTCGGTATGTCCCTTAGCCTCGAGACATAATCGCTAATTGAATTCTTACTTTCGGCCAGCTTCATAACGCGGACTCGTCTGAATATTGAATCGCTTCGACGCGCTGGCAGAGGGCGTCAGCCAATCTTTCGAGAAGTGGTTCGGAGACCGTTCGGTACATCGTCAAATTCATTGAACCGCCGCTGGCAATCGCAAACAGCAGGTCATCCACGAAAACCGGAAAATCCTTGTCGCTGGAAAGTACTGATTCCACCTGGGCAGAGGTGATCTTTGAACATTGACCGAGCCGGGAGACGTAATTAAATGAGGGCATATTGGGAACAATCGTCTCGGCTGAGAGTGCGAGGCCCTCGAAATACTCCACCAGATCAAGCTGATAACAATTCTCTTCCAAAGCGGCCGAGAGGACGCCGGGAGACGGCGTCGCATGAACTACGTACCTCGGAACATTGTCGCCACCGCGCGGCTCGCTTGGGCCCACAACCTTCCAATCGAATTCTCGGAGCAGGTGACCTTCCACGAATCCGCGAGAAAGGTGGCGGCAACGGTCGCCCACTTTGCGCCAACCGGGAATCAGAATATCGGTTTTGAATTTGCCTTCAACATCGATTAATCCGCCCTCAACGACAAAAACTCCGTCATGGCTAAGATGCGCCTTGATATTGTTAACCAGCTTAATCGGATCCGAAGCATAGT
>DASUTF010000306.1:0-36253 GCA_036374695.1 Pyrinomonadaceae bacterium
CAACGCCGAACCGCCCGTTTGCAAAATCATCGACTTCGGAAAGTTTCAGTACGAAGCGAAGAAGAAGGCGAACGAGGCAAAGAAGAAACAGGTCGTCATCACCGTCAAGGAAATTAAGTTTCGCCCCGGCACCGACGTGCATGACTACACCTATCGCATGAAGCGCGCGCGCGAATGGTTGACCGAAGGCAACAAGATCAAGGCGACGATCTGGTTTCGCGGGCGCGAGATGACGCACCGCGAACTGGGTTCGCGAATTCTGGAGCAACTCGAGAAAGATTTAATCGAGGTTGGCGACGTCGAGATGCGTCCGCGCATGGAAGGCAACCAGATGTTTACAATCTTTGCGCCCAAGAAACATGGCGGCGGCAAGGGCGGTGGCGGATCTCATCAAAGCAGTCCCGCACGACCGGAACCGCCGCGGCCCGAGACTCCACGGCCCGAAACTGTGGCGCCCGAGAGCGAACCGAAGCCTGAATCGACGTCCTGAAGCGAACTCTTATGCGCAAAGTACTTTCAGTATTGACGCTGTTTGTTGTTCTGCTCGCCGCTCAGTTGCAAACGAGTGTGGCCGAGAAGGGCGACGGCGCCCTGCTGGCGAATCAGGTCTCAGCCATTTCGGCGGGAGCCGATAACAAAGCTCGAGGGACGGCGATCAAGGCGAGATTGGATGCGCTTGGCATCAAGTACCGCAGTGAGCCGTTCATGCACGCAGACCGGCAGGGCGAAAACATCGTGGTTGAGCTGCCTTCGGCGGGAGCGACGAAACAGCTGATGTTGGGAGCGCACTACGATCGCGTTAGCCAGGGCCAGGGCGCAATTGATAATGCTTCCGGGTCGATGGCGGTGCTGGAATTATTGGCGGCGCTGAAAGCCAGGCCGCTAAAGAACTATGCCGTCGTTGCGGCATTCTTTGACCTGGAAGAGATCGGCCTGCGTGGATCGGCGAATTACATCAAAGCGCGGGAAGGAAAGCCCTTGCCGGCGGTTTTCATCAACTTCGATGTCTTCGGCTATGGCGACACGCTTTGGGCGATGACTCCGGATGAAAAGTCTTCGTCGGCTACGGCAGTGAAAACAGCCTCGGCCACGGCGAAATTTCCACTGCAAATCGGCGCGCAGTATCCGCCGAGCGATCATCTCAGTTTTATCCGAGCGAAGGTGGAAACGCTCTCGTTTAGTTTAATCGACGGAAAAGAAATTCCATCGATACTCAAGGTTTTCAATCGCGAAATGCCGGAACAAATGCCGCGCGTACTGACGATCATACACAGCCCCAACGACACCCCGGACAAGGTTGACGGCGCGGCGATCGCGCGTGCTTTACCGGTAGTCGAACAGGCGATTCGATTAATGGACAAGTAATATTTGTTTGAGATCTCAAATGTGAGATCTGAGATTTAAGGAGGAACACTTATGCCAAAGCTAAAAACACACAAAGGCGCGGCGAAGCGCTTTCGCTTGACGGCCACCGGCAAGATCAAGCGTGGCCACTCGCATGCGCGTCACATTCTGACGAAGAAGACTAATAAGCGAAAACGATATCTCGACGTCGACGTGCTGGTCTCTGAGTCGGATCAGAAGCGGGTCGAGCGAATGTTGCCATACGGAAGAGACTAGGAATTGATTCATTGAACCATTTAGCCATTAATTCATGAACAAATGAAACAATGGTTCAATTTGGAGGTTTTTCATGCCAAGAGCAAAACGTGGAAATAAGCGCCTCGAACGGCGCAAGAAGATTTTAAAACTGGCGAAAGGGTATCGCGGCACTAAATCGAAGCTTTATCGTTCCGCGAAAGAATCAGTTGAGCGTGGACTGAACTTCGCCTACACCGGTCGCAAATTGAAGAAGCGAGACTTTCGCTCGCTTTGGATTGTGCGCATCGGCGCGGCCGCACGCTTGAACGGCCTGAACTATTCACAGTTCATGCACGGTTTGAAGCTTGCCGGAATCGAACTTGATCGCAAGATTCTGGCGGACTTTGCTGCCAAACAACCGGAAGCATTCGCGGCGCTCGCGGCGCAAGCGAAAACCGCTTTGGAAAACAAGCCACAAGCGCGCGCGGCCGCGTAAGACCAAGCTCGCGGGCGAAAGGAATAGAGAGATGTTTTCAATGAACAAGAAGGTCATGTTGTCAGCCTTTGGTCTGGCGCTGATGCTTATCCCAGGCCTGGTGGCGCAGGCGCAAGTGCCGAATCAAACACCCCAAAGTTCGTTTGCGGGGAAGTACGAGGCCACGGTGACGGGCGAGACCGGTGAGCAAAAGATCACACTCGAAGTGTTGGAAGATGCGGGCAAGTTTTCCGGATCGCTTACCACTGCGCGTGGCTCGTTCAAGATCATCAAAGGGCAGGTGGCCGAGGGCGTGCTGACTCTGGAAATCGAGAAGCCGGGCGGCGGGTCCGGGCCGTGGACGCTGCGGCAAAATGGCGTGAACTTAACCGCGACATTTTCCGAGGCCGGCAAGGACATGACGGTAGAGTTCCGGAGAATGGTCGCCGACGAAATCTCGGGTGAGTGGGACGCCGTAGCCGACGCTTCGGGACAGCCATTTCCGTTCACACTGACGCTGAAACTTGAAGGCGCGAAAGTGACGGGCAGCAGCGTCTCGCAACTCGGCAACTCGAATATCTCGGAAGGCAGTTGGCAAGACGGAAAGTTCGCGGTGATCCTCGAGGGCGGCTCCGGTAAAATTGCGCTGGCGGCCACAATGATCGACGGGAAGTTGTCCGGCGACTACGATTACGCGGGACAACTTCAGGGCAAGTGGGTGGCAATCAGAAAGAAATGAGCGAAAGCGCACGGTCGCCGGCGAAGGAAGTCGAAGCAGCCCGCGAAGCGTTCGAACGAGAGTTCGAGCGCTTTGCCCGCTTTATCGGCAGTGCTACGTCCTCAATGCGCCTGACGTTGTCCGAGGCCGAAGGTGAGCAGCGCGCTTTGAGTGAGTTGCGTACGCGACATCTCGGCAAGAAGAGCGCACTCGCAGCGTCGAAAAAACTCATTGGCCGAGTTTCGGCCGAGGAGCGCGCCTCGTTTGGCCAACTCGTTCAGAAAACTGAAGTCGTAATCACTCAATCGCTCGACGAAGCAGAAGCGGCGCTGAAAGCGATCATTGAAGCGGCGCGCACCGCCCGCGACGCGATCGACGTAACAATTCCCGGATGCCGTCCGCGGCAAGGGCACCTGCATCCGGTCACCCTGATGCGTCAGCGGATCGAAGACATCTTTGTTTCGCTGGGGTACGCCGTCGAAGACGATCGAGAGATAGAGACAGACTTTTATAACTTTGACGCCCTGAACATTCCCGAAGGTCATCCGGCGCGCGATCCGCAGGACACGTTCTATTCGACTGAAGGATTCGCGCTGCGCTCGCAAACATCGACGGTGCAGATACACGCGATGCAACGGCGGGGCGCGCCTGTGCGGATGATCGCACCGGGCCGCGTTTTTCGCCGCGACACGCCGGATCCGACACACAATCCGATGTTCTATCAAGTCGAAGGCTTATGCGTCGATCGCGGCATCACCATGGCCCACTTGAAAGGCACGCTGGCCGAGTTCGTTCATCGGTTGTTCGGCCCCGACACGAAAACGCGTTTTCGACCGTCGTACTTTCCCTTCACCGAGCCGAGCGCTGAGGTTGATTACAGTTGCTTCAATTGCGGCGGCGACGGGTGCCGTATCTGCAAATGGTCAGGCTGGATCGAGCTGGGCGGGTCCGGCATGGTGCACCCGAACGTGCTAAGGGCGGCGAATATCGATCCCGAAGAGTTCACCGGCTTTGCGTTCGGCCTCGGGATCGATCGCACGTGCGCGCGGATTTATCAGCTCGATGACATTCGTTTGCTGTTCGAGAATGATGTTCGATTTTTAGAGCAATTCAGATAGGTCGCATAGGCCCATTAGTCCCATGGGTCACATAGGACAATTTAAAGAGCGTGTTCATTTCTTACAACTGGCTCCGCGAACTGACCGCAACGAAGCTCAACCCTGAAGAGATTCGGGAGCGGCTGACGAATGTTGGTCTGGCGGTGGATGCGGTTGAACAACGCGGCGAAGACTTTGTGCTGGACGTGGAAGTACCGTCGAATCGCGGCGATTGCCTGTCGCACGTGGGTATCGCGCGCGAGTTGGCGGCCAGCGAGAAGTCCAAAGTCCAAAGTCCAAAGTCCGAAGTTCACAACGCCACGGGCAGCACGAACGATTTCACGTCTGTCACGATCGATGATCCGGATCTCTGTCCGCGATATGCCGCGCGAATCGTTCGGGGCGCGAAAATCGGACCCTCGCCCGCCTGGCTGGTCAAGAAACTTGAAACGATCGGACAGCGACCGATAAACAACGTTGCGGACATTACGAATTACGTGCTGCACGAACTAGGCCAGCCGCTGCATGCGTTCGATCTCGCGAAGTTGGATGAGCAGCGAATCGTTGTTCGCCGTGCGCGTCGCGGCGAAAAGATCAAAACACTGGACGGCGTCGAACGGACTCTGGACGAGCAGATGCTGGTTATCGCCGACGCATCAAGACCAGTTGCGGTCGCCGGCGTCATGGGTGGCGAAGAGTCGGAAATCTCAAACGCGACGACGGACATCCTGATTGAGAGCGCTTACTTCAATTCTCAATCTGTACGCCGGACGGCGAAACTGCTGGGCTTGAATACCGAGGCGTCCCACCGGTTTGAGCGCGGTACGGATCCCGGCGGTGTCGTTCGCGCGCAGGAACGTTGCGTCGCGCTGATTTGCGAAATCGCCGGCGGCGCCGCGACCGCAGATGCGTTGGACGCTTATCCGAACCCGGTCAAGAGCAGAGAAGTGATTTTGCGGCCGCCCCGCGTCGAAGCAATCACCAGCCTGAGAGTTGAAACCGAAGAGGTCCAGCGCGTCCTGGCCGCACTCGGTTTCGAGGAGCGCGCGCAGGATGGCGCCGCCATGAGATTCACCGTGCCGTCATGGCGGCACGATGTGTCGATCGAAGAGGACCTCGTCGAAGAGATTGCGCGACATGCCGGCTATGCGCAGATTCAGGAAGCGCTTCCGCCGGCTAATAGCGCCGGCGAATACCATTCGACTGAGTCACGTAAGCGCGCACTGCGCACAGCGTTGGCGGCGCGCAGCTATGACGAGGCGATCAGTTTCAGCTTTGTTGAGCCCACAAACGACTTCGAACTCATTCCGGCGTTCGCGGCATCGGAAGCGGTTGTCCTGACGAATCCGATTATTGAAGAGGCCTCGCGGATGCGACAGAGCCTGCTTCCGGGTTTGTTGAAGTCGGTTCACCACAATATCAACCACGGCACCCGCAATGTGAGCCTGTTGGAACTCGGTCGCGTTTTCGCATCGATTCAAAAAGGAGATTTGCCGGAAGAGCGCGAAGCGATGGCGCTGGTCGCGACTGGTGGGTTGATGCTGGCCGGGCGGGCCCAGCCTGAGCGCGACCTGGATTTTTATGACCTCAAAGGCGCGCTCGAATCAGCTGTCGAAGCAATGAATCTTCCACCGCTCGATTTCGAAGCAGCGGAAATCAAGCACCTTCGGCCCGGACAATCGGCTGCCATAAGCTTTAGCGGCCGACGCGTGGGATCAATCGGACGACTCTCGGAAGCGGCGGCAGGGCAGTACAAGCTTCGCCAGCCCGTGTTCGTCGCCGAGGTCGATTTGACGGCGTTGCTCGAAGCGAGCGATTTGCCGGTGCTCTATTCGCGGCTTCCTCGCTTTCCCTCGATCGTTCGCGACGTGTCGCTGCTGGTTGATCGTAAGATTACGCGGGCGACTCTCATGCAAGCCATTCCCGGCCAGCGGCCGGCACATTTTGTCAGGTCCGAATTTGTCGGCACTTACGAAGGTGAAGGCATTCCTGACGATAAACGCTCACTCACATTCCGGCTGGAGTATCGCGCCGACGACCGTACTCTGCGTGACGACGAAGTTGACGAGATTCACTGGCGCGTCGTCGAAGCCCTCAAACAGCAGTTCAATGCTGAGGTCAGATAACGCGTGGCACAGACTTCAGTCTGTGATTTATTATCAGAAGCAGTCCGCTTGCCAGGTAATCACAGACTAAAGTCTGTGCCACTTATCTCTTGCGCTCCCGTTCGCATGAGCGGATAATCACCCCGAACTAACGCGGCCGAGCGGAGACGATGATGGTTCCCTTAAACGGATTGGAAAAGTTCTCACACCTCGAAGACAAAATTTATCGCACAATTGAACTGACCAAGACGCTCCGCCAGGAGAAAGAGGAGCTGGAGCGACAGTTGGCGAACTATCGCGGCGGCGCCGGTGACGAACGGCTCGTCGCGGACCTACAGAGATTGCGGGCCGAGCGCGAGCTGATTCGAACCAAAGTTGAGAACATCCTGGATGCGATCGGTCGGATCGATCCTGAACTTGCGGAGGCCGTGCGCTGATGAGTTCTGAAGCCATCGGATTAGATCGAAATAACGACGCCGCGTCATCTCCCACGATTAAGGTCGAGATTTATGATCAAGCCTACACCGTCCGCTCTGACGGGGACCCCGAGTACTTAAAACAACTCGCTGAATACGTTGACGAGCGGATGCGCGAGATATCTTCCGGCACCCTGACCGTTGATTCCCGCAAAGTTGCGATTCTTGCAGCACTTTATATCGCCGACGAATTACATCGACTCCAGAAGATTCACGACCAGGCCGATGAGCAGCTTGCGACCCGTAGCGCGGAATGCTCAGAGATGCTCGACCGTTTGCTGAAGGCGCCGCGGGCGCTGGATCGCGCCGTGGCGAGCTAAGCGCAATTTCCCAAACGAGGCGCGCGGGACGCCGTAGTAGCGGTCAAGAGCTTTAAAATATTGACTGCCAGTCGCGTTGTGTTTTTTTGTGATCTGTAAGAATTCAACGTTCAGGAGGTTTCATGATTAAGAAGCTTGTTTCTTTCGCGACGGTGGTCGCGTTGGTTTGTTGTTTCTGCGGGATTTCGGTTTACGCCAATGGTGCCGATCCAGGAGTGCCCACCGCGAAGACAGCGGCGCCCGCTGAGAAGAATCAGGCGCAGGAAAAGCTGAAAGCCGACGTGACGAAGCTGGTGGCCGACGCGAAAGCGGGAAAGCTCAAGGTGCCGGCGCAACACTTTCCGCAGCCTAAGCGAAACAATCTCTCGACCGGAGCGAAGATCGGCATCATCGCCGCAATCGGCGGGGCGATTGTTCTCATCTGGGTGCTGGTTACCCTGGCCGATGATGACAGTTGAGAACGCGCGACTCTGCCGGCCGCCCGAAGCATTTTCATATTGCTAACAACGCCCGCCTTCGTTGTGCTAATATCCGTCGCGGCAGAGGGAAGTGTTCTGCGGGGTTCGTCACCGATTACGATGATTGAGCCAACGTCGTTCACAAGGGAGGCCGACATCGGGAGCTAGTGCTTCTCTTCATCGTTAAGAGACGCCGACAGTTTGCGGTGACAAAAAGGCCACCCACCTGATTACTCAGGTTCAATTACGACTTCGGAAACGGCCCGGCGGTGTTCCTTCTGCCAATCAAAAGCCGTAAATGGTAAATGGTAAATCGTGAATGGTCACGCCATTCACGCAAGCGTTTATCAGTTACGGCTTTTGCTCTATTCACCATTCACCATTTACCATTCACTGCTTTTATGAAGCTTCTGCTCATTGGCGATGTTGTTGGTAAGCCTGGACGCGCGGCGCTGCTCGATCGTTTGCAGGACCTGCAAGAACAGAATCAGATCGATTTCACCGTCATGAATGCTGAAAACGTCGCCGGAGGTTTCTCGATCACGCCGGCGATTGCCGATCTTCTTTTCAGTGCCGGCATAGACGTGATGACGTCGGGCAATCACATCTTCGACAAACACGAGGTGATCGACTACATCAAGAAGCAGCCGCGACTTTTGCGGCCCGCGAACTATCCGCCCATTACACCGGGGCAGGGCATGTGGGTTGGCGACGTGAAGGGAACCCGCGTCGCGGTTCTCAATCTACTGGGACGGGTTTTTATGGCCCCGTCCGACGATCCGTTTCGTATTGGAATGGAGTTGATTGATTCGCTCGACCCGGACGTAAAAGTACGGATCGTTGACATGCACGCTGAGGCGACGTCGGAGAAGGCCGCGATGGGCTGGTTCCTCGACGGCAAAGTTTCCGTCGTCTACGGCACGCACACGCACGTGCAAACGGCCGACGAACGCATCCTGCACTCAGGCACGGCTTTCATTACGGATTTGGGGATGACGGGCAGCTATGGCGGCGTGATTGGCATGAAGAAGGGCGACATCATCAATCGTTTCCGCTCACCGATTCATCGCAAGCCCGATCATTCGAAGAGTGAAGTTCGTATCTGCGGCGTGGTCGTCGATGTGGATGAAGAAACCGGCCAGGCGCGGTCGATTGAACGGATTAATGTGAGCCACGAGTCGTGATTAATCAGTGGGCGGTGGGTGGTGGGCGGTGAGCAGTGTGGAGAATGCTGAAGACATTCGCCAATTCCAGCCCAGGGCAACGCCCTGGGAACAAGGACAATCCCAATCATTGAGCGGTTGCGCGAACCTGAACGCCGAAGGCGTTCGCCAATTCCAGCCCAGGGCAACGCCCTGGGAACGTCGGCAACTTCCAATTTCAACGAACTCTGAAAGAGTTCGTTAGCTGGTCAATCCCAAACATACCGCTCGTCGTATTGGATTTCGTATTTCTTGAGAAACGCGCGGTACTCGTCTTTAAAGGTTCTGCGTCGATGGTGACTCTCCTGATTCTCGATGTACTGGCAAACGCGACGCACGTGCGACTGGCTCACTGAAAACGCTCCATATCCATTCTGCCAGTGGAACTTTCTGAGCGTTGGTGAAACTTCCTTTACCCAACTGGATGAAGTTCGTTTGATTTCTTTGACAACACTCGCAATGGAATGCTTTCGGGACAATGCAAATAGCGCGTGAACATGGTCGCCTGTGCCATTGACGATTAGAGTTTCGCAGTCGTAGGAGCGTAGGACCGTTGAGAGATACGATTGCATATCGCGACGAATTTGCTGATCTGAGAGAAATGGAAAACGATCTTTGGTAGAGAAGATAAGATGCGTCCAAAGTCTGGAGAGGGATTGAGCCATGGAAGAAGCTCCCTTCGATTTGCGAACTCTTTCAGAGTTCTTGGGTGGTTTGTTACTTTCTAGTCCCAGGGTAGAAACCCTGGGCTGGAATTGGCGAACGCCTTCGGCGTTCAGGTTCGCGCGACAGCGCACAGAATAACCTTTTTCTGCCAACTACCCGCTGCAATTTTTCTTACACTGCCACAGGGTTCCCATGGCACTGCCCACTGAGCTATTCCGGCGAAATGTCGGGGACCTCTTCCCCTTCGGCGTCCGTGTCAATCGGCGGCGCGAGCAGCAATTCAGCAAAGCCGGACGGCATTGAGCGGACACGGCCTTCCCCGTTGGTGACCACGTGACCGGTCTCGCCTTCAGCAATAATCACCCCGTCTGAATCGCGAATAATCTCGTAGCCGAACCGCAGAGAACGCCGGCGTAGTTCAGTGATGTGAGTTCGCACGATCAGGACGTCGTCGTAATAGGCGGGAGCTTTGTAACGGCAGTAGGATTCGGCCACTACCAGGAAGGCGTTCTCACTCTCTTCCATGTCGCGATAGGAAAAACCGCGCGCGCGACAGTACTCAGTGCGACCAATCTCAAACCACACAAGATAGTTCGCATGATACACGACGCCCATCTTGTCCGTTTCGGCATATCGTACGCGCAAAGAGGCTTCGTGCCAGTGCTCTAACGCGTCCGTTTCGGAGATCATCGTGTCCACGGGGTCTAAGGTAAATTCCACCTACCGGAGCAGATGGTCTAAACTCTACAAGTGTTCTCAGATTAATGTCGTTTAGCGGACTATAAAAGCGAAACATGACTATGTCAAAGCAAATCAAGATCGCCGTCACCCTTCAGAAAAAAGCTCCTCATCTGCTGTTAGTTGTTTTCCTCTGCGTTTGCACGGTCTGTAGTTCGGTGCTTCTGCCCGTATCAGCGCAGCGACCGGCGGGCAGCGCTGACACAAACACCACGGCTGCTCGAAACGCGGCGTTGACGGCAGCCACCGCAGAGGTCTTGAAAGAAACGAGCCAGATTCGGGAGCTCGCCGTGCTGCGGCCGGTGCAAAGTTCGGCACAGTCGCGCGCGCAAATCGAACAGATGATTCTGCGCAACCTCGAACGCAACACGAAGCCTGGTGAGATGCACGCGGCGGAAGTCACTCTGAAGAAACTCGGCTTGGCGCCCGCGGATTTTCAGCTGAGGCCGCTGGTCGTTCGTATGCTGACGGAACAGGTGGCCGGCTACTACGATCCAAAAGCGCAGCAATTTCACCTTGCCGATTGGATCGACGTGGATGGGCAGAAACCGATTATGGCGCACGAGCTGGTGCATGCGCTTCAGGATCAGCATTTCAATTTGGGACGGTTCGAACAATGGCCGGATGGCGACTCAGATGCGCAACTCGCCGCCCATGCACTGATCGAAGGAGACGCAACCCTCGCCATGTCGCAATACATCATGAAAAACCCTCTGCGCGCTTTGGGTTTTCTGAAGTCAATCGGCGAGACGGGCATGGCCAGCGAAGAGCTGGACAAAGCGCCGCGCGCTTTGCGCGAGACTTTGCTGTTTCCGTATCAGGAAGGGATGACGTGGGCGCGCGTGGTTCATCAGTACGGCGGATGGAGCAATGTGTCGAAGGCGTTTACGAACCTGCCGCAATCAACTGAGCAGATACTGCATCCGGAGAAGTACTTTGTGCACGAGGCTCCAGTGAAAGTTTCCTTGCCTGACATCCGTTTGTCGCTCGGCCGCGGTTGGCGGCGCATTGAATCGGACGTAAACGGCGAATGGAGTCTTTACCTCATTCTGGATCAGTTCCTGAAATCTTCTCCTGACTCGAAGCGTGCGGCAGCAGGGTGGGGCGGCGACCGGTACTCGGTTTATGAAAGTCAGCGTGGGCAGGTGGTTTACGTTTCCGTCTCAGCCTGGGACACGGAAAAAGATGCGCGCGAGTTCTTCGATGCGTACGTGAAGCGGTCTCGGCTGCGGTATCCAACGGCACAGGCCCTTACCGACACCGCCACGGCGTGGTCTGCGCGCACGGCTGAAGGCCACGTGAGCATCGAAATGCGCGGCAAGCGAATCGTGGTGATTGAGGGGCTGCCCCAGTCCACGCCATCCCGCTCGATCCTACGGAAGCTGTGGGCGGTCTAGCCCAGCAATTGGCGCAGGTATCTTTCGCTGTGGTATTTTGCGAAGGCAATAACTTCCTACGAGACGCAGAATGGCTGACACGGAATCTGAAGTTGTGTCCACTTCGGGGTTTAAAGTGCGCCCGCTTACTAGGCAGAAGGCCGAAGGCAGCGGGCAGAAGGCTGAAACTCTCACCACTGAAGGCTCCAAAACACCTGCGGAGCATCAACCAAAACAATCCAGGCTGCGCGAACTCACGAATGAATTGCGTGAGTTGGAAGCGAAAATCCGTCTCGCCGGCGGATCCGATAGGATCGAAAAGCAGCATCGTCAAGGCAAACTAACGGCGCGTGAGCGGATCGATCTGTTGCTCGACAAAGATTCGTTCCGTCAGGAAATCGGTTTGCTCATTGCGTACGACCAATACAAAGAGCAAAGCGGAAAGGGCAAAGGGCAAAGGGAAACAGAAAGCGAAGTGGGCGGTGCTCCGGCTGCCGGGGTCGTGACGATGGTTGGGCGCGTCGCGGGCCGGGAAGTCGTAGTCGTCGCGAATGACGCAACCGTAAAGGCTGGTTCATGGTGGCCGGAAACCATCAAGAAGATTTTGCGCGCGCAGGAGATTGCGATGCGCTCGCGCATTCCGATTGTCTATCTGGTGGACTCAGCCGGCGTGAATCTTCCTTATCAGGGCGGTGTATTCCCCGGGCAGTACGGGGCGTCGCGAATTTTCTATTACAACTCGATCATGCGACGGTATCTGAAGGTGCCGCAGATTTCTGCCGTCATGGGTCCTTGCATCGCCGGTGGGGCGTATCTGCCCGCGCTCTCGGACGTGATTATCATGGTCGAAGGGACTTCGTTCATGGGTCTCGGGGGCGCGAACCTTGTTAAAGGCGCGACCGGGCAAACGATCGACAACGAAACGCTCGGCGGGGCGCGCACCCACAACGAATTGTCGGGCGTCGCGCACTATCGCGTTAAGAATGACGAGGAAGCGATTGTTAAGATTCGCGAGTTTGTTGTTGAGCTTCCGGCGAAAGAGCAGGGAAGCCCGCGAACCGCCGGCAAGGATGCCGGCGCTCCGGCTGAGAACATCTACGAAATTCTTCCCGAAGATCACCGGCAACCGTACGACATGCGTGCGCTGCTCGAGTGTCTGTTGGACGACGGACACTTGGACGAGTTTCAGGCTGATTACGCGAAAGAGGTGATCACCGGTAACGGGAGCATTCAGGGAATCAAGGTTGGCGTTATCGCCAACGCGCGCGGAATGTTTCGCGATCCGTCGGGTGGCGCGCCGCGATTCGGCGGCATCATCTATACCGAATCGGCTGAGAAGGTCGCGTACTTCATCGATACGTGCAATCGCCACGACACGCCTCTGCTGTTCATTCAGGACGTCTCGGGTTTCATGGTGGGCCCCAAAGCCGAACACTCCGGAATCATTCGCGCGGGTGCGCGCTTCGTCGAAGCGATGGCGACCGCCACCGTTCCCAAGATTGTGCTGACGGTGAATCACGCTTCGGGGGCCGGTTATTACGCCATGGCCGGCCAGGGTTTCGATCCGGATTTCATTTTTAGTTGGCCCACCGGACGGATGGGCGTGATGGAAGGCGAGTCGGCTGTCCAGGCTGTCTTCGGCAGTGAACTTGAACGGTTGAAGAAGAGCGCACAGGAGCCGACTCCGGAACTCGAGCTGGAGATGCGAAAAGTGCGCGAGACGTACGAACGTGATCTCGACGCAAGGTACGCCGCGGCGCGCGGGTTTGTCGATGCCGTCCTCGCGCCGGAAGAGACAAGAGCCGCGCTCGAGCTCGCGCTGCGGGTAAGCCTGAATTATCAAGGGCCACATCTCGGCCAATTTGTTTTGCCGGCATCATTAGCATAGGCAACTGCACAGCAGGGAGGAACGACCGTGAGAAAAACTACCTATCCTTTTCTACTGGCCGTCGGGGTTCTCGGAGCGCTGGTGAGCGCAGGATTCGTCGTGTCCGCGCAGAATTCCAATTCTTCGACGACGATGACGAACTCAAACGCGAACACATCGAAGCCGCGCCGCCCACGACGATCCAGGCCGTCGCCTGGGGCGACATCCGACATGGCCGCGACGAATACTACTGCGGCGACGCAGCCTCGCACGGGCCGTTGTGATCCGAATAAGCACGAGCCGGCGGACCTTTCGGGAACCTACACCGGCAAGCTGCAGCATGGCGACGATGTTCGCGATGCGACGCTGACAATTAGCGGTAACAGTTTGACGATGACGTCCGGGTCTGAGACGCACACCGGACGTATCACAGCGGTTACGACTTGTGGTTACACGGCAGTGACGATCATGCACGGCGACGGCGGAGCTTCCGAACCGGGGAAAACTTCGCCGCCGAACAAGGTGATGTCGCTACGCGCGAAAAAGGTTGGCGACAGCCTGACGTTGATGAGCGTGCCGGGCGAGCCTGAGAAGGTGATGTTTACGTCGGGCGGAGGCGCGGGGCGACCACGCCGTCAGCGCCCTCGCAGGCCGTAGGCCGGGCCGGTCCACCGCCAACGCAGCAATAGGTGTCGCGGTAACTTTTCGCCCGAGTCTGGAGCGAAATTTGTTCCTGGTAGAAGCGGCTAAAGCGAGCGACCGGTCGTTAATCTTGTTTCGCTTAGCCTCGTGTTCTTGTGTTGAATTCCCGGATGAAAGAAAAGATTCGCATCGCGGCAGGCCAGGGTTTCTGGGGCGACCTGCCTGACGCGCCTGTACGCCAGGTCGAAGGCGGGCCAATAGACTATCTAATGCTCGACTATCTGGCCGAGGTCACGATGTCGATCATGCAGAAGCAGAAGGCCCGCGATCCAAACGCGGGTTATGCGCGGGACTTCGTGCCGCTGATGAAGCAAATTCTGCCGGCGTGCGTTGAGCGCGACATCAAAGTTGTCGCAAACGCCGGCGGCGTTAATGTCCCGGGCTGCGCAGCCGCGGTCCGAAGCGTGACGCAGGAGTTGGGTCTCGGCGGTAAAGTCAGAATCGGAATCGTGACGGGTGATGACATTCTCGATCGGATCGACGACCTGTTGAATCGCGGCGTTGAGCTTCGCAATCTGGACACGGATGCGCCGCTCGCGACGGTTCGCGATCAAATCCAAAGCGCCAATGCTTACCTGGGCGCAGCGCCAATTGTTGAGGCCCTCAACCGAGGCGCGAACGTGGTCATTACGGGAAGATCGACTGATACCGGACTGACGCTGGGCCCGATGATTCATGAGTTCGGGTGGGCCGCAGATGATTGGGACAAGCTTTCATCGGGAACGATTGCGGGTCACATCATCGAATGCGGCGCACAGTGTTCCGGCGGGAACTGCCAGTACGAATGGCAGACCATTCCCGACCTGGCTGACGTCGGATTTCCGATCGCGGAAGCGTCGCCCGACGGCACATTCACCATCACCAAGCACGAAGGCACCGGCGGCCGCGTGAACGTTCCTTCGATAAAAGAACAACTGCTTTACGAGATGGGTGATCCGCGCGCGTATATCACGCCGGACTGCGTTGCGGACTTCACCACAATTCGATTGGCGGATGATGGCAGAGATCGCGTGCGCATCTTCGGGATCAAAGGTCGTCCGGCGACAGATTCTTTGAAGGTCTCGATCAGCTATTCGGCGGGCTACAAAGCTGTTGGGACGTTGGTTTACGCGTGGCCCGATGCCTACGCCAAAGCGAAGGCAGCCGATGAGGTTCTGCGGGCGCGTCTCGACCGGCTCGGACTGAAATTCGATCAGGTGCTGACGGAATATGTTGGGGTAAACGCCACGCACGGGACATTGGCCGGCGGGCCCGCGCCGAATTTGGCTGAAGTGCAACTGCGTGTGGGCGTGCGGGGAGGCGATCGTGCGGCAATCGAACGGTTCACGAAGGAAATCGCGCCGCTGGTTTTGACGGGCCCCCCGGCCGTGACTGGCTTTGCCGGAGGCCGCCCAAAAGTGGAGGAGATTGTGGCGTATTGGCCGGCGCTGATTCCGAAGAGTGAGATTGTCTCGCAAGTTGAGATCATCGAGACGGTATCTTAACCACCGAGGATACAGAGAAGATTGAACGTACAACTTACAAAACTCGCGCACGCGCGTTCGGGCGACAAAGGAGATACGGCCAATGTCGGATTGATCGCTTTGCGTGAAGAGTGGTATCCGCTGCTCACACGCGAAGTGACCGCGTCTCGCGTAAAAGAACACTTCCGCGGAATCTGCAAAGGCGAGGTGGAACGGTTTGAGTTGCCAAACCTCGGCGCGCTCAATTTTCTCCTGCATGAGAGCCTCGGCGGCGGCGGCACGCTATCGCTGATGACTGACGCGCAGGGGAAGACCTTTTCCACTGCGCTTTTGCGAATGGAAATTGAAATCGCGGATGACGAAGCAGCTCGCCTGGGACTTTCTTGATTCTTCAGATGGCAGAAGCCGAAAAAATTTTGTTTGAGACGCGCGAGGGCGTGGCGTATGTGACGATGAATCGTCCCGCAAAGCGCAACGCGCTGAATGAGGAGATCGTCAGTGGACTGAAAGGGTCCTTGCGACGCGCGAATGCCGATGAATCAACTCGGTGCATCGTGCTGCGTGGCGCTGGTCCTGACTTCTGTGCCGGGGCAGACCTGTCAGCCCTTCAGAAAATCGCTCAAGCCTCCGTCGCGGAAAACCTGGAAGATGCGCAGTCGCTCGCCGAATTGTTCTTATTGATACGCGAGCTTAATGTGCCCGTCATCGCGGCCGTTCGCGGGCGTGCGTTAGCCGGTGGCGGCGGGCTCGCACTGGCTTGCGATATCGTTGTGGCTGAACGCGACGCGCGCTTTGGCTTTCCCGAGGTGAAAATTGGTTTTGTGCCGGCGATGGTGATGGCGATTCTGCGGCGCAGCGCGTCAGAGAAGAAAGCCTTCGAGTTGATTACGACCGGCGTTGAGATCTCAGCCGGCGAGGCTGCGCAATTCGGCCTGGTTAATCATGTTTTCGATCGCGACGTATTCGATTCAGAGCTTGAAGCGTTGGCGCAACGCCTTGCAAAGATCAGTCGCTCCGCGCTCAGCTTATCGAAAAAGCTGTTCTACTCAACTGACGGTCTCGCGTTTCCGGATGGTTTAGCCGCGGGCGTGGACATCAATGCTACAGCGCGGATGACGAAGGATTGTCGTGCCGGTGTTGCCCGTTTCCTGGAAAAGTAATTTCAGTCGCGGGGCCGCACGTTCGCGCGGATGAACTTTGCGATGTCCTGGGTTGAAGTTCCCGGCAGGAAAATCTCCGCCACTCCCTGTTCCTTCAGCTTCGGAATATCTTCTTGCGGGACGATGCCTCCGAGAACCACGAGGGTGTCGTTCATCCCCTGTTCGCGGAGCAGCGAGACGATGCGCGGACAAAGCGTGTTGTGAGCGCCGCTCAGAATCGAGACTCCGACCGCATCCACATCTTCCTGTAGGGCCGCAGCGGCAATCATTTCAGGAGTCTGACGGAGGCCCGTGTAAATGACTTCCATGCCTGCATCACGGAGTGCGCGAGCGATGACTTTCGCGCCACGGTCGTGACCATCGAGCCCTGGCTTTGCGACGAGCACGCGGATCTTTCTTTCTGCTTGAGCCATTTTGCTGAATTAAAAGGGAATCGCCTCAGATCGCAGGTTCTTCGTAGATGCCGTAGACATCGCGCAGCGCCGAGCAAATTTCGCCGAGCGTCGCGTACTCCCGCACTGCCTCGATGGTCGCGACCATCGTGTTGTCACCGGCTTCAGCTGCGCGCCGCAACTTGTCCAGCGTTCTCACGACTGCTTGCTTGTCTCGACGGGCGCGCGTCTGTTCCAGGCGCTCGAGCTGGTGGTGCCGCACCGATTCGTCGATGACGAGAGTCGGAACCTCGGTGCCCGTCTGCTCCATTTGATACTTGTTCACGCCGACGATCGTCTGCTCTCCCGCTTCCAGGGCCTTTTGATACTGATAGGCAGAGTCCTGAATCTCTCTTTGGGGAAAACCTCTTTCGATGGCTTCGACCATCCCACCCATGGCATCGATTCGCTCGAAATAGTCCCGCGCGCCGTCTTCCATCTTCTGCGTTAGCGATTCAACAAAATACGAACCGCCCAGCGGGTCGACCGTATTGGCAACTCCACTTTCTTCCGCGATGATTTGTTGAGTGCGCAGCGAGAGCAGGGCGGCCCGATCAGTCGGGAGCGCCAGCGCTTCGTCGTAAGAATCGGTGTGAAGCGATTGCGTGCCGCCCAGCACGCCGGCGAGCGCCTGGATTGCGACACGCACGACGTTGTTGAGCGGCTGCTGCACGGTTAGAGAAACGCCCGCTGTCTGCGTGTGGAACCTGAGTTTCAATGTGCGCTCGCTGGTTGAGCCGAACCGATCGCGCATGACCCTCGCCCAGATCCTTCTCGCCGCACGGTACTTCGCAATTTCTTCAAAGAAATCGTTATGCGCGTTGAAAAAGAATGAAATTCGCGGCACGAAGCGATCGATATCCAGCCCGGCGCGGATGCCCCAGTCGACATATTCGATTCCATCGCGCAGCGTAAATGCGAGTTCTTGCAGCGCCGTCGCTCCGGCTTCACGAATGTGGTAGCCGCTGACAGAAATCGGGTTGTAGCGCGGAACCTGTTCGGTGCAGAACTCGAACGTGTCGATGACAAGCTTCATCGCCGACCGAATCGGGTAAATCCACTCCTTCTGCGCGATGTATTCCTTGAGAATGTCGTTCTGAAGAGTCCCCGATATCTTCTTCCAATCGGCGCCTTGCTTTTCGGCGACTACCAGATACATTGCGAGCAGAACCGATGCGGGCGCATTGATAGTTTGCGAGACCGTCACTTGCTCAAGGTCGATGCCGTCAAATAGCGCTTCCATGTCGGCGAGCGACGAAACTGCGACGCCGCATTTGCCAACCTCTCCTTCTGAGAGAGGCGAGTCCGCGTCATAACCCATCAATGTTGGCAGGTCATACGCGACTGAGAGCCCGGTTTGGCCTTCCTTTGAAAGATACTTGAACCTGAGGTTGGTCTCTTCAGGCGTGCCGAACCCGGCGAACTGCCGCATGGTCCAAAGCTTGCCCCGATATCCGCTGGCGTGAATTCCACGCGTGTAGGGAAATTCTCCGGGCAAGCCGATATCGTTCTCGGCGTCGATCTGTGCGACGTCAGCGGGCGCGTAGAGGCGATTCACCTCGTCCAGCGACACCGTCCGAAAAGACGATTTTCGCTCGCCCGCGTTTGCCGAGGAACTCGGAGGCTGCTCAGTTGCGGTATCTGTCGTTGGCATTAGAAAAGAATCGCTGTTTGCTGATTGCGAAACCTGATGTTATTGAAACGATTTTAGAGTGTCAAACAGGAAGCAGTTGCACAAAGAAGGATGCGCGGCTGCGATAAGGCTGCAGCCGCGCGATACTGGAAGGACCCGACTTGTGGACAGAGCAGCGGGGTTAAGCAGGTGCTGTTAGCGGACGAAGGATATACTCGCTAGATTTGTAGCTGATCGAGATTGAAGTGGCACCACAACGTCAGTGGGCCGAACCATGCCGAGGCGCGCACGCGCCGCAGATTCGATGGATGCAGGTTCGGTTGTGATTCTCAGAATCTCTGTTTCAAGCGACGCGTTTACGCGACCCAGATTCGTAATCTCAGTTTCCATCTGACGAAACTGCCGTTCGGCGGTGCTTAGTTGCGCGTGCCCTCGGAAATTCACGGTTACGCAAATCGCCGCGGCAGCCATAATGATCATTGCCAGATATATCCACGATGGAAGCAGCCTGACCGTATTCGCTAACGCCCGTTCCACTGTCCGCGAGGGTTGGGGGAACGACCCAACCGCAAGTTGCGATGCCGAGGTGCGGGATATTAAGTATCGACTGTTAAGCCAGGAAGAATTTGCAGGGTGGTTCAATTGACACCTCCGATTACGTCTTCTAACGTTTTGCTTGTGCGTCCGCTCGGTTCGCTGCGGCGCCGATCGGCCGTCTCCTATCGTCGCCAGGATTCTGGCGGTATGCCCCGGGTCGAAACTGTCGACGTTGAGTGCAGACTCGCAACGAAGCCATCTTTCGTCTAACAGTCACTCTGGATCGAGACGCTAGTTTTCCGTTTGAGGGACTTATAGGTTGCGTATTCATTGATTTACCGACTCCCGCTGTGAACTGAAAACTCTTGTTTTGCACTATATACAGCGTTTATTACTAAAGCGGCCGCAACATCCGGTGGTGCTCTTATCGGCCAATCCCCTTGCGACTCAATGCTTTAGCGCAAGTGGCGACGAATGTAACAGCGGTTTTGCAGAGGCGCAATACCATTTTGCTGCAACAAGTTAGCAAGGTAACTTCAACGTTTACATCAAGTAACGGCGATTAAGCGCTTAATTCGGCGAACGCGCGGCGAACGGAAATGGAAGGGGCAGCACTGGGCTTGGACTTCGCAGTGCCTTGCTGACACGCGCGGGCTCTTATGGGATTTATGACACACACAGTGAGTCGGCCCTAGCGTGGACGAGAGGGTGGTAACACCAATCTTGACAGTGAGTTAAGTCCATTTCATGAGCGAGGCACGCGTGTTGCCGATGGTTTCACTGGTATTCCTGTACACACCCCTAACGGAGAATCGATTTAGATGAAAGCAATTAAAGTCGCTGAGCGAGGCTTGACCCTGGTAGCTGGTGGGCTATTCAATGCCATCCAAGCCGTGAATAAGTACAAGCCAAATCCTTCTTTTACCCCGAAGTGGTCGGACAAGCCGCTGCTCAAGTCCTGGCAGAAAACGAAGCCTACCTTGGGGTGGCCGAGAACGACTGACTCGCTGTGCCCGAATTGTGTGATCGAGGCGCGTGAGCAAATCCTGAGCGGCGAGAAGGATGTGTCGGTGCTCATCAACGAGAAGGTTGGTGAGATCAAAGCGCAGATTATCGAACGCGATGGCGAGATTTGGATGATCAAGGACTGCCCAATCCACGGTAGTTTTGAAGACATGATGGCGATCGACTCGAAATTCCTCACGCATATCGAGGCGATGTTCCCCGGTCGCGACATCCAGGCCCATAACGATGAAAAGCTGCACAACCATGGCTCGAGCACGATCAAGTACGGCCGCGGTGCGGTTCTTACGGTCGACCTGACAAATCGCTGCAACATGATGTGCGACCCATGCTTCATGGACGCGAACCAGGTCGGGTTCGTTCATGAACTGAGCATGGAAGAGATTAGAGAGATTTTGGACAACGCGATCTCCATCAAACCGCGTCGCCAGATGTCGGTGCAGTTCTCCGGCGGCGAACCGACGATCTCCCCGCACTTCATCGAAGCAATTAAATACTCGCGGAAGGTTGGATACAACTCGGTGCAGGCGGCGACTAACGGTATCGAGTTTGCGAAGAGCAAAGACTTCTGCCGTCAGGCTGCGGAAGCCGGTCTGCGTTACGTGTATTTTCAGTTCGACGGAATCGGCAATGACGCGAACAGCCACCGGCAGGTCGGCAACCTTTTCGACGTGAAGCTCCGGGCGATTAATAATCTGCACGAGGCGGGCGTTGAAATCGTACTCGTTACCACGCTCGTCAACGGCATCAACAACGATCAGGTCGGTTCGATCATCCGTTTCGCGCTCGACAATCCGAAGAAGATCGCCTTCCTTTCGTTCCAGCCGGTTTCGTTCACGGGCCGCGATGAAGCAATCACCCCTGAACGACGTCTGCAACAGCGCTACACTTTGTCACACCTCGCTCACGACGTGAAAAATCAGGTCGGAATCACCGAGCCGACGCGCGACTGGTTCCCGCTCTCGCTCATGGGCGCGTTTGCCGACTTTGCGGATCTCGTGCACGGTCCTGACTCTGACTGGGGCCAGGTTTCGTGTGGCTGCCATCCGAACTGTGGCGTCGGCACGGCCGTCATGATCGACAAAGAAACAAAGGAAATGAGTCCGGTCCCGGCGTTCTTGAATATTCCCGGTCTGGTGAAAGACATGCGGAAAATCACGGACGCGGCACGTGGCAAATGGAAATCGAACTTTATGATGGGGCTCGCGCTGCTGAAGCACTATCAACCATTCGCAGCGCCATCGCAATTCAACCTGTACGAGCTGTTCAAGAAGTTCGACAAGTCTTTCGGACTGACCGGAAAGGATTACGGCAAAGTCGACGGCAACCGCAGCGCCGAGGATATTGAGAAGCGTCGCTCGGATCGTTGGAACTTCCTGTTCATTGCGGGCATGTGGTTCCAGGATCTCTTCAATTACGACTTCCGCCGCACTGAGATGTGCATCATTCCCTACGGCACGCAGGAAGGCGAGATCAGCTTCTGCGCCTACAACACGGGCATCGGCTGGCGCAACATCATTGAGCACATGCATCAGAACGCGACCGTGGCCAAGTGGTACGACGAGCACGGCCGCCACGAAATCTTTGCAGGCGGCAAAGCGGTTCCGATGGCTGACCCGACGCACAATCTCAAACTGAACGAGATCGACCTGGCGCGGCCCAACAAGCCCCAAATGGAAGGGCCGAAAACCGCACACGAAGAGAAAGTGATGATGCGCAAGCTCTATCAGGATATGATTCTGAAGCAACAGCAAATCACCAAAGGTGACAACGGCGACAAGCCCGTCCAGATACAAGGGCTCAACGGCAAGAAGAGCGCAGCCGTTGTGACGGTCTAAAGGTTGCTCACCCGCTTCGAAGCCCCGCGAGTGAACGAAAAACTCGCGGGGTTTCTCATGTCCGCTTGACCCGACTCAAGCTCAGCGTGTTAAATAGCAGGTCGGAAATTGAACAGTCGAAGGAAGTGATGACTAGATGGCAGTAGTGAACGTCAATCCCGGCGAGTCAATCGAAAGCGCGCTCCGCCGCTTCAAGCGCAAGGTGATGACCGAAGAGATCATCAAAGACGCAAAGAAGCATGCTTTCTTTATGCCGCCCGGACAAAAGGCGAAGCTCAAATCGGCCCTGGCTCGCAAACGTAACAAGAAGAAAGCACGTCCGCGGCCCCGTCCGACTAATTGAGATCAATCGGCTAATTAACCACGACTCACCAGATCGATCCAAGCAAAACTGAGACTGGCCGTGCACGTTGATAAAACGTTGCGCGGCAGTCTGCTTGGACGAACCTGGTATAAAATTGAGCGGCAACCTGCATGACGCGCATTTTGGTAACAAACGATGACGGCATCCACTCCGACGGTCTCGGCACCCTGGAGCGGGCGCTGCGCGAATTGGGTGACGTGTACGTGGTGGCGCCTGCGTCTGAAATGAGCGGCGCATCGCACAGCCTCACGCTCGCGCGGCCGCTGCGGATTCGTCAGGTGGACAGCCGGCACTGGACGGTGGACGGCACACCGACTGATTGTGTAACTCTGGCGCTCCACAAAATTCTCGGAGAGGATGAACTCCCACACGTTTGCGTCTCAGGCATCAACCATGGCGGCAACCTGGGCGATGACGCGACTTATTCGGGAACTGTAGCCGGTGCGTTGGAAGCTACGATCCTGGGCGTCCCGGGGCTGGCCGTGAGTCTGGTCGCGCGTGAGAACTTTGATTTTGCGGAGGCGGCGCGCTTTGCGGTGCTCGCAACCAGGAAAATTCTCAGCGAAGGTTTGCCGGAGGGCACGCTACTGAACATGAATGTGCCGCAGGGCGAGATCAAAGGCGTCCGGGTCACCAAACAAGGCATCAAGAACGCGCGTCCCGTGATTACTGAACACATCGATCCGCGGGGCAAGCCTTACTTTTGGATTGGCGAGCAGTATTTTCGCTCGAACGCGGAAGGCGGCACCGACTATCGAGCCATCGAAGAAGGTTACGTTTCAATCACTCCCTTGAAGAGCGACATGACCGACCACGCCCTCTTGTCGTCCCTGGATTCCTGGAGCTACCTGGCCTCTGCGGAAGTGCTACAAAGTTAAGACACGCGGCCTAACAACTTGAGTTTCTCTTCACAAGCAACAACGCTCAAAGCTGAGTACCGCATCCCGCGCGAGCGCATGGTCGAACGTCTGCGGGTTCATTACGGCATCAAAGATGAGAAGGTGCTCAACGCGATGTTAACTGTACCGCGACACTTCTTCGTATCGCAGGCTTTGCAGGGAACCGCGTACGGCGATCACGCTTTACCGATTGATTTTAATCAGACGATCTCACAGCCCTACATCGTCGCGCGCATGACTGAACTGCTGGAACTCGACAAGAAAAGTCGCGTGCTCGAAATTGGCGCGGGCTCAGGTTACCAGACAGCGGTGCTGGCGCAGCTTGCTTCGCAAGTTTTTGCGATTGAGCGCATCGGCGAACTGGCGCGCCAGGCTCATTCCCGGCTCCGTGAGCTCGGGATTTACAACGCGACGGTCAAAGCGTTCGACGGAACGTTGGGATGGAAAGCGCATGGCCCCTACGACGCAATTCTGGTGGCCGCCGGCGGGCCGCTGGTTCCCGAGCCCCTCGTGTCACAATTACAAATCGGCGGCCGTCTGGTGATTCCCATCGGGGAGACGCGCGAGTCGCAGAAGCTCGTGCGCGTAATCAAGACCGAGACGTCGCACAAAACTGAAGAGCACGGCTCTTGTCAGTTTGTCCCGCTCATCGGACAGCATGGTTGGTCAACTTAGCAGTCAGATCTGAACAATGGATTCGCTAATCGAACTATTCCACTACCTGAAAGATCTTCTTAATCCGAAGATTATTATCGAGACCTTGCTGGTGAAGGGTGGGATTTTCGTCTACCTCGGTCTGATCTTCATCGTGTTCGCAGAAACAGGTCTGGCGGTCGGGTTCTTTTTGCCGGGCGACTCGTTATTGGTGGTCGCCGGACTGTTCGCCGCGACCGGGAAGCTCAATCTGGCGGTGTTACTTTTAACTTTGTTCGTGGCCGCGGTCGTTGGTGACGGCGTGGGCTACTACACCGGCGCCCGTTTGGGGCCGCGCATTTTTAAGCGAGAGAAGTCTCTGCTGTTTCGACCCAGTCACCTGTTGAAGGCGCATACGTTTTACGAGAAGTACGGCGGCAAGACCATCATTATCGCGCGTTTTGTACCGATTGTGCGGACCTTCGCGCCCATCGTCGCCGGCGCGGCAAAAATGCCTTACCGGAATTTTGTGGTCTACAACGTGGTGGGCGGTTTCCTTTGGGTTTTCAGCATGATTCTGGCGGGCTACTTCCTCGGCAGCCTGCTGAAATCGAGATTTGGAATTGATTTGGATGAGCACATCGAATGGGTCGTCATCATAGTTGTGGCGCTGTCGTTGGTGCCTCCGTTAATCGAATATCTGAAAGGCAGACGGGAGAAGGCGGCGCGGGCAAACAAGGCAGAGGTTTGACCTGCTACTGCGCGTCACATAGAATCCATTCAGCTTTTGTCGGGGCGTGGCTCAGCCTGGTAGAGCGCACGGTTCGGGACCGTGAGGTCGGAGGTTCGAATCCTCTCGCCCCGACCATTAAATCAATCACTTACGGCTGTCGGCAGCGACAGCCGTTTTTTCGTTTGTGTCCACTTTGTGGACATCCTACACGCCCGCTTGTTTGGTAAGTCGAACCGTCTTAGCCGGCAAACTCTGCTGGGTTACGCTGGCACCTCTGAACTTCTCCAGCAATTCTTCTTCGCTCTCATGGGATCTGCTCCACTTTGACGAAGAGAGTGTAATCGCCCGTTCCTTCGTCCGTGCCGTTGTATCGGATGGGAACGACGCCGGGGCCGAGCCTTTGGTACGACTCAACCGTAGTCCCGATATTGCCGTCCGAAGTATGCACCGCCGGCGCCGGGTAATTCGTCGTCACAACCCTTTGCGCGATTTGCTCGCTCAGAAACAGGAATTTCGGCACGAAATTTTGCCCCTGATTCAACCCAATTGGCTGATCGCCACCAGGCATCACGTAAAGCGGGTTGCCAGGGAAAGTGAGGATCGGCCCCGCGCCCCAAATGGAGGTAGGCAGGATGCCGTTTGCAAATCGCATAGAGTCGCTCACGAGTTGGGTAACCCAATCGTTTCTTATCGGCGGACGGCCATAGGATCCATAGAAAAACACAGCTCTGCCGGGCCCAAAGTAGCTACTTCGATATGCGTCGAGCGCGCGGTCATTTCCATCCCACTCCCAGATTATAGGAATCACTATCAAGGCGTTGAAGCCCATCGCCAACTCGCCTTCATAGACGATCCACGGCAGCGTCGGACTGCGGTAACGCACGGCTGGATTTCGCCCCGGCATGTATGTGTTGCCGTCGCCGATACCGCCCTGATCGCTGAGATTGCCGATCGTCATCCGCTCCTCGTTGGCGGGGCGCAGGTTGGTATCGCCCATCAGGACGCTGCGGCCATACGTATAAGAAGTCATTTCGCCGTTTGCCTGAAACTTGGCGACTTGCGCGACGATGTAAACTTCGTCGCCCTTGCCGTCCAATTCCTGGTGGCCATCAAAGGTCTGTCGGTTAGCGGTGAAGCCGATGATACTGATACGGTAGCGATGCCTCGGGATGCTTCCCCCGACGGTTGGGTCAGTCGGCCCCGATCGACGGGAGCAGTCGCCGATGGTAGTCGGCGGCGCAATGTCTCGCTCAATAGAGTAGCGATTCTCGGCTGCGCGCCAGAAGATTATTCCGCGCTCAAAGCGTTGATAACGGTCACGCGGGTCGGGCGTTAGACACCTGAATTCGTTCGTGAGGGGAAAGCCGAGCGTATACCTCTCCCGGCCGGTTCGACTGTATGCCTCCTGATTCATTTTGTGGCTCATCAACAGCACACCATACCGCGGCACGTAATAAAGGATTCCGCGCTCGAAACTCTGCGACCACCCCGTAATCCCTCCAGGAACCAGTGAGTACTCGTAAATCCTACCCTGTGCGCCGCCGAGGTCGAGCTGGCGTGCCCTCGCTTCGATCGCTTGGCGTACTCCTTCGGGCGGACCGATTTGGCCTACTTGCGCCCGCGCTGCTGACGCGGCAGCAACGAAGAGGGAAAGCGCGACCAGAGTCACCATAAAAACTTTGCATCTCATGACATCAGTCTCCTTTTGAAGTTCGTCATGCTTTGTCGACTTTCAGCCGAAGGTTTATGGCACATGCTCAATTACCGAAGAGCGTGTGAATGAACGATCCAATCCGGCATCAGATCTCCGCCAACCAAGTTCAGAAATAAACGCGGGCGGCTTGAAAGTAGAGCGTGTAGTCACCGCCCAGGTCTTTGACCTCCATAAAATCCTGTTGAGAAGCTTTCAATCAATTTGCCATGTGAAAGTCAGGCGCTTGCCGCCCACGTTTTCGGTGAGGAGGTCAAAAGCGGAAAGGTAATAAACTTCCGTCCGCTCCCCTAAAAACTTGGCTTTTGAGAAGACGATGCCGCCGTAGGCGCTCTCCATTCTTCGGATATTGAAGATGAGTGGAGGGGTCGGGCCGTGACGACGATCTTGCGTGGAACGGGCTTGAATAGTTATGCGCTTATCTACCTGGTATTGATCCAGGCCGATGCGCGTCCCTATCGTGAGCTTGATCTCTTTCCACCAGGTAATTCCGCTTGCGGTTTGCAAGACGACTTCCACCATATCGGGTGGAATGGTGCTGCGCGCTTCTTGCGTGAGCATGATTACGTCGCCGTCGCGGAGGCGGTAACGGCTGGCCTCTGCTGTTGCATCCGGCCTGAAGCTACTCAATCTGACTTCCTGATCCGCTCTGTACTGGGCCGCTGCGGTGCCAGGCAGCAGCAGCATGGCCAGCGTTATACTGGCGACCATGGGGGGCAATAACAGTCGTCTCATCGCAGTTGTGTATTTCATAAATTCTCCTTTCAGCGGCTGACATGTCGTTGTCTTACATGAGCACGGCGTCAATCTCGTGGATGACGAGAAGGAAGTCCGAGGCCAACACGTCCTGAAACTGGCCGACGCGCGCTCGCCCGTTTATGCGTGGCAGATGCATCCCGGTGTGTCCGTTGCATTGGAACCCGAGCACCTGCCCTTGTCTTGACTTTAGTTCCTTGTAAGTTTTCGACGTACCGTCGCCGATGGGCGTGAGCACGTCCGCGATCATCACCTTTCCCGGAATCAAGTGGGCAAGCAGGAAGTCGCGGAGACGCGCGGGATTTTTCTTTAGGCCCTCGAGCGCACCCGACGGCAGCTTGGCGAAGGCCGCGTCCGTCGGGGCAAGGAGCGTGTGGTAGCTTGGCCCGCCGCCCGGCCCGGCCTGCGTGGAATTTCCTCGTTGGTCTGTGGGAATGATTCCCAGAGTTATGAGCCCAGATCTAAAGCTATTGTCCTGCATACCTGCTTTCTCCAGCAGGCTAAGGAAAGTTTTAAAGTTGCCGGCCGCGCGCAACAACTCGACTACCGTGTTCGTCTTCGGCGGGTTAGGTATCGGTCTGAAGTCCTGCGCGACGGCAGGAACCGCGAAGGCGATGACGAGCATTGTGCCAATGATCATTCGTTTCATGTTTCTAAACCTCCTCTTTCCAACGTAATGTGTGGCCTGATTTCTCCACCAGTGAACTGAGACAGACGAGCAGCAAATTTCCAGGAGCTTCCGTCCAGTGAATCTCGTCCAACTCAATGAGGCGGTAGATTGAGCGCGCGCCTGTTCTTACCAGCGTCGCCCCGTCCTCCGGCGTGACCAGCGTCGCCGTCCCGCCGCAGTCCGCGCACCACCCCTCGACTGAGCGACCCAGCCTTTGGATTACTAAGACATCATCAATCTCGACGCTGCACTCAGTTCTGATCCTTTTCTCCACCCTTCGCCCCCCTCGGCTGAGAATTGTTGCCTCGCTCATGTCCGCCCCTTTACAATCAGCCCGTGTCATTCGCGTCAACGTCTTATCGCGGACCTTATCCGCTGCGATGAACGCGACTGTACGCACCGCGCCCCGCGCCGGTCTTTAGAGACTCCTGAAAGAATTTTTAGAAATTTATTTAAGTGGTTATGAACAAGCGGGAGCACCAGTTATACGAATTCGGACCTTACCGTCTGGTGCCCGCGGAACGCCTGCTACTCCGTAATGGGCAACCGGTGGCGCTAACGCCGAAGGCCTTCGAGACGCTGGTTGCCCTGGTCACTCGCGCGGGCAGGCTGGCCGACAAGGATGAGTTGCTGAAGGAGGTCTGGCCGGACTCGTTTGTTGAGGAGTCGAACCTGGCGCAGAACATCTTTGCGCTGCGCCGAGCATTGGGCGAGGGAGAGAACCGACAGAAATACATCGAGACGGTGCCCAAGCGCGGCTATCGATTTCGCGCGAGTGTCAGGATTGTCAACGATTCGGCGGATGAACTATCCATCAAGCAACACCTCAGAGCCCGCAGTAGCACTCCTCAGATTGAATCGCCGGATGAGACATTAGCGCGCGGTTTTGTTCCCGCAGATGAGACTGAGGGTGGGCTCCTCGGGATCGCCGAACCTGCTGCAGAAACAGAGAATGTTGGGGAGAATTCTGACTCACTTCAGAGACCAGTTGCTCCGGACGCCACGCATCAAAGTCCACAGAAAACAAGAAAGCTGGCGGTCATTTTAGTCTTCCTCGCCCTCGCGCTTGGCAGCGTCGTTTTGTTCTACAAATTCGCCCAGCGGGCTAATCGGTCCTCATCGTTTGAGACGATGAAGATGACGAGGCTGACGACCAGCGGAAAGGTTTTTGACGCCGTAGTCTCGCCCGATGGCAAAAACGTGGTCTATGCGATAAGCGACGGCGGCCGGCAAAGTCTCTGGATGCGTCAGACCGCCACGCAGAGCCAGGTTCAGATCGTTCCGCCAGCCGCTCAAGTATTCACGGGGCTGAACTTCTCGCCCGACGGCAACTACATCTACTACGGGATTTTCTCGCCGGCGTTCAGGCAACGCGCGCTCTTTCAAGTAGAGACGCTCGGCGGGGCACCGAAGAAGCTGTTGGAGAATTTGCGAGCGGAGCCTCTCAGTTTTGCGCCTGACGGGAAGCATTTCTCTTTCATACGATTCACGCAAGGCAGAGAGTCGATGTTGATGATTGCCAACGCCGACGGGACCGAAGAGCGAAAACTGATCACGCTTAATCAGCCCGAACATATTCACTATGCGGCGTGGTCGCCGGACGGTAAGAGAATCGCTTACGTGTTGATGAATAATGACAGCAACGACGGTACGATATTTGAAGCGCAGGTGGAGGACGGTTCGATCAGGCCTCTGACGACACGCCGGTGGTTCAGAATTTTCGGTTTGTCATGGTTACCGGATGGCAGCGGCTTGATGATGCTCGCCCCTCCTGACCAGAGCTTCGTCGCAGAAGTCTGGCGGCTCTCATACCCTGAAGGAGAGGCGCAACGGCTCACCAACGATCTGGATCACTTTACCAACATGAGCCTGACGGCAGACTCCAGAACGCTGGCGGTCGTGCAATCAGAGACGCAGGCGAATATTTGGGTCATGCCAATGGGCGACGTGGGCAGCGCCCGCCCCGTCACGTCCGGCACAGGAAAAGACGACACCTGCGTCGAGTGGACGCCGGACGGAAGAGTCGTCTATCACTCGGACGCGGGCGGCTTCGACAACATCTGGATCACGGACGCGGACGGCCGTCAGCCGAAGCAACTGACGAGTAACGCCCGCATGAACCAATGCCCGGCAGTCTCACCCGACGGACGCTACATCGTGTTTCACTCCGACCGCACCGGTCTCCCGCACCTCTGGCGAATGCACATTGACGGAGGAGACCAGCGGCAGATAACGAACAGCACTGGCGGCGCACAGAATCCGCAGTTTTCGCCCGACGGTCGCTGGATAGTCTATCGCATAGCCCTAGGCAAACCGACGGCGTGGAAGATGCCCGCGTACGGGGGCGACCCCGTGCAATTGACCGATACTATTTCGCTCGCGCCGACCGTCTCGCCCGACTCCAAACTGATCGCTTATACCGCTAGTGACGGGAACTCGCCGCCGCATATCGCCGTAAGCCCGCTCGATGGCGGCGCGCCTCTCAAGACCTTTCCTCTGCCGCAGCCTAATGCACGCCCTCGCTGGACACCTGACGGTCGCGCCCTCGCCTACGTCGAGAATAAGGACGGCATCTCCAACATCGTCGTCCAACCGCTTGACGGCGGGAAGCCCGTACCGTTGACCGACTTCAAAGCCGAAGTCATCTTCTCTTTTGCCTTCTCGCCGGACGGCAAACAGTTGGCGCTCTCAAGGGGTACAACCAATAGAGACGTGGTCCTGATCAAGGATTTCAAGTAGAATGCTCTCGCGCCGACCATTTTTTGCGGACGGCTGAGTTCCACAGCCGTTCCTTTTTAGGAGAAACCCGTGATCCTCAGAACTAAGTTCCCACTCGCGGTTATGCTGTTCTTCGCCATCGGTTTGTTGACGGCTTACGCATGTACTTCAAAGCCGATGGCGATATCCGCAAACACGCCTGAGACGCAAGCCACGCCAACCCCGGCGACGCCTGCCAGATTAACCGCGGAGGATCTTAAAAAGCTGCGTTGGATTGAAGGCACGTGGCGCGGCACCGGAGTTAGTCAGCCTGCCTTCTTTGAGCGTTACCGGTGGGAGAACGACACCACACTGGCCGTCGATTCGTTTGAAAACGAGAAGCTCGAGAAGGTCACTGATACGACCCGGTTCGAATTGAAAGACGGAGAATTTGGCGGCGGCAGCGAAGGAGCGCGTTACGTAGCCACTGCGGTGGACGACAACGCGATCACGTTTGCCCCGGTGGTGAAAGCGCGCAACTGGTTCGTTTGGAAGCGCGAGTCAAAAGACTCCTGGACGGCGATTATCAAGCCTCTCGCGAAGCCCGACAAACCGGCAAAGGACATCATCTACAACATGGAACGCTTGCCTGATGCGCGATGAGTTAATACTCACCTCACCGGAAGATCCCTATCACGTCCCTAGAAGTCGAACGGCTTCTTCAAAACTTTCCAGGTTGTCTTTAAAATTGCAACGACCTTCCGAGGCTTTTCGCGCGCTGGCGGTTGAACTTCTCGTTGCCGCGCAACAGTGGGATTCGGCGGGTATACTCGCCATGTCTGTGGAACCTCTCGCGGCCGCGCAATGGCGGGACTTGGCGAACGAACGACAACGCGAGTCACCTCGAGCGGCGCTTTGGCGGTTGCGACTCGTCGGTTCTGATTGCTTCTAACACGCGTTGCACGCGCGACGCGCTTGCTTTCTGTTCCGATGCCCTCTGTTCTGACGGCGCGCGTCGTGCTGCTGACTGGCTTCGCGTCATGTTCTATGACGACGGCGGGAACCGACGGGTCCGGCGACTTGAGGTAGCCGATCAGGACCGCGCCGAGAAAAACAGTCAGCACGGCCACACTGGTTAGTGACATCGACGGTTTCAGGTTGATCCGCGAATGGGTAGGAGGTTGAGCAACCCTCATCAGCGATTGGGGCTTTTCATACGGGACTAGCTCTGTACCATCAAAAGTGCAGACGCTATGGAAGTCGGCGAAAGTAAAATGGCAAGTCGGGCACTGTTTCATTTGTTTGCACCTGTGACTGAACTTTCCAGGGAGAGCGAGGCGGGAACCGAACGGAACCATACACAAATTCGCAGAAACACACAACCAATAAGTGACTCGGGTAGGGGGTCAGTTTGAAAGAGCGGCACGGGCGTCCCGCCCGTGAAATCACGCGCCGGCTGCGCGTGCCAACTCAAACTGAGCCACTACCGTGACGCGCCGCGCGGATTCTCTAAGCCAGTTTATGACGCGAGATCGCGGTGTGCTTTGAACCGTCCTTAAGAAGTTCACTCCTGAAGACAACAACCTCTGATACATCGAACCCAATTGGCGCAAACCCCCGACTCTTGTGAAGTTCAGCCAATTGACGAGCGCCCTGAGGCTGGCGCAGACGCGCGATTGTGAGATGCGGATGAAACGGACGCGACTCGCGAGGGAATCCGGCTTCGGCAAGTTCGTTTTCGATTGCGGGGTGCAAGATTTGCAGGCCGGAGGCCTGCGTACCGAGCCACAGGACGCTTGGCCGGCCGCGGGGTGGGAACGAGCCGCAATCAGAGAATGTTAGTGCAAAGGAGGAAACCGATTTGGTCGCGCTCGCGACCGCGTCAGAGACTTTTGGAATAGCAGCGACCGGAACGTTGCCAAGGAATTTCAAAGTTAGATGCAGGTTGTCTTCGCGGCTCCAACTCGCGCGCACTTCGGGCAGTTCATGACGCAGGCAAGCGATGTGTTGCGCGACCCGCGCCCGTACGTCAGCGGGGAGTTCGATGGCGATGAATGTGCGGAAGGTGTCCACAGATTAGGCAGATACCGGCGCGGGGATTATCGACAGGTTACGCACATTACACGTCACGGAGTTATCCACAGATTACACAGATTACACAGATTACACAGATTACACAGATTCAGTTTAGAGGCAGACTACTGCCTGTCTTCCTTTTGCAACCACTTTCGTGCGTGATGACCGGCTTCTAACTAAATTTCTGCTTTTATATCTGTGTAATCTGTGGATAACTCCCGCATTACTTCGGCGTTAACACAACCGTTTCTTTCGTGGCCGAAGCGATCGCGGCTTTGCTGAACGGAAACGCACGCGGAGTCACGTTGCGCCAATCGTCCAGTTGATCTTTCCAGTGGGGACTGTTTGGCCAGCCCGACTGTCCGAGCGGAATACCATGCTGACTCTTGTCCCAATCACTAACGTCGGCAATCATCCGCATTGAGACTGCGGAGCCAACATTGACCGTGCCGCCCGACCCGTTTTGGGGAATCGGCGCAATTATGAACTGCGCGCCGATCAGCGGCGCCTGCGCGAGATAGTGATTGAAACGTGCCTTTGTCTGGGCTCCCCAACTCCATTTTGATTCGTCGGCGCCGAGACTCTTCGTGAGTGCCTGACGCGCATCTTCATAAGAGGCCTTGAAGAGATCCGCGTAAGTAGCGAATTCTTTCGGCAACCATTCGCGCGGCTGCTCGCTCGCGATCCAGTCGACCATGACCTCTGATTCGGGCCAGGCGTACCCCTTTGCCAGTGCCGGGCCGAGTACCGCATTAAGTATGCGTGCGCGAAAGGCCGGCCTCATTTGCGAGACGATCACCGCCATGCGCGAATCGGCAGACATCATGCCGTCCCATGATTCGAGATCGGAGATGAAAGATGCAGGCTGGAAACCGGCGCCGCGTAAACTCTTCGCCGCATGTTGCGCGAATGTCTTACCGGCGATTGAATAAACGTCGCCCTGAATCTTTCGAAAGTCGTCAGTCGTCAGCTTTGCTTTGGCCGACAGCAGGTCAAAGATACGACGCGCGCGATAAGGCGAAGCCCATGCGTGACTGACAAAGTAGGGGTAGCTCGAGCCCACGACGCGTTGATTCGGGTGACGATCATGCCCGACGGCGGGTCGTAAAGATGCGGCAGCTTTTCGAACGGGATGAAACCGGTCCACGCGCCGTCATCGGTCGCGCCGTCATAGGGCACGCTGCCGTCGCCTGATTTGCGAATCGGAATCCGACCCGCGCCGTAGTAACCGATGTGGCCGTCGATGTCTGCGTAGACGAAATTCTGTGTCGGCCCCCGATAGCTGCTGAGCGCGGTCGTGAACTCTTTCCAATTCCGCGCGCGATTCACGTTAAAGATGCCGCCGGTCTGTAATGTCGCCGGATCGAGCAAGCTCCATCGCAGCGCGTACCGCGTGCCGTCTTTCTCAAGAATGATCGGACCGTGCCGCGTGACCGTGACGTCGACAGTCTGCGTATCGGTGGCAGTACTCGTGAAGCTTTTGCGGACTTTAATCTGTTCCTGTCTCACTTCAGCGTCACGTAAGCCTGTGGGCGTTTGGTACTTCGTCGGATTCGTCTTGTCGAATTTTTCGATGTAAACGTCCTGCACGTCCGGCCCGAGATTCGTTACGCCCCACGCGATACGTTCGTTGTGGCCGACGATAATTCCCGGCAGGCCAGAGAACGTCACGCCGGCGACATGCACTCCGGGCGCAATCAGTTGAGTTTGGTACCAGATGCCTGGTGCTGACGCGGGAATGTGCGGATCGTTCGCCAAAAGAGGTCTACCGGTGGCGCTGCGTTTGCCGGACACAACCCAATTGTTGCTGGCGTGAATTGTTTCCAGAGACGGCGGTGTGAGACCGAGCAGCTCAAATGATTGTTGTTGCGCCGCGATGAGTTCGTTGAGCTCGGCGAGGATCGCTGGGGAAACGCCCTCTTTGACGGAGGGGCTACTGCGCCGGCGCGCTGACCGACCCTTTACCGCAGGCGGCCGTCGATCCGTTCCGACCACCAAAACATCCAGGGGAGATGTCTCAGGCAGAAGCGCTGCGCGTTTTTCTTTGGGAAGGGAAGAGAGCGACGCGCGCATCACGTCTAACTGCCACGTTGAAGACAGGTACTCAGCCATCAGCGCTCCGGCCGCGAGTGAATCCGCGGGGATCCACGGCCGCGGCTTGTACTGAAGGATCCGGAACTCCGGCGGCATCGTCTGGTCGGTGAGCGAGTCGATGTAGGCATTGACGCCTTTGGCATACGACGTGACCGCGACGCTGAATTTGGGATCGAGGTTGGCGGCAGCCTGATCGATGATGCGACTGAAACCGAACGTGCGATGTAGCTTGTCCTGCGCCAGCGTCGCTGGCCCAAAGATTTCAGAAAGCTCGCCGCGCGCTGTGCGACGCTGCAAATCCATCTGCCACAGCCGATCGCTTGCGGTGACGTAGCCTTGCGCAAAGTATAAGTCTTCGTCGTTTGCAGCTTCGATATACGGAATGCCGCGTTCGTCACGACGCACGGTAACCGGCGAGCGCAAGCCGGCTATTTGCAGTGACCGAGTTGGCGCGGCCGCGGATTGGGACCTAACTTTCGCTGCGGGGGTGAGAACGCACCACACCAACGCTGCGGTCGCCAAAGACAGAAGGAATGCTCGTCTCATTGATTGAAGCCTCGCGCGGAATTTGATGAGCCGGGATACTAACATAGGCTGAACTTGAATTACTCTGTTCGGGACGATGCGATCCTCTGTTATGATTCGCCGGTCAGAATGAAATCTATGATCGGGTCCGCCATGAAACAAACGACTTTTGCAATTCTTACCCTGCTGGTTTCTTCGGCAGCGACATTCGCGCAGGAACACAAAGAGAGGTCTGCACCGACGCCAATCACTATTCCGCAGAGACAAAGCCCGCCGCAGTCGCAGGCAGAGTCCTCGCTTAGATACACCTCCCCTGAGGGGCGCTACAGCGTTTTGCTTCCCGCCCAGCCGACTCTCTCGTCGCAGCAGGTAAGTGCGCCCGATGGGACGCCGATGACTCAATATATGGCGATGGCCTCCGGCAATACGGGGATGATGATGGTCGCTTACTTCGATTATCCGGGTGACGTTGTGTTCTCGTTAGATAAGGCGCGGGACGGGATGGTTACCAGCATCAAAGGCATTCTACTGGATGAGCACTCGATGAGTTTGGGCGGCGCGCCGGGCCGGCAACTGAAGATTAGCGCGACGACTGAGGAGGGAATGGAGTTTATCGATCGAGCGCGCTTCTATGACGTAAAGCCGCGGGTTTATGTGCTGCAATGCATTTTCCCGAAGTCCGTGGACAGTGCAGCGATCGCTGAGAGATGCGAACAGTTCTTCGACTCGTTCAGAGTGCGTTCTACGCCGTGAGCCCGGCCCGAGTTTGAGAGTCAGTCGCGCCGCAACTCGCGCGTAGCCAACGCACAAAGAAAGAAAGTGCCGGCCAGGATAAACGCAGTACGGCCCGCCACGGTCAGCCGTGTTTCGAGTTGCAGCAGCTTAATGATAAAGCCGCTCAAGAGACTCAGGATTCCCAGCGCCCATGAAACCTGAATTATTGTTCGTTGTGCTTTGATCATCTGCTTAAGTGTTTAGGCGATCGAGTTACCTCCGCCATATCCCACCGCCAATTGAGCAACCGCCGGAGCATCTGGTTGATCCTCAGTCGCTTGCAGCACGCGTTCGACGGCCTTCGCCATCTCGCGCTGAAACAAGTCGCAGAGATAGTTGATATCAAGCAGCAGCGCTTCGCCGCCGAACTCCCGGTAAACGTTCAGGTAACCCCATTCCGCGGTCCTGGTCGATAGAGGCAGACGCAATGTCCAGTAATGGACTGAGCCGATAAT